>JAQGIK010000063.1 GCA_028291265.1 Caulobacter sp. | reverse complement strand
GCATGCGCCACACCAGTTCGCCGGTCGCCTCGCCGGCTTTGTGCAGGCGATGGCTGAGCTCGTCGTTGTTGACGAACATGCCGGCATATTCCTGACCGAGCGCGACGATGATGGCGCCGGTCAGGGTGGCCAAGTCGATCATGAATTTCGGCTTGAAACGCTGGGCGGTGTAATGGATCACGTCGGCCAGCACGAGGCGGCCTTCGGCGTCGGTGTTGATGATCTCGATGGTCTGGCCCGACATCGAGGTGACCACGTCGCCCGGACGCTGGGCGTTGCCGTCGGGCATGTTCTCGACGAGGCCCAGAATGCCGACGACGTTCGCCTTGGCCTTGCGGCCGGCGATGGCGTGCATCAGGCCGGCCACGGCGGCCGAGCCGCCCATGTCCCACTTCATGTCTTCCATGCCGTCGGCCGGCTTGATCGAGATGCCGCCGGTGTCGAAGGTCACGCCCTTGCCGACAAAGGCGATGGGCTGGGCGTCGCCGCCGCCCTTCCACTGGATGACGACCAGCTGGCTGTCGCGGATCGAGCCCTGGCCGACGCCGAGCAGGGAACCCATGCCCAGCTTGGCCATCTCGGCTTCGCCGAGGATCTCGACCTCGAGGCCCATCGATTCCAGCGCCTTGACCCGCTGGGCGTAGCTTTCCGGATAGAGGACGTTCGGCGGCTCGGAGACCAGGTCGCGGCTGAAGAAGATGGCGTCCGCCAGGGTCTTCAATTCAACCCAGGCGCCGGCGGCGGCGGCCGGATCATCGACGGCGACCTTGATCGTCTCGATCGACGGCTTCTTGTCGGCCTTCTCGGTGGTCCGGTACTTGTCGAAGCGATAGCTGGCCAGGGTGGCGCCGAAGGCGGCGCGAGCCCCCTCTTCGCCACTGGCGCCCGGCAGCAGCAGGGTCAGCGTCGAGGCGCCGTTCGTCTTGGTCGCGGCATAGGCCGAGGCGCCGAAGGTCTCGGCCGATTCGCTGTTCCACTGGCCGTCGCCGACGCCCAGCAGGGTGATACGGGCGCTCTCGCGACCGGCCGGAGCGATCAGTTCCAGGTTGGCGCCCTTGGCGCCCTTGAAGCGGCCGGCGGCCACTGCGCGGGCCAGGGCCCCGCTGGTCGCCTTGTCCAGATCCTGCGCGCCTTCCGACAGCTTGCCGCCGTCGATGATGGCGGTGGCGGTGGCGCCTTCGGTCGGCGGATTGGCCCGGTCGACCTGTACGAACTCGATACGCATGAAGCGCTCCTCAAAATGTCTTGGCAGGCGAGATAGGCCTTTCCGCGTGATTGGGGAAGCGGGGGACGAATTCGCCTGTCAGGCCAAGGAATCGCGCCTCCGCGTATTCCGTTCGGGGCCAACGCGCACTACTAACAACCCTTCGGCGGCCCAACAGCGGCCCCAATTCAAAGTCCGCATGCGCCTGATCGAACGCTACCTCTTTGGCCAGCTGCTATGGCCCACGCTGCTGGCGACGGCGGCGCTCGCCGCCGTGGGCCTGCTCAGCCAGAGCCTGGGCCAGCTGGACATCATCATCGAGCAGCGCCAGAGCGCCTGGATCTATCTGCAGATCATCCTGCTGGCCATGCCGCAGCTGGCCAATCTGATCATTCCCATCGCCGTGCTGGTCGCCGCCTTCGTGGCGCTGAACAAGCTGCAGGGCGATCAGGAGCTGGTCGTCTGCTACGCGGGCGGCATGAGCCGCTGGCGGGTGATCAGCCCAGCCGTCAAACTGGCCACGCTCGCCATGCTGACCTGCCTGGTCATCAACCTCTGGGTCCAGCCGGCCGCCTATCGCGAGTATCGCAAGCTGATCTTCCAGGCCAAGACCGACCTGGCCGCCATGCTGGTCGTCGAGGGCCAGTTCACCGATCCGGCTCCGCGCCTCACCGTCTACGGACAGACCGTCGACAGCAACGGCGCCATCCACAACCTCTTCATCCACCAGATGACCGAGGACGGCCAGGCCACCACCTACACCGCCAAGGAAGGCCAGGTGCTGTTCAAGAACGGCGCGCCGCTGCTGCTCATGCGCCACGGCTCGACCCAGGAGTTTTCCGAGCGCGGGGTGCTCAACTACCTGACCTTCGACGAATACGCCCTGGACCTGAAGCCCTACCTCAACAGCAATGAGAGCATCCGCTTCAAGGCCTCGGACCGATACCTGCACGAGCTCTTCTACCCGGACCTCAGCCAGGAATACGAGAAGAAGAACCGCAAGCGCATGCTGGCCGAGGGCAACTCCCGCCTGGCCTCGCCGCTCTATGCTTTGGCCTTCATGGCCATGGCCCTGGCGGCCGTGGTCGGGGCCGGCTTCAACCGCATGGGCTATGGCAGGCGCATCGCCCTGATCGGCGCCGCCGCCGCCCTGGTGCGGATCATCGGCTTCGCGGTCCAGGCCGCCTGCGAGGACAACGTGGCCTTCAACGTCCTGCAGTATTCCATCCCGCTGGGGGCCATGCTCTGGGGCTTCGACCAGGTGTTCCGTCCCGTCGAGAGCCGGCACGGCTGGCAGGCCTGGATCCCCTTCATGCGCATGCCGCGCCCTCCGATCGGAGTCGCCGCATGAGATTGATTCCCGGTCGCCTCGAACGCTATGTCCTCAGCCGCACCATGGTCTCGGTGGCCGGGGCCTTGGCCATCATCGCCGCGGTCATCCTGCTGATCGATTTCGTCGATGTGTCGCGCAACGTCGGCGGACGGGCCGACGCGGGTTTCGTGGTCTTGCTGTGGCTGACCCTGCTGAAAGCCCCCTCGACCATCCTCACCCTGCTGCCGTTCGCCTTCCTGTTCGGCACCCTGGCGGCCTTCGTCGGGCTCAACCGGCGCAGCGAGCTGATCGCCATGCGCGCCGCCGGCGTCTCGGCCTGGCGCTTCATCCTGCCCGCCGCCGCCGCCGCCTTCGTCGTCGGGGCCCTGACCGTGGCGGTGCTCAACCCGATGGCCGCCTGGATGAACGTCAAGTTCGAGCAGGCCCGCACCGCGGTCATGGACGACTACCTGGCCAACGCCCCCAAGGAGACCTGGCTGCGCCAGACCGACGAGAAGACCCAGGTGGTCATCCGCGCCCGCAGCCACGACCAGGTCGACGGCGTGGTCCGGCTGAAGGTCGTCTCGATGTTCGTCTACCGGGTCGAGCCCGATGGCGGCCTGGCCTTCTCCCGCCGGGTCGAGGCCACCGAGGCGCGGCTGATGCCGGGCTACTGGAAACTGACCAACGCGCGCGAGGCGACGCCCGGGGCCGGTTCGGTGCGCTCCGAAACGCTGACCATCCCCTCGACCCTCGACGACCAGGCGGCCATCGAGCGCTTCACCACGCCCGAAGCCATCGCCTTCTGGCGCCTGCCGGCCACCATCGTCGGCACCGAGAAGGCCGGTTTCTCGGCCCTGGCCTACCGGCTGCGGCTGCAGCAACTGCTGGCGACGCCCATCCTGTTCTCGGCCATGAGCGTGCTCGCCGCCGCCTTTTCATTGCGGTTGATGCGCCTCGGCGGCCTGCCGGCGCTGGCCGGATCGGGGGTGGTCCTTGGTTTCGCCTTCTTCTTCTTCAACCAAATGTGCATAGCGCTCGGCAGGGCGGAGATCATACCGGCCATGCTGGCGGCCTGGGCGCCGCCCTTGCTGGCGCTTTTGTCGGGGCTGACCCTGCTTTGCTATACGGAAGACGGGTGACTCGCGGCCCGAGTGTCGACGCGAGAGGGAACAGGGGTTTCATGAGGCTGGACAGCACCGATACACGCAGCAACCGCGCCCGCCTTCTGGCCGGGGCGACGGCGCTCGTGTTCACGGCCCTCGCCCTGCCCGCCTTCGCGGACGAGGATCAGGCGATCGCCACGGCGCTTCCAGCCATGGCCGCCGCGCCGCAGCCGGCGACGCCGCTCGCCGACGACGGCCTGGGGACCGGCGGCTATTATCTGGAAGCCGACACCGTCATCCAGGACGACAAGGCCGGGACCATCGTCGCCGAAGGCCAGGTGCAGGTCCGCAACCAGGGCCGCACCCTGCGGGCCGAGAAGGTGGTCTACAACCGTACCACCGGCGTCGTCGTCGCCACCGGCAGCGTCGTCATCGTCGAGCGCGACGGCACGACCGCCTTCGCCGACGAGATCGTGCTCGACGACCAGCTGCGGGCCGGCGTCGCCAAGGGCTTCTCGGCCCGGCTGCAGGACAACATCAAGATCGCCGGCGACACCCTGGTCCGCCGCGACGACAACACCGCCGAGCTCAACAAGGGCATCTACACCCCCTGCGAGCTCTGCGCCGAGGACAAGACCAGGGACCCGACCTGGTCGATCCACGCCGACAAGGTGGTTCAGGATGGCGAGAACCACCTGATCTACTACGAGAATGCCGTCATCGAAATGTTCGGCATTCCAGTATTTTACACGCCGATCCTGTGGCACGCCGACCCCAACGCCGACCGCATGTCGGGCCTGCTGCCGCCGACCATCGTCGCCTCGCAGCGGCGCGGCCTCAGCTACGAGCAACCCTACCTCCAGGTGCTCGGGCCCTCGTCGGATCTGACGATCAGCCCGCAGATCAACACCAAGGTGAACCCCTTCCTCAATCTCGACTACCGCCAGCGCTTCTACAGCGGCGAGATCGAGGCCCGCTTTGGCTACACCTACGAGAAGGACCTCGACAGCAACGGCAGCAAGATCGGCGACCTGACCAGCCGCTCCTACGTGCTGGCCAACGGCGCCTTCGACATCGACAAGAACTGGAAGTGGGGTTTCGCGGCCGAGCGGGCCAGCGACGACCTGATCTTCGACAAGTACGACATCAGCGACGTCTCCCGTCAGCGCGGCCTGGTCTCCAGCGACAACCGCCGCCTGACCAGCCAGCTGTTCGCCACCCGCCAGGACAACCTCTCCTGGTTCTCGGTCAACGCCATCAGCGTCCAGGGCCTGCGCCCGACCGACAACGACCGCACCTTCCCGACCATCGCCCCGCTGATCGAGGGCCGTTTCGAACTGCCGATGCCGGTGCTGGGCGGCCGCTTCCGCATGCAGGGTTCGGCCGTGGTCCTGACCCGCGAGCAGTCCCAGTTCGTCGCCGGCCAGCCTGGCGCCGATTCGCGCCGCGCGACATTCCAGGCCGACTGGCGGACCAACTTCACCATGGGCAGCGGCCTGCGGGTCTCGCCCTTCCTGGAAGCGCGCGGCGACTACTATTCGGTCGCCGACTACCCGGCCGCCGGCGACGATGCGAGCTTTGGTCGCGCCCTGGGCGTCGTCGGGGTCGACCTGACCTACCCGCTGTTCCGCCGCGACGGCGACCGCACCATCGTCCTGGAACCCATCGCCCAGATCGCCCTGTCGCCCGACAGCGACCTGGACAGCCGCATCCCCAACGAGGATTCGGTGGTCCTCGAATTCGACGAGACCAACCTCTTCCGCGCCAACAAATCGCCGGGCTTCGACCTCTACGAGGGCGGCCTGCGGGCCAATCTCGGGGCCCGGGCGACCGTCTCCTTCGACGACGGCCGCTCGTTCAGCCTGCTGGTCGGCCGCAGCTTCCGCGACAGCGACGACACCACCCTTCCGGCCCGCAGCGGCCTGCAGCGCAAGGCCAGCGACTGGATCGTGGCCGGCGACGCCAAGCCCTTCCAGCACCTCACCCTGTACGGCCGGGCCCGCTTCGATTCGGAGACGCTCGACCTGCGCCGCGTCGAGATCGGGGCCAACGCCACCTTCGAGCGGGCCAGCGGCTATGTCCGCTATCTGCACGACAACCAGGACATCACCGGCGTCGAGCGCCAGGACATCGACTTCGCCGCCGACGTCATGGTCACCAAGACCTTCGGCGTCACCACGGCCGGTATCTGGGATATCGAGAACGACATCTGGCGCCGCCAGGAACTGGGCGCCTTCTATCGCGACGACTGCCTGGACCTGGCCGTCGTCTGGATCCACGAAGAGACGTTCAACCGCTCGCTGGGACCATCCGACGCGGTGGTCCTGCGCCTAACGCTCGCCACATTGGGCGATAAAGGCTACAGGCGGTGACCTTCCCCGCCGAGCGCGCCTTTGCGCCGGCGGACTTGCACTATGGGAACGACGAATTTGCTCTCGACGCTTAAGGTAACGGGCAGGATCCTGGCCACGGTATCGGTCATCGCCCTGGCCACGGCCGGCATGCCTGCGGCCTCGTTTGCGCAGGACCTCCCGCCTGCCGAGGCGCCCGTCCAGCCGGACATCGCCGAGGGCGTTGCGGCGGTGGTCAACGACGACATCATCTCCAGCTACGACCTGGTCCAGCGCATGAAGATGCTGATCCTGACAACCGGCTTCCAGCCGACTCCGGAGACCCTGCCCCAGCTGCAGGCCGAGGCTCAGCGCCAGCTGATCGACGAGCGCCTCAAGAAGCAGGAGCTTCGCCGCGTCGAGAAGGAAAACAAGACCACCATCCTCGCCACGGACGCCGAGATCGACGAGGTCATCGCCGAGACCGTCCAAGGCCAGTACAAGGTCACCGCCGACCAGTTCTACGCCCAGCTGGCCGCCCAGGGCATCGGCCGCGACACCTACCGCGAGCAGGCCCGCGTCGAATACAGCTGGGAAGGCTACATGCGCGGCCGCTACGGCCAGCGCCTGCGCATCGGCCAGGACCAGATCAAGGCCGTCCAGAAGCGGCTGAGCGACGCGGCCAGCAAGCCGCAGTACCAGGTCAGCGAGATCTTCATCGACAACGCCCGCGTCGGCGGCCCGGACGTGGCCTTCAACGGCGCCCAGTCGCTGATCGCCCAGCTGCAGCAGGGCGCGCCCTTCCCGCAGGTGGCCCGCCAGTTCTCGGCCGCCCCGACCGCGGCCAGCGGCGGCGACGCCGGCTGGGTCTCGCCCGGCGAGATGCCGCCCGAGGTCGACGCCGTGATGGACTCCGTGCGTCCCGGCCAGATTTCGCCGCCCATCCCGACCCAGGACGGCGTCTACATCATCTGGGTGCGCGAAAAGCGGGCCGGCGGCACGACCGCCCTGGTCACGCTCAAGCAGGCCGCCGTCTCCCTCGACGCCAGCGCCGACCAGGCGGCCGTCGACGCCGCTTCGGCCTCGCTGGAGCAACTGCGCGCCCTGAAACCCACCTGCGCCGACCTCGAGGCCAAGGCCGGCCAGCTTACCAACGTCGTCGCCGGCGACATGGGCGAGATCGAGATCTCCGGCCTGACCGGCGGCTTCGCCGAGGCGGCGGCCAATACGCCCGACAACCAGCTGTCGGCGACCCCGATCCGCACCGACGTCGGCGTCCACCTGGTCATGGTCTGCGGCAAGCGCAACAGCGGCGGCAACCTGCCCACCCCGGAACAGATCGAGCGCCGGCTGCACAGCCAGGCCCTGGACCTGATCTCCAAGCGCGTGATGCGTGACCTGAAGATGCAGGCCACGATCGAGAACCGGTGACCGGCCGGCCTCTTGCCGTAACCCTGGGCGATCCGGCCGGCATCGGCGCGGAAATCATCGTCAAGGCTTGGAACGCGTTACGCGCCGAGGGCCGGCCCTTCCTGGTGGTCGGCGACGCCGGCTGCCTGCGCTCGGCCCCCGGCTCGCTCGGCACGCCGGTCCAGGCCATCGGCAGCCCGGCCGAGGCCGCCAGGGTGTTCGCCACCGCCATCCCCGTGCTGCACCAGCCGATGTCGTCGCCCGTCGTCGCCGGCCAGCCGTCGAGCGACTACGCCAAGGCCGTGATCGGCTGGATCGAGACCGCCGTCGGCCTGGCCCTGACCGGCGACGTCAGCGGCATCGTCACCGCCCCCATCGCCAAGGCCCCGCTCTACGCCGCCGGCTTCGGCTTTCCGGGCCACACCGAATTCCTCGCCGAACTGACCGCCGCCGAGAGCCAGGACGGCGCCCGTGGCCCGGTGATGATGCTGGCCGCCCCGGAACAGCCCGGCAGCCACGGTGGCCTGCGCGTCTGCCTGGCCACCATCCACACGCCGCTGAGCAAGGTCTCCGGGAGCCTGACCGTCGAGCGCCTGGTCAACGCCGGCCTGGTCGCCGCCCAGGCCCTGCGCCGCGACTTCGGCATCGCCCAGCCGCGGCTGGCCGTGGCCGGCCTCAACCCGCATGCCGGCGAGGACGGCGGCATCGGCCGCGAGGAGATCGACATCATCGCCCCGGCCGTGCGCGCCCTGCGGGACCTGGGCGTCGACGCCAAGGGCCCGTCCCCGGCCGACACCCTGTTCCATCCGGAGGCCCGGCGGCGCTATGACGCGGTCCTCTGCATGTATCACGATCAGGGTCTCATCCCTTTGAAGATGCTGGATTTCTGGGGCGGCGTTAATGTGACGCTCGGCCTGCCCATCGTCCGTACCTCGCCCGACCACGGCACCGGCTTCGACATCGCCGGCCGGGGCCTGGCCCGCGCCGACAGCCTGATCAACGCCCTCAAGCTGGCCGGCCAGATCGCCGACCGCCGCCTGGCCGCCGCATGAGCCTCGCCAACCTGCCGCCGCTGCGCGAATCCCTGGAACAGCACGACCTGCTGGCCAGGAAGGCGTTCGGCCAGCACTTCCTGCTCGACCTCAACATCACCCGCAAGATCGCCCGCCTGGCCGGTCCGCTGGACGGCAGGACCGTCATCGAGGTCGGTCCCGGCCCGGGCGGCCTGACCCGCGCCCTGCTGGAAGCCGGCGCCAGGGTGGTGGCGGTCGAGAAAGACCCCCGCTTCGTCCCCCTGCTCGAAGAGCTTTCCGATGCCTCCGGCGGCGCGCTGACCATCGTCCAGGCCGACGCCCTGAAGGTCGATGAAGCGGCCCTGGCCGGCGGCGACGGCCTGGTCGTCGCCAACCTGCCCTACAACGTCGGCACGCCCCTGCTGATCAAATGGCTGACCGGCCCCTGGCGACCCGTGTCGATGAGCCTGATGTTCCAGAAGGAAGTCGCCGACCGCATCGCCGCCCCGGTCGGTTCGGACGCCTACGGACGCCTGGGGGTGATCAGCCAGGCCATCTGCCGCTGCCAGGTGGTCATGGACCTCCCGGCCCGGGCCTTCACCCCGCCGCCGAAGGTGTCTTCGGCGGTGGTGCGCCTGGACCCGCTGGCCGACCCGCCGTCGGCGCCGGTGATCGCCGCCCTCGAGAAAGTCACCGCCGCCGCCTTCGGCCAACGCCGCAAGATGCTGCGCTCAAGCCTGAAGACCCTGGGCGGCGCGGCGCTGTGCGAAAAGGCCGACATCAACCCCGACGCCCGCGCCGAAACCATCGACGTCGCCGGATTCCTGCGCCTCGCGACCGCGCTGTAACGTCCCTCCCCAATTCGGGGAGGGACGACCTACACGTCCTCGTTCAGCAGTTCGTCCACGAACGGCGCGATCCACAGGTTCCGCCCGCGGCGCATCCGTTCGGCGTGGTAGATGTGCGCCAGGTCCGAATAGGCCTTGTCGAAGTCCTCGTTGAGCAGGACGTAGTCGAACGTCGTCCATTGCCCGACCTCGTCCTTCGACCGCGCGATCCGCTGGGCGATCACCGCCTCGCTGTCCTGCGACCGCGCATGCAGCCGGCGGCTCATCTCGGCCAGCGACGGCGGCAGGATGTAGACCAGCACCGAATCCTCCGGCGCCTGGTCGTGGATCGACATCGCCCCCTGGTAGTCGATGTCGAACAGCACGCTCTCGCCGCGCTCCAGCGCCGCCATGATCGGCGCCCGCGGGCTGCCGTAGCGGTTGCCGTAGACCTCGGCCCATTCGAGGAAGGCGTTGTCGCCGATCATGGCGTCGAACTCGGCCCGGTCGACGAAGTGGTAGTCCCGCCCCTCATGCTCGCCCGGACGCGGATCGCGGGTCGTCGCGGAGATCGACAGCAGCAGGTCCGAATGGTCGGCCACCAGGCGGCGGGTCAGCGACGTCTTGCCGACGCCCGACGGCGCGACGACCATCATCAGCAGTCCGCGCGTCCGGGGCGTTTCACTCGACATTCTGCACCTGCTCCCGGAACTGCTCGATGGTGGCTTTCAACTCCAGCCCCGTCGCCGTCAAGGCGGGTGTCGCCGATTTCGAGCAAAGCGTGTTGGCCTCGCGCATGAATTCCTGGGTCAGGAAGTCCAGGCGCCGTCCCGCCGGCCCCTCGCCGGTCAGCAACAGCCGCGCCGCCGTCACATGGCCGCCCAGCCGGTCCAGTTCCTCGCGCACATCGGCCTTCACGGCCATGGCCGCGGCTTCCTGCAGGATGCGCTCCTCGCTGGCCGCCTCGCCGGCCAGTTCGGTCAGGCGTTTCTGGAAGCGGTCGCGAATCATCGGCGGCTGCTCGGCCGCCTGCGCGCCCGCCGTCGTCGTCAGCGCCTCGATGCGGTCGACCAGCCCGGAAAGCACCGGCAAGAGGGCCGCCCCCTCCTCCAGCCGCGCCGTCTTCAGACCATCGAGCGCCAGGGCCACCGACGCCGCCATGGCCGCCTCCAGGCCCGTGCGGTCCTCTTCCACGTCATCGCCGTCGGCGGTCTCGATCACCCCGCGCAGGCTCAACAAACCATCGGCGCTCGGCGCGCTCGCCTGCCCCGAGGCCACATAGGGCGCCACCGCCGCCAGATAGCGCTCCAGCTGGGCGACATTGACGCTGACCGCTCCGACGGTGCTCTCGGCCCGCTTGGCCTGCAGGGTCAGCGACACCTGGCCGCGCTGGAACCGCGCCTGCCCGGCCTCCCGCGCGCCGCGCTCCAGGGCGTCGAAGCCCTGCGGGCCCTTGAAGCGGATCTCCAGGTTGCGGCCGTTGACGCTCCGCGCCTCGACCGCCCAGCTCCAGGCCTCTTGCGCGCCCTCGGCCCGCCCGAACCCCGTCATCCCGGAAAGCGCCATCAGTTCCCCTTGGCGGCGGCTTTGGCGGCCGCCTTCTGCTGCTCGATGGCCCGCCAGTGCTCGACGTTGCGGGCGTGCTCCTCCAGGGTCGAGGCGAAGGCGTGCCCGCCGCTGCCGTCGGCGACGAAGTAGATCTCGTTGGTATCGGGCGGATCGAGCACGGCGGCCAGGCTGGCCCGGCCCGGATTGGCGATCGGTCCCGGCGGCAGGCCGTCGATCTGGTAGGTGTTGTAGGGGTTGGGCGCGTCCAGCTCCGAGCGCCGGATGCCGCGGCCCAGCGGCCGGCCCTTGTTCAGGCCATAGATGATGGTCGGGTCGCTCTGCAGCCGGATGCCCTGGTTGAGGCGGTTCATGAACACCGCCGCCACGCGCGGGCGCTCAGAGGCCACGCCGGTCTCTTTCTCGACGATGGAGGCCAGGGTGACGGCCTCCTCGGGCGTGCGGATCGGCAGGCCGCTCTTGCGCTTGTCCCAGAGGCTGGCCAGCAGCTGGTCGCGGTCGTCCATCATCCGCTGCAGCACCGCGGCGCGCTCCTCGCCCCGCTCGTAGTCGTAGGTTTCCGGCAGGATGGTCCCCTCGGCCGGTGTCGCCACCTCGCCGGTCAGGGCCTGTTCCTTCATCAGCGCCTCGACGACCATCTCCGAGGTCCAGCCCTCGGGAATGGTCACCTGATGGCGCACCACCTTGCCCTTGCGGATGTAGTCGAGCACCAGGCTCATCGGCGCCCGGCTCGGGAACTCGTATTCCCCGGCCTTCAGCTCGCGGGCCGCGCCGGTGATCTGCGCCGCCGCCAGGAACACCGGGGCGGACCCGACCACCCCGGCCTTCTCCAGCGACGAGGCGATCTCGTTCAGCCCCGCCCCCCGGCGCAGCATGACCACATGCACCGGCCCGTGCTTCGCGGCCGGTCCGGGCCCCTGGTAGGTCCACAGCGCCCAGATGCCGCCCAGCGCCGCAACCAGCGCCAGCGTCAGCAGGCCGCTGATGGCCATGATCATCAATCTACGCAAAGCTGAAAGGCCCCCGCCCCGACGCTCCGCCCGGCTCATCTAGATCCGGCGGAAAATGACAGCGGCATTGGTGCCGCCAAAGCCGAAGCTATTGCTCATTGCGATGTCGATCTTCATCGGCTTCGCCTTGTTGGCGACCAGATCCAGCGCGGTTTCCTGCTCCTGGTTGTCCAGGTTGATGGTCGGCGGCGCGATATTGTCGCGAATGGCCAGGATCGAGAAGATCGCCTCGATGGCCCCGGCGGCGCCGAGCAGGTGCCCGGTCATCGACTTGGTCGAGCTCATCGCCTTGCCCTTGGCCGCGTCCCCCATCAGCCGTTCGACGGCCCCGAGCTCGAGATAGTCGGCCATCGTCGAGGTCCCGTGGGCGTTGATGTAGTCGATGTCGCCCGGCTCGATGCCGGCGTCCTTGACGGCCGCCCGCATGGCGCGGAAACCGCCGTCGCCGTCCTCGGCCGGAGCGGTGATATGGTAGGCGTCGCCGGCCAGGCCGTAGCCGATCACTTCGGCATAGATCTTCGCGCCGCGCGCCTTGGCGTGCTCGTACTCTTCCAGCATCACCATGCCGGCGCCCTCGCCCATGACGAAGCCCGAGCGGTCCTTGTCATAGGGCCGCGAGCCGCCGGTCGGATTGTCGTTGTAGTCGGTGTTCATCGCCCGGCAGGCCACGAAGCCGGCGATGCCGATCGGACAGACCGAGGCTTCCGCCCCGCCCGCCAGCATGACGTCGGCGTCGCCGTACTTGATCAGCCGGCAGGCGTCGCCGATGGCGTGGGCGCCGGTGGCGCAGGCCGTCACCACCGAGTGGTTGGGACCCTTGAAGCCATAGCGGATCGACACCTGGCCCGAGACCAGGTTGATCAGCGCCGAGGTGATGAAGAAGGGGCTGACCCGCCTCGGCCCCTTGTCGCGCAGCTCCAGCGCCGTCTTTTCGATGGTCGCCAGGCCGCCGATGCCGGCCCCGATGATCACACCGGTGCGTTCCTTGTCCTCGTCGGTCTCCGGGACCCAGCCCGAATCACGCACGGCCTCGTCGGCCGCGGCCATGCCGTAGAGGATGAAGTCATCGACCTTGCGCTGCTCTTTCGGCGCCATGGTCAGGTTCGGATCGAAACTGCCGGGCACGTCGGGCCCGCCGCCGCCGCGTCCATCGACGCGCGGAACCTCGAAGGCGATCTCACAGCCGAAGCCGGTCGCATCGAAGGTGGTGATGGTGCCAGCGCCGGACGTGCCGGCCTTGATGGCTTCCCAGCTGATTTCCGCGCCCTGACCCAGGGGCGTGATCAGGCCGATACCCGTAACTACAACACGACGCATTAGGAAAGCTCCGTAAAGCCTTGATCAGAAACGAAGACCGCCGCGCGCATCAGGTTTAAGCCCATGCGGCGCGGCGGCCAACGTAACAGAACTGTCTGGGCGGGATTAGCCGCCGGTCTTCTCCGAGATGAACTTCACCGCGTCGCCGACCGTCTGGATATGCTCGGCGGCGTCGTCGGGGATTTCGATGTCGAATTCTTCTTCGAACGCCATGACCAGCTCGACATTGTCGAGGCTGTCGGCGCCCAGGTCGTCGATGAAGCTCGCCTTCTCGGTGACCTTCTCGGGATCGGCATCGAGATGTTCGATGACGATCTTACGCACACGCTCGAGAATGTCGGACATTCGCTATGGTCCCTCTTGGTCTTAATCAAAGGTCCGCGCCAACGCTGGCGGCGGAAATCGGTGTCTGGCTAGCAGGTTTTATTCAGGCTTGCCAGCAGGAGAAGGTTTCACGGTCACGCTAACATTTGCGTGTTCAGATCATCGCCATGCCACCGTTCACATGCAAGGTCTGGCCGGTGACATAGGCCGCCTCCTGGCTGGCGAGGTAGACACAGGCCGCCGCGACGTCCGCCCCCTCCCCCAGCCGGCCGGCCGGGATACGGGTGGTCAGGGCGGCCTTCTGGGCCTCGTTCAGCTCGTCCGTCATCGGACTGGTGATGAAGCCGGGAGCCACGCAGTTGACCGTCACGTTGCGGCTGGCGACCTCCTGGGCGAGCGCCTTGGAGAAGCCGATCATGCCGGCTTTGGAGGCCGCGTAGTTGGCTTGGCCGGGGTTGCCGGTGACGCCGACGATGGAGGTGATGCCGATGATCCGGCCCCAGCGGCGCTTCATCATCCCCTTCAGGGCGGCGCGCGACAGCCGGAAGTAGGATTCGAGGTTCACCCGAATCACCTCTTCCCAGTCGGCGTCCTTCATCCGCAGCATCAGCCCGTCGCGGGTGATGCCGGCGTTGGCGACCAGGATGTCGAGCTCCTTGCCCGACGCGGCCTCGGCGGCGGCGACCAGGCCGTCGACGCTGGCCGGGTCCGACAGGTTGGCGGCGGCGACAGAGACCCGCTCGCCGAACCCGGCGGCCAGATCGTTCAACACCCCTTCGCGGGTGCCGGACAGCACCACGTGGGATCCGGCGTCATGCAGCGCCTTGGCGATCGCGCCGCCGATGCCGCCGGTGGCGCCGGTGACGAGGGCGGTCTTGCCGGTGAGGTCGAACATTCAGCGTTTCCTGTCTTGGCAGCGTCGAGGGGGTGAAC
>JAQGIK010000052.1 GCA_028291265.1 Caulobacter sp. | reverse complement strand
CGCTCTTGGCCGTATCAACGGCAAACATGCTAATCTCATCCATGGGCGGCCTCCTTCGCCTTGGTCAGGGTCAATCCGACCATTGTGGCACTCAGATGCCGTCAGGGGGTCGTCCACCCATCATCCTACGGCCGCGAAGCGGACCGAAGGACCCATTCGTCGGCTTGGCTCCTGGCGTTGGCGATGACGTGCGGCCGTCGGTGACGGCTTGCCGATTCCCGGCGGTTCCGCCCTAACCATGGGTCCTTCGGTCCGCGTTGCGCGCGGCCGCAGGATGACAGGTGGTGGGGAGGGGCCCGCTCCCCTATCTTTCCGATTGCAGAGCAAGACCCGGAGCGCGGGCCCGTCGGCATCCCTTCAGAGTGTGGCCAACACCGATGAAAGGAACCAAGCCATGAGCACCGTTCTCGCCTTCAAGGCCCCAATGACCGCAGGCAAGACCCCGACCGAACTGGACCCGCGCTGGCCGCGTGTGCAGGCGCGCGACGCGAGCGCCGACGGGGCGTTTTTCTATTCGGTGGCGACGACGGGGGTCTATTGCCGCCCGTCCTGCGCCGCCCGGCCGGCCAATCCGAAGAATGTCGGCTTCCACCTGACCACGGCCGAGGCCGAGGCGGCGGGGTTTCGGCCCTGCAAGCGCTGCAAGCCGGACCAGCCGCCCAAGGCCGAGCGGGACGCGGCTCTGATCGCCAAGGTCTGCCGGATCATCGAGGCGGCCGAGGAGCCACCGGCGCTGGAGGCTTTGGCGCGGGCGGCGAACCTGTCGCCGCACCACTTCCACCGGCTGTTCAAGGCGGTGACCGGGGTGACCCCCAAGGCCTATGCCGACGCCCACCGGGCCATGCGGCTGCGCGAGGGGCTGGAGACGGCCGGCAGCGTCACCGAGGCCATCTATGACGCCGGCTTCAACTCGGCCGGGCGGTTCTACGAGGCGTCGGACGCCCTGCTGGGGATGACGCCCCGGGCGTACCGGGCCGGCGGGGCCGGGACCGAGATCCGGTTCGCGGTCGGCGAGTGCTCGCTGGGCTCGATCCTGGTCGCCCGCAGCGACAAGGGGGTCTGCGCCATCCTGATGGACGACGATCCGGACGCCCTGGTGCGCGACCTGCAGGACCGCTTTCCCAAGGCGCGGCTGGTCGGCGGCGACGCCGGGTTCGAGCAGCTGGTGGCGCGGGTGGTCGGGCTGGTCGAGCAGCCGGGGGTGGGACTGGACCTGCCGCTGGACGTGCGCGGCACCGCCTTCCAGCAGCGGGTCTGGCAGGCGCTGCGCGACATCCCGGCCGGGACCACGGCGACCTATCGCGACATCGCCAGGGCGATCGGCCAGCCGAGCGCCGTGCGGGCGGTGGCCGGGGCCTGCGCCGCCAACGCGCTGGCCATCGCCATCCCCTGCCACCGGGTGGTGCGCAACGACGGCTCGCTGTCGGGCTATCGCTGGGGGGTCGAGCGCAAGCAGGCGCTCATCGCCAGAGAAGCCCAGGGGGAGAAGGCGGCGTGAGCGGCGGAACGGGACGGCTGGCGGCGGTCGATTGGGCCGCCGTCGCCGGGGACCTCGATGCGCAGGGGTTTGCCGTTCTGCCCGGGCTGCTGAGGCCAGAGGAATGTGAGCGGATCGCCGGGCTGTACGACCAGCCCGGCGGTTTCCGCAGCCAGGTGATCATGGCCCGGCACGGCTTCGGGCGCGGCGAGTACCGCTACTTCAGCTATCCCCTGCCCGCCCTGGTGCAGGGTTTGCGCGAGCGGATGTGGCCGTACCTGGCGCCGATCGCCAACCGCTGGCACGAGGCGATGGGGATGGCGGTGCGGTTTCCGGAAGCGCATGCGGAGTTCCTCGAGCGCTGCCATGAGGCCGGTCAGAAGCGGCCGACGCCGTTGCTGCTGCGCTATGGGCCCGGCGACTACAACTGCCTGCACCAGGACCTCTACGGCGAGCATGTGTTTCCGCTGCAGGCGGCCGTGCTGCTCAGCGAGCCGGGGCGGGATTTCGAGGGCGGTGAACTGGTGCTGACCGAGCAGCGGCCGCGCATGCAGTCGCGGGCCATGGTCGTGCCGCTGAAGCAGGGCGACGGGGTGGTGTTCGCGGTCAACAGCCGGCCGGTGGCCGGGACGCGCGGGACCTACCGGGTGACCATGCGCCATGGGGTCAGCGCCCTGCGGTCGGGATCGCGCCATACCCTGGGGGTGATCTTCCACGACGCGACGTGACACATGACAGATGCAGGAAGGGCGGCTATCAACCGCGGCTCACGCTTACTGAGACTGACGACCATGGCCGACCTTCCCGACCGCCTCTGCACCAACCCGCGCAGCCCCTTCTACAACGAGGAGCTCCTGCAGCAGGGCATCGGCATCAAGTTCCGCGGCGAGGAAAAGACCAACGTTGACGAGTACTGCGTCAGCGAAGGCTGGGTGAAGGTCGCCGTCGGCAACAAGGTCGACCGCAAGGGCAACCCGATGACCATCAAGCTGACGGGCCCGGTCGAGCCCTACTTCAAGCCGAACGAGTAGGCTATTCGTAGGGGGGCTAGCGAACCGCGTCAAAGCCTATAAATTCCAAGATCCAAGCTTGGAACGCTCCCAATGTCGATCAATTTCAACCGCTTCGTAAGAGACCAGAACGCCAAGATCGGCCCTGAGGCTGAGGAAAGGCGCGCACGCCGTCTTCAGGAATGGACCGCGGACTTGGAGGGGCTGTTTGCACGGGTCCAGGAGACCCTCGAACCCTTCATTCGGCGAGGCGAAATCTCTGCAGCCAGCGGGAAGCAGAGCTACTTCGACGAGACCTACGGCCAATACCAGGGACCGACCCTGACTCTTACAATCGGGCCGCACAAGATATTGTTCAAACCCGCCGGTGTCGCCGTCATCGGCGCAAAGGCGCGCGTTGATATCGAGGGGCCGGCCCGAGACGCTCGGTTGGTTCTCGTTCCTAAGGAACGGACGCAAGTCATTGGCTCCAGCGTTCCGGAGTCCGAGCGATCCGGTGAATGGCGCTGGAAATTCGCAAGCCCCCCACCTGGCGTCCGGCTGACCGACTTGGACGAGAAGACACTGCAGGAAAGCCTGATCGCCGTCAGTAATGGCTAGATCATTTTCTTTATCTGGCAAGCATCAAAGGTTCGAAGAGATCGCCTTGTTCCGCCTAGATGCGGAAGCGGGGCTGCGGCTCATTTTCAGCACGGCGAACCCGGAATTCGCTGATCGATTCGCCTTCCTGACCGCCGAAGAACTCAGCGGAGCCAAACGGGAGCGTCTGAGGGAGCTGGACATTCTGGCCTCCCTGGCCCTTCTCACCGCTGTGGAAGCCAAGTTTCGCGTCGATTTTCATACGCGCGTCGTGCTCAAGAAGAAGGGCGCCTTGTCGCGCCGCTTCCAAAAAATCTTTGGCCGAAGTAACAAAACTCGCCTCGAAGAAGACATCCTAGACACATGGAAGGCGGAACATCCTGAGCACCGCGAAGCGATCCGCGAAGTAAAGGGCGCGCTCAAGTACCGCCACTGGCTGGCGCACGGTCGCTACTGGGATCCCAGCCTCGCGCGAATTTCCTACGACTTCGACGCAGTGTACGCGGTCGCGCTTCTTGTCGAGCAGATGCCAATGTTGGATTTTCAGTAGCGCGCAGAAAGCCGAATCTTCCCGCCTTGCTCCCGCCACGGGGGCGCCTATGCTCCCCGCTTCCAGGTTTCGGGGATTTCCATGCGTTCGTTCCGCCTTGCCGCTCTCGCCGGTCTTGCGTTGTTGGCGTCGGCCGCGGTCGCCGTGGCTCAGACCGACCCCTTCCAGTGGCTGGAGGAGGTCGAGGCCCCCAGGGCGCTCGACTGGGTGAAGGGCGAGAACGCCAGGGCCGAGCCGGTGCTGACCGGGGATGCCCGCTACAAGACGCTGCACGACGAGGCCCTGGCCGTGCTGTCGGCCAAGGACCGCATTCCGCTGCCGGAGTTCATCGGCGCGGCGGTCTACAATTTCTGGCAGGACGGCGAGCATGTGCGCGGGATCTGGCGGCGTACGACGCTGGAGAGCTACCGCAGCGCAGAGCCGCAGTGGGAGACGGTGCTCGATCTCGACGCCCTGAGCGCGGTCGAGCACGCCAACTGGATCTGGAAGGGCGCCAACTGCCGCTCGCCCGGCTATGACCGCTGTCTGGTGTCGCTGTCGAACGGCGGCAAGGATGCGGTCGAGGTGCGGGAGTTCGACCTGGCGGCCAAGCGGTTCGTGGCCGACGGCTTCAAACTGCCCGAGGGCAAGCAGAACATCGACTGGTTGGACGACGACCGGCTGATCCTGACCCGCGACTGGGGTCCGGGCAGCCTGACCGAGAGCGGATATGGGCGGATCATCAAGGTTCTCGGCCGTGGCCAGCCGCTGAGCGCGGCCAAGACGGTGTTCGAGGGGGAGACCCGGCACGTCAGCGTCAACCCGGAGGTGGTCAAGGACGCCAAGGGAAACAGGCTGGTTCTGGTCGGGCTGGGGCTCGATTTCTTCAACACCGCCTGGTTCGTGGTCGATGACCAGCTGAGGACCCAGCGGCTGATGCTGCCGACGCGGTCGAACGTGCACGGCATGGTCGGCGGCCGGCTGATCGTCTCCATCCAGCAGGACTGGACCTGGAAGGGCGACAGCTACAAGACCGGCTCGGTGATCGCGGTCGACGTGCCGACGATGATCGCCAACCAGTTCAGCCCGCAGCCGCGCAACCGCGGCCCGGCCCCCAAGCCGGTCGCCCAGGTGGTGTTCGAGCCCAAGGACCGGGTGGCCCTGGACCGAGACCAGATCCGCGTCACCGACAACCGGGTCGTGGCGGTGCTGTACAACAACGTCCGCGGCTCGCTGGTCAGCTTCAACCAGACCCAGGGCGTCTGGCTGATGCAGCGGTATCTGGGGGCCGACAACGCCGCCGTGTCGATCGTCTCGACGGCCGACAAGGGCGACGACGTCTTCTACACCGAGGAGACCTTCCTCACCCCGACCACCCTGAAGCTCGGGGTCGGTTCGACGCCGATGTCCAAGCCCGTGAAACTGCTGCCGGCGAAGTTCGACGCCGAGAACCTGATGGTCGAGCAGCGGACGGCCATCTCCAAGGACGGCACGGCCATCCCCTACTTTCTGGTCCGCCGCAAGGACCTGGCGATGAACGGCCAGGCCCCGACCCTGCTGCACGCCTACGGCGGTTTCCAGCTGTCGAAGCTGCCCGTCTACGACCCGATCGTCGGCAAGCTGTGGCTCGAGCGCGGCGGCGTCTATGCGGTGGCCAACATCCGCGGCGGCGGCGAGTTCGGGCCGGCCTGGCACGAGGCGGCGCTGAAGGCCAACCGCCAGCGGGCCTATGACGACTATTTCGCGGTGGCCGAGGCGCTGATCAAGGACGGGGTCACCAGCCCCCGGCGCCTGGGCGCCTATGGCCGTTCGAACGGCGGGCTGCTGATGGGCGTGGCCCTGACCCAGCGGCCGGACCTGTGGAACGCGGTGGTGGTGGAAAGCCCGCTGCTCGACATGCTGCGCTATCACAAGCTGCCGGCCGGAGCCTCGTGGATCGGCGAGTACGGCGATCCGGAGAAGCCGGAGGAAGCGGCCTGGATCGCGGCCTACAGCCCCTATCAGAACCTCAAGCCCGGGGTGAAATACCCGCTGGCCTACATCACCACCTCGACCAAGGACGACCGGGTCCATCCGGGCCACGCCCGCAAGTTCGCGGCCAAACTGCAGAGCCTGGGCCAGCCCTATCTCTACCATGAGAACCTCGACGGGGGTCACGCCAACGGCGCCGATCCCAAGGCCAACGCCAGGCGCTGGGCCATGCATTACGTGTACCTGTCACGCCAACTGATGGATTGAAGCGTTGAAAACCCTCCTCCTCTCCGCCGCGGTAGCCGCCTTGACCCTGTCCTCGATCCCCGCCGCCCAAGCCCAGCAATCGCCGGGTGGTCCGTCCGCGACCGCCGCCGATCCCTTCCAGTGGCTGGAAGAGGTGCAAGGAGAGAAAGCGCTGGGCTGGGCGCGCGACCAGAACGCCCGCTCGCTGCCGGTGCTGCAGGGCGACAAGCGCTACCAGGGCCTGTTCGACGAGGCGCTGAAGATCGTCACCGCCCAGGACCGCATCCCGCTGGTCGGGCTGTCGGGCAAGGACGACGCCGAACTGCGCAACTACTGGCAGGACAAGGAACATGTGCGCGGCGTCTGGCGGCGCACGACCATGGACAGCTACCGGACGGCGACGCCGGAATGGGAAACCATCCTCGACCTCGACGCCCTGTCGGCGGCCGAGGGCAAGAACTGGGTGTGGAAGGGGTCGAACTGCCTGCCGCCCGATGACCGCTACTGCCTGGTGTCGCTGTCGGACGGCGGCAAGGACGCGGTGACGGTGCGCGAGTTCGACACCGTCACCAAGACCTTCGTCGAGGGCGGCTTCGTTGCTCCCGAGGGCAAGCAGAACATCGGCTGGCTCGACAAGGACACCCTGATGATCGCCCGCGACTGGGGTCCGGGCACGATGACCAAGTCGAGCTATCCCTTCGTGCTGAAGCTGTGGAAGCGCGGCACGCCGGCCGAGCAGGCGACCGAGATGTTCCGCGGGACCGAGGACGACATCTCGGTCAGCGGCTACACGCTGCGCGATCCGGACGGCAAGACCCAGGCCGTGTTCATCAACCGCGGGGTCAGCTTCTTCGAGACCGAGACCTACGCCTGGACCGGCGGCAAGGCGGTCAAGCTGCCCTTCCCGCTGAAGTCCTCGGTGCAGGCCCTGGTCGACGGCAGGCTGGTCCTGACCCTGGACGAGGACTGGACCGCCCAGAACCTCAAGCAGGGCGACCTGGTCGCGCTCGACCTCAAGGCCCTGCTGGCCGACCCGGCCAAGGCCAGGGCCGAGCTGATCCTGCGGCCGACCGCCCGCCAGGCCATCGAGACGGTGTCCAACACCGCCCACACCCTGGTGGTCGAGCTGACCGACAACGTCACCGGCGCCATCTACGCCTACCGGCCCGGCAAGAGCGGCTGGACGCGTGAGAAGCTCGACCTGCCGGCCAATTCCTCGCTGGGCATCGCCTCGGTCGGGACGCACGGCGATCAGGTGCTGGCGACGGTCAACAACTTCCTCAACCCGAACACCCTGTGGCTGGCCGACGGCAGCGCCAAGCCGGCCCAGATCAAGGCCGCGCCGGCCAAGTTCGACGCCAGCGGCATGGTCATCGAGCAGTTCGAGGCGACCAGCAAGGACGGGACGAAGGTTCCCTACTTCGTGGTCCACCGGAAGGACATCAAGCTGGACGGGTCCAACCCCACCCTGCTGTACGCCTATGGCGGCTTCCAGGTGTCGATGAACCCCAACTATTCGGGCACCATCGGCAAGCTGTGGCTCGAGCGGGGCGGCGTCTATGTGCTGGCCAACATCCGCGGCGGCGGCGAGTTCGGGCCGGCCTGGCACCAGGCGGGGCTGAAGGAGAACCGCCAGCGGGTCTACGACGACTTCTTCGCGGTGTCCGAGGACCTGGTGGCCAGGAAGATCACCTCGCCCCGGCGGCTCGGCATCATGGGCGGCTCGAACGGTGGCCTGCTGATGGGCGTCGCGCTCACGCAGCGCCCGGACCTCTACAACGCCGTGGTCATCCAGGTGCCGCTGTTCGACATGCAGCGCTACACGGTGATGGGCGGCGCGGGGGCCAGCTGGGCCGGCGAGTACGGCGACGGCACCGATCCGAAGGACTGGAGCTACATTTCCAAGTACAGCCCCTACCAGAATATACGGCCCGGTATGAAATATCCCGAGGTCTATATCGAGACCTCGACCAAGGACGACCGCGTCGCCCCCGGCCACGCCCGCAAGGCCGCCGCCAAGCTGGAGTCGCTGGGCTATCCGGTGCTCTACTACGAGAACATCGACGGCGGCCACGCGGCCAGCGCCAACCTCAACGAGACGGCGATGCGGGTGGCCCTGGAGTACAGCTACCTCAGCCGTCGTTTGATGGATTAGACGGCGGCGGCGGCCGTGCGTCCTTCGACACGCCCGCTCGCCGCGGGCTGCTCAGGATGACCTGAGGGGGAGAAGCCCCTCAAATATCAGTCATGCTGAGCAGCGGCCGAAGGCCGCGTGTCGAAGCACGCAACGGCGGCTACGCCCGCATCCGGCTCACATCGATCGACCCGGCCGGCCAGGCTCGGGTCCAGCCGAAGCTGATCTCGCCTTCGCGGAAGGCGAAGCGGGACAGGTGGCTGGCGATGACGTCCTCGAGCTTGCCGAGGCCCTCGGGGGTCCCGGCGGTGGCGGTGATGTCGAGCCCCTGCCCGTCGGCGCGCATCACGCAGCGGCCGAGGGGCAGGTCGATCTCACAGTCGGCCTCGCCGAGCAGCACCGGGAACCTGTGGCTCCAGTGCTTGCCCAGCTGGGTCATGTAGCGGACCGCCTTCTCCGTCGGGAGGCGGGCGTGGCTGTCCATCAGGCGCGCTCCCCTCAAGCCCGCTCGACGGCGGCGGCGGCGGCGTCGAGGGCGTCGCAGATCGAGGCGATCTGGTCCTTGGTCAGGGACTGGCCGGTCAGTTTGAGTTTGAGCGCCGTCTTGAGGTTCTCGCGGGCCCGCAGGATCTGCGGGGAGAAGATGGCGCTGGCCTGGGCGGCCTGGGCCATGCGGTCGAAGATGCCGGCCACCTGGCCCTCGTTGGCGGCCAGCTGGGCTTCGCCCTCGGGGGTGATGCTGTAGCGCTTCTTGCCGCCCTCGGCCTCGGCGGTGACCAGGCCGGTCTCTTCCAGCAGGGTCAGGGTCGGATAGACCACGCCTGGGCTGGGGGTATAGGCGCCGCCGGCGTTTTCCTCGACGGCCTTGATCAGTTCGTAGCCGTGGCGGGGGCTCTCGGCGATCAGCTTGAGCAGCACGAAGCGAAGGTCGCCGTGGTCGAAGAACCGGCCGGGACGGCGCCAGCCGTGGTGAGCGCCGCTGTGGCGGCCGTGATGGCCAAACGGGCCCCGATGATGGGTGTGGCGGTGAAAGCCGAACATGCGATGCATTGAAATGAGTCCTATTGCGATATGTCTGACATACGATGTGTTTCGATATGTCGAATTTTAGATATATCGCGAATGGGCGAGGCGCAAGAGGTATTTAGATATATCTGTTTTGTCGTTATGTTGGCATCCCGTCGTCGTCATCCTAGGCACAAGGCCTAGGATGACGGGGATTGGCGTGGTTGGGACGGAGCTCTACTGACCACCCGCCAACGCCTTGATCAGCAGATAGAAGTGGTCGAGCCCGTCGTCGAACTGGGCCACGGGCAGGCGTTCGTTGTTGCCGTGGATGTTGTAGTCGACGCCTTGCGACATGAAGAGGCCGCCGGCCCCGAGGGCCGGGATGCCGGCGCTGCGGTAGTAGAGGCCGTCGGTGGCGCCGGCCTCCATGTAGGGGACGGCGACGACACCGGGCGAGCGGACGGCCAGCACCCTGGCCAGCGCCACGCGCAGCTCGTCCGGCGGAATCGAGACGTCGCTCTCGATGGGCTCGCCCGTGGTCTTGATCTCGAGTTTGTCGTTACCAGCCACCTTGAGCAGCGTCGCCTGCACCTCGGCGATGGTCTGGCCGGGGAAGATGCGGCAGTTGATGGTGGCGGTGGCGGCCACCGGCAGGGCGTTCTCGGCATGGCCGCCGCGCAGCATGGTGGCGACGCAGGTGGTGCGCAACTCGTTGGTCACCCAGGACTTGTCGAGCTCGGCGATGGCGCCCTTGTCGTGCGGATTGGCGGCGAAGCGGGCCATGGCCTTGCCCAGTTCGCCCTCGAGGCTGGGGGCGGTCAGGCGGAAGCTCTCCAGGGTGACCGGGTTCCAGCGGGCCTCGAATTTATACGCCGCGATCTTCTGGAGGGCCGCGGCCAGGTCGTAGATGGCGTTGTCGGGGCGCGGGGCCGAGGAGTGGCCGCCGGTGTTGTGGGCGGTCAGTTCGTAGGTGGCGTAGGTCTTCTCGGCCACCTGCAGGGCGTAGCTGGCCTTCTCGTTGCCGCCGCCGCGGAAGCCGCCGCCGGCGTCGGAGTTGATGGCGTAGGCGGCGCCCTTGAGCCTGGCGGCCAGCACGACGGCGGTCTTGCCCGTGGTTTCCTCATCGCCCGTGAAGGCCAGGATCAGCTCGCGGTCGGGGACGAAGCCCTCGCGGCGCAGGCGCATGAAGCTCTGGGTGATGCCGAGGACGCCGTATTTGTTGTCGACCACGCCGCGGCCGAAGAAGGTCCCGTCCTCCTCGGTCAGGACATAGGGGTCGCGGCCGCCCCAGTCTTCCTTGCTGGCGGCGACGACGTCCATGTGGGCCATGAAGATCACCGGCGGCTTGGCCGAACCGGGCTTGCCCGGATAGCGGACGATCAGGCCGGCGGTCTCGCCGAGCGGCACGATCTCCATCTCGCTGTCCTTGAAACCGGCGGTCTTCAGCTCGCCGATCAGGTACCTGGCCAGCGCCGGGACCTGGCCCCGGCCCTCCTGGGTCTGGAAGCCGATGATCTTTGAAAACAGGGTACGGGCCTCGGCCTTGACCTCAGGCGAGGGCTCGGCCGCATGGGCCGAGGCGCCCAACAGGGTGAAGACGGCCGCCGCCGCGATGACCAGACGCATGGAACGCTCCCTCGAAACGACTCTGACCTTAGGCGGCGCGCAGCGTCTCCGCCAGCAGCCGCCCGTCGCGGGCCCGGCTGGAGCCGGCCCGCCAGGCGACAACGATCTCGCGGCTCGGATGCTCCGCCTGCAGCGGCCGCACGGTGACCGGGGCCTGGCCGGTCAGGCCGGCCTCGACGGCCATGGCCGGGACGAAGGAGACGCCGAGGCCCGAGCCGACCATCTGCACGAGGGTGGGCAGGGAGGTGGCGGCGAAGGCCTCCTCCTCGCCGCCCTTGGGAGGCGCAAGCCCACAGGCGGCCAGGACGTGGTCGCGCAGGCAGTGGCCGTCCTCCAGCAGGATCAGCTCGTCGCCGTCGAGCGAGGCCGGGCTGATGCTGGCCTGGCTGGCCATGGCGTGGCCGGTCGGCACGGCGGCCAGCAGTTCGTCGTCGACGACATGGGCCCAGTCGAGGCCGGCCATGTCGTAGGGCAGCGCGATCAGGGCGGCGTCGAGGGCGCCGGATTTCAGGGCGGTGATCAGGCGGCTGGTCAGGTCTTCGCGCAGGAACAGGCGCAGCTTGGGAAAGCGGGCCCGCATGACCGGCAGGGCCTTGGGCAGCAGGAAGGGGGCGACGGTCGGGATGACGCCGAGGCGGAAGCGGCCGGCCAGCGGCAGGCCGGCGCTCTGGCTGGCCTGGACCAGGTCCTCGGCCCCGGCCAGCAGGTCGCGGGCCCGGCGGGCGGCCTCCTCGCCGGCGGCGGTGAGGATGACGCCGCTGCGGGCGCGGTCAACGACGGGGGCGCCGATGATCCGCTCCAGTTCGGCGATGCCGGCCGAGAGGGTGGGCTGGGTGACGTGGGCGGCCTCGGCGGCGCGGCTGAAGCTGCCGTGCTCGGCGAGGAGCTTGAGGTACTGCAGTTGGCGGAATGTCGGGAGCATGGGGTAAACATAGAGACGATCTATCGCGTCGGCAAAAACTATTGATTGGCTAATGGGTGAGTCGGCCCCTATCTCACCCCTGTCGCCGCGACACTCCCCTGTCCGGCGGCCTCATCGATTCGATCATTTTTCCAAGCGCGAGGGATACGCTAATGCTGGGTGTTGGCCAGAAACTACCTGATTTCAAAGTCGTCGGCGTGAAGCCGAAGTTCAACCGTCACGAAGAGAACGGCGAGAGCGCCTTCGAAGCGCTGACCGGCGAAAGCTTCCCGGGCAAGTGGAAGGTCATCTTCTTCTACCCGAAGGATTTCACCTTCGTCTGCCCGACCGAGATCGCCGAATTCGCCCGCCTGAACCGCGAGTTCGAAGACCGTGACACCGTCGTCCTCGGCGGCTCGACCGACAACGAGCACAGCAAGCTGGGCTGGCGCCGGGAGCATCCGGACCTCACCGGCCTGGCGATCTGGAACTTCGCCGACAATGGCGGCCGGTTCGCCCGCGCGCTGGGCGTGCTCGACGAGGAAGAGGGCGTCGCCCAGCGCGCCACCTTCGTCGTCGATCCGCACAACGTCGTGCAGCACGTCTACGTCACCAACCTGAACGTCGGCCGGGCGCCGGCCGACACCCTGCGGGTGCTCGACGCCCTGCAGACCGACGAGCTGTGCGCCTGCAACCGCGCCGTCGGCGGCGACGTCCTGCAGCTGGCCGCCGAGTAGCGGCTAACCGATCAGCGGTCCCACGTCCCTCCAGGGACCGCTGCGCCGGGCTCCCCCGCCCTCCCTCCCCCCGAAAGGCGGGGGAGACCCGGCCCCCTTTTCCTCCCATTCGAACGGACCCCACCGATGTCGATCGACACCGTGCGCGACGCGCTGCCCGCCTATGCCAAGGACCTGAGCCTCAACCTCTCGTCGCTGTCGGCCGAGACCCTGTTGAGCGACCAGCAGAAGTGGGGCGCGTTCGTCGCCTCGGCCCATGCGGTCGGCCAGCCGGTGGTGGTGAAGGGGCTGGAAGCGGCCGCCCGCGCCGCCGGCCTGAGCGAAGAGGCCCTGACCGCCGCCAAGGCCGCGGCGGCCATCATGGGCATGAACAACGTCTACTACCGCGCCCTGCACCTGATGAAGAACAAGGAGTACGGGACCCTGCCGGCCAAACTTCGCATGAATCTGCTGGCCAATCCGGGCGTGGAGAAGGTCGACTTCGAGCTGTGGTCGACGGCGGTGTCGGCGATCAACGGCTGCGGCATGTGCCTGGACGCGCATGAGGCCGAACTGAAGAAGCACGGCGTGCCGAACACCTCTGTGCAGGCGGCGCTGCGGATCGCGGCGGTGGTCAATGCGGTGAGCCGGGTGATCGCGGGCGAAGAAGCGGCGGCGGCTTAGGTCGGCTTGCCCGTCTCGACGAAGGTCTTCAGCCGGGTCAGCTGCCCGACCACCACGCCATCAATGCCCGGCGCAGCTTTCAACTGGGCCGCGCTGAAGCCGCTGGCGTTATAGCCCAGCACCACCGTCGTCTTCCCACCCTCGGCCGGTTTCAGTTCGAAGGTCATGGCCGCGGCGACGCCCCAGTCCTGCATCGGACCCAGCGGGGCCGACAGGCGGACCAGCTTGCCCGGCATGGCCAGCACCACCTCGCCGTGCTTGACGCCGCCGCCGGGCAGGCGCTCGCAGAAGCAGCCGCCGGGTTTGAGCTCCAGGGTCATCTTGCCGCCGTAGCTGTGGGCCGGGTCCCACCAGGACCCGATCTGGCCGATGGCGGCGTAGACCTTGTCGGGCGAAGCGTCGACGACGACGGTGCTTTCCAGCTCCAGCCGCCCCTCGGCGGCGGCCTTCACGGCGGCGGAAGCCGTCCCCGCCAACCCGGTCAGAGCCACGGCCATGGCGACCGCCAACAGAATGCGCATGTGATCCCCTCCGATCGAACGGAGGTCAGCTAACGCCCTCTTGAGTGGTCAATCAAGCCGCTTCGAAGTCGAGCGCGGCGCCCCAGAAGCTCTGCACCAGGCCGTTCTGGCGGCCCGGCGTGCCCGTCGTCAGGAAGCGGCGCAGGCCGGACTGGCCGGGATCGAGTTCCGGATGGCGTTCGAGGTAGAGGGCTAGGGCGTCGGCTGTCGCGCCCGGCTGGTGGATCAGCGGCGTGCCGGGCGGCAGGGCGGCGCGGAACAGGTCGGCGACCATCTCGTAGTGGGTGCAGCCGAGGATGGCGCGGTCGGGATAGCGGCCGACGCGGCGCCGAAGCGCCTCGACGTGGCCCTCGACCTCCCTGGCCAGGTCGACGGGGCCGGCGCCCTCCTCGATCATCCGGGCCAGGTTGGGGCAGGGTTCGGAGAAGACGGCCAGATCCTGTTTGCGCTTGTCGATCTCGATCTCGAAAACGCGGCTGCCGGCCGTGCCCGGCGTCGAGAACACCCCGAGGATGTCGAGCTTCTCGATCTTGTCGCCGCGCCGCTCGGCCTCGTGCTCCCAGGGCAGGCCCGTGGCCGCCTCGATGGTCGGCACGATGATGCCCAGGACGTTGAGCGGCCGGCCGGTCTCGCGGCGGTAGCCGGGCAGCCAGGTCTGTTGCAGGCGGCGCAGGGCGATGGCGCTGGCGGTGTTGCAGGCCAGCACGACGAGGCTGGCGCCGGCCTCGAACAGCCGGATGCAGCCGGCGCGGGTCAGGTCGACCACCTCTTCGCCGGGGCGGCCGCCGTAGGGGGCGTTGGCCTGGTCGGCCAGGTAGATGAAGTTCGCCGTCGGCAGCCGCTCCACGAGGGTGCGGTGCACGGTCAGTCCTCCGACGCCGGAGTCGAATACGCCTATCGCCATGGGTGCGATGTAGGCCTGTGAACGCGGGTTGAAAAGCTCTGGGGAAGGCGCCCGCAGAGTTAACCCGGTATGACGTGCATAAATTCCTGTTGACGCCATGCATTACGGGCGTAGTCTCATGGCATGGCCAGAGAACCCGTCCAGATCACCAGCGCCGAAAGCCAGGTCATGGAGGCCCTTTGGCGAAAGGGCCCCTGCACCGCCGACGAGCTGGTCGGCGAGGTCAAGCAGGCCCAGGACTGGGGCGACGCCACGGTCAAGACGCTGATCAACCGCCTGCTGAAGAAGTCCGTCATCCAGTCGGAGCGGGCCGGCGGGCGGCATCAATACAAGCCGCTGGTGCAGCGCGAGGACTATGTCACCTCCGAGAGCCAGGGCCTGCTGGACCGGCTGTTCGACGGCGAACTGGCCCCGCTGATCTCCCACTTCGCCGAGCACCGCAAGCTGAGCCCCGCGGAGGCGGCCCGGCTGAAATCGCTGATCGATGAGATGAGCGATGATCAGTGACCTGCTCATAACCCTGGCCAAGCTGAACATCGCCATCGCCGCGGCGGTGCTGATCGTCATCGCTTTGCGCCGCCCCCTGCTGCGCCTGTTTGGAGCCCAGTCGGTCTACGCCGCCTGGCTGATCGTGCCGATGGCCGCCAGCGCCAGCCTGCTGCCCGCCCTGCGCAGCGTGCCGCTGGAAGAGGCCGCCGTGCCCGCCGTCGCCGCCATGATCGAGGAGCAGCTGTGGCTGTCGGCCCTGGCCGTCGCCGTCTGGATCGGCGGCGCCGTGGTGCTGGCCCTGCGGCTGGCCGCCGGACAGCGCCGCTTCATGCGCAAGGCCGCCCGCGGCCAGGCCGGCCCCGCCATCGTCGGGGTCATCGACCCGCGCCTGATCCTGCCGGCCGACTTCGCCGAGCGCTTCAGCCCGGAGGAACAACGGCTGATCCGCGCCCATGAGCGGGTGCATATGGACCGCGACGACGCCCGCGCTAACGCCGTGCTGGCCGCCATCCAGTGCCTGTTCTGGTTCAACCCGCTGGTCCACCTGGCCGCCAGCCGCATCCGCCTGGACCAGGAGCTGAGTTGCGACGCCGTCGTCGTCGCCCGCTATCCCAAGGAGCGCCGCCGCTACGCCCACGCCATGCTGAAGACCAGCCTGGCCGAACAGGCCCTGCCGGTCGGCTGTTACTGGCCGGCCTCGGCGCAGCATCCGCTGGAAGCCCGCATTGCGCTGCTCAAGGCCCCCGCCCCGACCAGCACCCGCCAGTTGGTGGGCCTGGGCCTGGTCGCCGCCGTCGCCCTGCTCAGCGCCGCCGCCGCCTGGAGCGCCCAGCCGCCCCGCGCCGACGCCCCGACCCCGCCGCCGCTGCCCCGGCCGGTGATGGATCTGATGATCGTCAGATAAAATCCCTTCTCCCGCTTGCCGGGAGAAGGTGGCAGCCGAAGGCTGACGGATGAGGGCGGCGCCGGCCCGTCCCGCACGATCGCGTTCTGGCGCTGCCCAGCCCCCCGCCAATCTTCTGGATCTGGCGCTTCCCTCATCCGACCCGCTTCGCGGGCCACCTTCTCCCGGCAAGCGGGAGAAGGACTGCGTAGGTTACAGCCCGTTCATGTGACGTTGCCCACCGCATGCCATAGGGTCCCCCCAAATCCGGACTCTGGAGCTCCATGCCCGTGCAACGCAGAACTTTCCTCGCCGCCTCGGCCGCCGCCGTCGCGACCGCCGCCGTCCGCCCCGCCTTGGCCCAGGGCGGCAACGCCCTGACCGCCCCCTGGACCGGCCCCTACGGCGGCCTGCCCGCCTGGGACAAGGTCAAGGTCGAGGACTTCAAGCCGGCGCTTGAAGAGGCCATGGCCCAGAACCTGGCCGAGATCGACGCCATCACCGCCAACCCGGCCCCGCCGAGCTTCGCCAACACCATCGCGGCGCTGGAAGATTCCGGCCGCACCCTGGGCCGCCTCTACCGCTATTACGGCGTCTGGTCGTCGAACATGAGCAGCCCGGGCTTCCAGGCCGTCGAGGAGGAGATGGACCCGAAGCTCTCGGCCTTCGGCGACAAGATCAACCAGAACGAAAAGCTCTTCGCCCGCGTCAAGGCGGTCTACGACACCCGCGGCGCCGCCGGCCTGACCGACGAGCAGAAGCGCGTCACCTGGGTCTATTACGACGGCTTCGTCCGTTCCGGAGCCCTGCTCAGCCCGGCCGCCAAGACCCGCGTCGCGGCGATCAACGAAGAGTTGGCCGGCATCTACACCCAGTTCAACAAGAACCTGCTGGCCGATGAGTCGACCTACATCGAGCTCAGCGACGCCGACATGGCCGGCCTGCCCGACAGCCTGATCGGCGGGGCCCGCGCCTCGGCCAAGGGCAAGGGCCTTGACGGCAAGGCCATCATCCTCAACACCCGCTCCAGCGCCGAGCCCTTCCTGACCTATGCGCCGAGCCGCGCCGCCCGTGAGAAGATCTGGAAGGCCTTCGTCGGCCGCGGCGACGGCGGCGGAGCCACCGACAACAACGCCATCATCACCAAGATCCTCAAGCTGCGCGTCGAGCGCGCCAAGCTGCTCGGCTATCCGACCCACGCCCACTGGCGCCTGGGCAACGCCATGGCCAAGACGCCCGAGCGGGCCATGGAGCTGATGGAAGGCGTCTGGCCGCCGGCCGTGGCCGCGGTGCACCGCGACGTCGCCGACATGCAGGCCATCATCGATGGCGAGAACGGCGGCTTCAAGCTGGCCCCCTGGGACTACCGCTACTACGCCGAGAAGGTCCGCAAGGCGAAGTACGACCTCGATCTGAACGAGGTGAAGCCCTACCTCGAGCTCAACAACCTGCGCGAGGCGATGTTCTTCGCGGCCGGCAAGCTGCACGGCTTCAAGTTCAAGCCGGTCAGCGGCATTCCGGTCTTCCATCCCGACGTCAAGGTCTGGGAAGTGACCCGCAAGGGCCAGCATGTCGGCCTCTGGTACTTCGATCCCTTCGCCCGCGAGGGCAAGCGCTCGGGCGCCTGGATGACCGACTACCGCACCCAGGAAACCTTCAAGGGCAAGAAGACCACGCTGGTTTCCAACAACTGCAACTACATCAAGGCCGAGGCCGGCAAGCCGGTGCTGATCAGTTGGGATGACGCCGAGACCATGTTCCACGAGTTCGGCCACGCCATCCACGGCCTGTGCTCGGAGGTGGTCTATCCGACCGTCTCGGGCACCAACGTGGCCCGCGACTACGTCGAATTCCCCAGCCAGCTCAACGAGCACTGGCTGACGACGCCGGAGGTGATGGACAAGTACATCATCCACTACGAGACCAAGAAATCGATCCCCAAGGACCTGGTCGCCAAGATCGAGAAGGCCAAGACCTTCAACCAGGGCTTCATCACCGTCGAGTACCTGGCCAGCGCCCTGATCGACATGAAGCTGCACCTGGCCGGCGACGTGACCATCGATCCCGACAGGTTCGAGCGCGAGGAACTGGCCAAGCTCGGCATGCCCGAGGAGATCGTCATGCGGCACCGCACCCCGCAGTTCGGCCACGTGTTCAGCAGCGACGGCTACTCGGCCGGCTACTACAGCTATCTGTGGGCCGACACCCTGACCGCCGACGTCTGGGAAGCCTTCGTCGAGGCCGGCAACGCCTATGACCGGCCGACCGCCGACCGCCTCTTTGCGACGATCATGAGCCGCGGCAACAGCAAGGATCCGGCCCAGCAGTTCCGCGATTTCCGCGGCCGCGATCCGGACGTCGGGGCCCTGATGCGCGACCGGGGCTTCCCGGCGCCGGCCAAGGCCTAGACGCCATCAGACAAGGGCCGCGGCGTCAGGCTGGACCGCATTATAGCATGGGCGGCAACGACAGCGTTCAGGATCAACCTGCTCCGCCGGCGCTGCCCCCTCCACCGCCGCTACGCGTCGGAGGAGGAACTGGCCGCCTTCCGCCCCAGCCACCACGACGCCACGGCGCCGGCGACGATGTAGCCGATGAAGGTCGTCGCGCCGGTGGCCAGCGAGAAGTCCATCGGATAGCCGTACCAGATGGCGTTGCTGCCGTTGGTGGTGACCGCCGCCGCCAGGCCGATGGCGGTGGCCGAAACCAGGCGCGTCGTGAACGAACCGGCGACCTTGGCGATCACGAAGGCCAGCAGCAGGCCCTGCAGGATCTCGAGCAGGGCTTCGCTGATCAGGTAAGGCCCCATGTCCACGGCGCGGCCGGGCGGGTGATAGATGACGATACCGGACGGGTTGGTCCTGGTCGCGTCCATCATCTGGGCGCGGGCGGCCTCGTCCTCATGCGGATTGGTCCCCGTGCCGACGCCGGGAAAGGCATAGAGCCCGGCCTTTTGTCCGGCGTCCGCCTGCAGCGCCGCCGGCGCGGCCGAGGCGGCCGGCAGCTGGCCGATGCCGATATGGCCGAGCGGTAGGACCGTGTGGGCCAGCGATGACCAGACAAACATGGCAAGGCCTGCCAGCAGGCCGGCAAGAATAAGTCGTCCCATAGTCGTGCTCCTCCCCGAGCATTTTGACGGTTGGAGGCTACGCCGTCCAAGGAACGGCGTCGAGACTTGCCGCCGGGCGCCGCCCGCGCCATCTGAAGGCCATGCAGATCACCGGTATCGACCACCTCGTCCTGCGGGCCCACGACCAGCAGCGGCTCGTCGACTTCTACACCGGCGTGCTCGGCCTGACCGTCGAGAAGCGGCAGGAGGCCATCGGCCTGGTCCAGCTTCGCGCCGGGGCCAGCCTGATCGACATTGTCGCCGTCGATGGCAGGCTCGGCCGGATGGGCGGCGCCGGACCGGGCCCGGAGGGCCGAAACCTCGACCATTTCTGCCTCAACGTCGCCGGCTTCGACCTGGAGACGGTCAAGGCGCACCTGCTGGCCCACGGCGTCGAGGTCGGCGAGGAAGGCCTGCGCTACGGAGCCGGCGGCGAGGGACTCAGCCTCTATCTCAAGGACCCCGAGGGCAACGGCCTCGAACTTCGGGCCTAGTATCCGCCGATGATCGGCAGGATCTCGCCGGTGATGTAGCTGCTGGTCTGGGGCGAGGCGAGGAAGACGTAGGCCGGGGCGATCTCCTCGGGCTGGGCCGGGCGCTTCATCTTCGCCTGTGAGCCGAACTCGGCGACGTCGGGCGCTTCCTTGTCGGTCGGGTTGAGCGGCGTCCAGACCGGCCCCGGCGCCACGGCGTTCACCCGTATGCCCTTCTCGATCAGGCTGCCGCTCAGGGCGCGGGTGAAGGCGTGAATGCCGCCCTTGGTCATCGAGTAGTCGATCAGCTCCTTGGAGCCGTCGATGCCGGTGATCGAGCCGGTGTTGATGATCGCCGAGCCGGGTTTCATCTGCTCGACCGCCGCCTGGGCCATGAAGAAGTAGCCGTAGAGGTTGGTCTTCAGGGTGGCGTCGAAATGCTCTTCGGAGAGGTCGAGCACGTCCTTTGTGTGGACCTGGAAGGCGGCGTTGTTGACCAGGATGTCGAGCTTGCCGAGTTCCTTCACCGTCTGTTTGACGGCCGCCTGGCAGAAGGCCTTTTCCCGCACGTCGCCGCTGATCAGCAGGCAGCGGCGGCCCTCCTTCTCGACCGCCGCCCTGGTCGCCTCGGCGTCCGTCTGCTCGGCCTTAAGGTGCAGGATGGCGACGTCGGCGCCCTCGCGCGCGAACAGCACCGCCACCGAGCGGCCGATGCCGCTGTCACCGCCGGTGATGATCGCCACCCGGTCCTTCAGCTTCTCCGAGCCCTTGTAGAAGGGCGCGTCGAACATCGGCGCCAGGTCGAGGCCGGCTTCCTGGCCGGGCTTGGCCATATGCTGGGCCGGCATCGGCGGTTCGGGATATTTGCGCGCGCCGGCCTGCATGGCCCCAAACGACTTTTCCTCGGGCGCAGCCTTGTCGTCGGCCGCCACCTCCTTCTGGATGCCGCGCTGCTGGCGGACGGCCTCGGCCGAGTGGTCCTGGGGCTGGCTGGTCATGGCGGTCTCCAGTGTTGACGTCCTGCCCACAACGCCGCGAATGTGGCTTCGATCCGTTTGCGTCTGGAGGGGGAAATGCGGGGATTGATTGCGGCCGCGGGTCTGGGCCTGGCCGTCCTGTTGGGGGCCGGGACCGCCGGCGCCGCGCCGGCGCCCCTCACCGCCGAGGGAAAGTGTGAAATGGTGATCGCGGCCGTGGTCGGCGTCAGTGATCGCTGCAACCGCATGACCCTCAGGGAAGACCCGGCGTCCGGCGAGATGATCCTGATCTTTGACTTCCCCAGCGGCCTGGTCATCGAACTTCAGGGCGGCGACATCCAGGTCGGCGAATGGCGGATGATGTCGCCGGGCCGCATGCGCTGGACCAACGCCGGCGGCAAGCCGCAAGCATATTCCAACCCGGCCGGCGAACCCAACCCGCAGCTCACCGGCAACTGCGCAGTCGCCCTGCAGGCGGCGCGGACACAGCTGTTCGAGACCTACTGCCGGCTGCACACGCCGCTGGGCGACCTCACCATCAACTTCAAGACGCCGCGCACCGACAAGTCGTAGCGCGCGCAGACGGTATTCGGGGGACTGAGCTGACCTACGATCTGAGCAAGGGCCACACGCGCACCATGGGTGTGGCGGGCGGCGTCAACAAACGGCTGGCCATCGTCGCCGCGGCCCTGGCGGCGGCGGCGATCGGCGGCATCTGGGCCTCGATCCTCAACGTCGATCCGTTGAAGCTGAAGGCGCCCTGGGAGGTCTGGCCCTGGCTGGGGCTCTATGCCTTCCCGGCCCTGGTGGCGATTGTCGGCCTGTTCCTGCTGCCGCTCTACTTCATGATCCTGCGGCCGGCCGGCCACAAGGACGCCACAGCCCCGGTGTTCGCCGTCTTCGGGGCGGCCACCCTGGCCATGGTGGCCGGGCTGTTGCTGGTCAGCGGGCCCCGGGCCCTGCGCGACTACGACGTCTTCAAGCTGGAGGACGCCTACGTCCGCGCCACCCAGACCGACATCAACCAGATGGAGACGTCCTTGCGCAAAGCCGGCGGGCTGGCCGTCCGACGGACCGAGGACGGCAGCGATCCGCTGGTCAAGGCCGAGGAGAACCTGCGCCTTTACAATACCCAGGTCGCCGCGCGGTCCGCCGCCTTCCGGGCCCGGCGCATCGCCGTCCGCCGCAACATGGCCGCCCGCCTGGGCGACACGCCGGCGGGGCGCGAGCGCCTGCTGCTGTTCGACCGCCAGGCCGCCACCGCCGACCGGGTGGTCGAGAAATTCTGGGACCTGCGGGTGCAGTACGGCAAGATCGCCGGCGACTACCTGACCGCCCTCAAGCGCAACCGCGGCGCCTGGCACATGGATTATTGGGGCGTGTCGCTGCACGGCGGCTGGGGCAACCCGATCTCCAATACCTACTACGAGATGGACCGGGTGCAGCGCGACATGGGCCGGGTCTATACCGTCTTCCGGCAACGCCCCTTCATCGACCGCAGCATCAAATGACCGCCCACCGCGAGATCGAGCGCAAGTTCCTGGTGCTGGACAACCGCTGGCGGGCGCAGGTCGTCGGCGAGCCGGTGGTCATGCGGGCCGGCTATGTCAGCCGCCGCAAGGAGGCCTCGATCCGCGTGCGCTTCGAGGGTGAGGACGCCATCCTGACCCTCAAGGGCCAGGCCATCGATCCCGAGGGCCGAGAGCGCCCGGAGTTCAACATTCCCATTCCCGCCGACCAGGGCGCGGCCATCCTGGAGAGCGGCATGGTCGACGGCGGGGTGATCCGCAAAACCCGCTACAGGGTGCAGGTGGGGGCGAGCCTGTTCGAGGTCGATGAATTCGAGCACCCGCGCGCGGGGCTGGTGCTGGCCGAGATCGAACTGCCATCATCGGACGCCGACTTCGACCGGCCCGCCTGGCTCGGCGAGGAGGTCACGGCCGACAGCCACTATTCCAACGCGGTGATCGCCGGCGAGGCCTGAGCCCTCTTCCTTGACCTTTACGGCCCTTTCGCCCATAAGCGCGCCCTTCCGGCGCAATCTGCCAGCGCCCTCCCCCGTCACGACCCCGATGCCTATATCGGACGAGGATGGAGAGGACCCCCGTCGACGCGATCGTCCACGGGGGCTGGCTTCGTTGCGTCATTGGAGTGACTGATGTTTGAAGGCCTTACAGATCGGCTGAGCGGTGTTTTCGACCGCCTGTCCGGACGCGGCGTCCTCAGCGAGAAGGACGTCGATGAAGCGCTGCGCGAGGTCCGCGTGGCGCTGCTGGAGGCTGACGTCGCCCTGCCGGTAGTCAAGGACTTCATCGCCAAGGCCCGCGAGGAAGCCACCGGGGAAGCGGTAATCCGCTCGATCCGTCCCGCCGACCAGGTGGTGAAGATCGTCTATGACGGCCTGGTCGAGATGCTCGGCGGCGAAGAGCCGGTGGGGCTGAACATCGCCATCAACCCGCCCAGCGTCATCCTGATGAGCGGCCTGCAGGGCTCGGGCAAGACCACGACCTCGGCCAAGCTGGCGCTGCGCCTGTCGAAGACGGACCGCAAGAAGGTCCTGATGGCCTCGCTGGACACCCGCCGTCCGGCGGCGATGGAACAGCTGGCCATGCTGGGCAAGCAGGTCGAGGTCGACACCCTGCCGATCATGGCCGGCCAGTCGGCGACCGACATCGCCAAGCGCGCCATGAGCGCCGCCAGGCTCGGCGGCTACGACATCCTCATCCTCGACACCGCCGGCCGCACGACGCTGGACGAGAGCATGATGGCCGAGGCGGCCGAGATCGCCCGCATCTCTTCACCGGCCGAGACCCTGCTGGTCGCCGACAGCCTGACCGGCCAGGACGCGGTGCGCACCGCGAAAGCTTTCCACGAGCGGCTGCCGCTGACCGGCCTGATCCTGACCCGGGCCGACGGCGACGGGCGCGGCGGCGCGGCCCTGTCCATGCGGGCCGTCACCGGCCTGCCGATCAAATACCTGGGCTCGGGCGAAAAGGTCGAGGCGCTCGACGTCTTCGACGCCCGCCGCGTGGCCGGCCGCATCCTCGGCCAGGGCGATATCGTCGCCCTCGTCGAAAAGGCCGCCGCCGACTTCGACCAGGCCAAATCCGAGGCCATGGCCCGCAAGCTGGCCAAGGGCCAGTTCGACCTCGATATGCTGTCCGACCAGCTCAGCCAGATGCAGAAGATGGGCGGCATGGAAGGCCTGATGGGCATGCTGCCGGGCGTCCAGAAGATGAAGGGCCAGATCGCCGAGGCCGGCCTCAACGACAAGTCGATCAAGCGCCAGCAGGCCATCCTCAGCTCGATGACCAAGCTCGAGCGGAAGAAGCCCGACATCCTGGCCGCCTCACGCAAGCGCCGCATCGCCGCCGGTTCCGGCGTCGACGTGGCCGAGGTCAACCGGCTGCTCAAGCAGCACCGCCAGATGGCCGACGCCTTCAAGGCGATGAGCAAGGGCGGCGGCCGGGGCTTTGCCCAGATGGCCGCCATGCTGGGCGGTGGCGGCGGCGACCGCCTGAAAACCCTCGGCGGCGGAAAGATGCCCGCCCCCGATCCGGCCCAACTCGAACAACAGCTGAAGGGATTGCCCGGCATGGGCGGTCCCGGCGGCGGTTCCCTACCCAACCTGCCCGGCCTTCCCGGTCTGGGCGCCTCCAGTTTCAACCCGTTCAAGAAGAACTAGACACCAAGGACTACCGAAATGCTGAAGATTCGTCTCGCCCGTGGCGGCACCAAGAAGCGCCCCTACTACTCGATCGTCGTCGCCGACAGCCACTCCCCCCGCGACGGCCGCTTCTTCGAGAAGGTCGGCACCTACAACCCGCTCCTCAAGAAGGATGACCCCACGCGCGTCACCCTGAAGCTCGAGTCCATCGAAGCCTGGATCAAGAAGGGCGCCCAGCCGACCGACCGCGTCGCCCGCTTCCTGGCCAAGGAAGGCCTCGTGAAGTGGGAGCACGGCAACAACCCGAACAAGGGCAAGCCGGGCAAGAAGGCCGAGGAACGTGTCGCCGAGCGCGCCAAGCGTGAAGAAGACCGCGCCGCCGCCGCCGCCGAACTGGCCGCCAACCCGCCGGCCCCCGAGCCGGAACCGGAAGTCGAAGCCCCGGTGGTTGAAGAAGCGGCGGCCGTTGAGGCCGCCGCTGAAGAAGCCGCTCCGGCTGAAGCCGCCGCCGAAGAAGCGGCTCCGGCCGCTGAAGAAGCTCCGATCGAAGCCGCCGCCGAGGAAGCGCCGGCTGCCGAAGCCGCTGCTGAAGAAGCCCCGGCTGAAGCCGCCGCCGAAGAGGCCCCGGCTGCTGAAGAGGCTCCGGCCGCTGCCGAGGAAGCCGCCGCTGAAGAAGCCCCGGCCGCCGACGCCGGTGAAGAAAAGACCGAAGGCTAGAACTGAGCCCTTCTCCCGCTTGTCGGGAGAAGGTGGCCCCCGAAGGGGGTCGGATGAGGGCAGCACCGGCTTCGGCCGGGCTGCCCTTTTCTATGTCAGGCTTGCCCCCGCCGCTCGTTTCGTTTCAAAGGCGCCCATGAGTTCCAACCTCCTCCTCATCGGCCGGGTCGGCGGCGCCCATGGCGTGCGCGGCGAGGTGCGGATCGCCACCTTCACCGCCGATCCGCTGGCCGTGACGCAATACAAGCACCTGAAACGCGCCGATGGCTCGGCGGCCCTGACCATCACCTCGGCTCGCGTCTCCAAGGGCGGCGTCGTCGCCCGCGCCAAGGGCATCGACACCAAGGAACAGGCCGACGCCCTGCGCGGCCTGACCCTGCACATCGACCGCGCCGACCTGCCCGAGCCCGACGAGGACGAGTTCTACCTGGCCGACCTCATCGGCCTGTCAGCGGTGACCCCCGAGGGCGAACTGCTCGGCAAGATAAAGTCGGTCCAGGACTTCGGCGCTGGCGACATCCTCGAAATCGAGCCGGCCCTCGGCGGTCAGACCTGGTACCTCAGCTTCACGCGCGAAGCCGTCCCGACGGTAGACGTCGCTGGCGGCAAGCTGACCGTCGTGCGGCCTACGGAGATCGAAGTTCGACCCGAGGACGGCGAAGACGAGGACGAAAGCTAGCGGCTTGCGCTCTCCGCGTTGGCGTTGGCGTTGGCGTGGGCGGAGGACGGTTCGGAGCGTGAGCGAGGGACCAGGAGGCGGGCCCACCGGCGGTGGAGGTTGGCGCGTTCCCTGATCCGCTGGCGGCAGCGGTCGCACCTCAGCGCCGTCTGTGGAAGTCCCGCCTCGGTTTGGCTCGCTTGCAGCGCTCGCGAAAGGACGGTTCCGCCCCAAGGGCGGAGAGCGACAATCACCGACCTCTTACGCCTTCACCCGCATCAGGCATTCCTGCGCCACCGACGCCGCCAGGCGGCCGTCCTGCGTATACATCTCGCCGCGGATGAAGCCCCGGCCCTGGCTCGTGCTCGGACAGTCCTGGTCGAACAGCAGCCAGTCGTTGAAGTCGACCGGGCGGTGGAACCACATGGCGTGGTCGAGGCTGGCCGACTGCAGGCCCGGCGTCTGCCAGGTCAGGCCGTGGACCCGCAAGGCGGTCTCCATGAAGGCCATGTCCGAGGCATAGGCCAGGCAGGCTTGCTGTAGCTTTACTTCCGGCCCGATGGGCGTCTTGGCCCGCATCCACACCTGCTTGCGCGGGGCCTTTGGGATCGGCTTGAACATGTTCTGCGGATCGGGCCAGCGCAGGTCGATGGGGCGTGGCCGGTTCATCTGCTCGCGCATCTTCTCGGGCAACTTGTCGCCGAACTTGGCCAGCAGCTGGTCCAGCTCGCCCTTCACCGACTCCGGATCGGGATGCTCGGGCATCGGCGACTGGTGCTCCAGCCCGTCCTCGACCACCTGGAAGGAGGCGGCCAGGTTGAAGATCTGCTTGCCGTTCTGGATGGCGATGACCCGGCGCGTCGTGAAGCTGCCGCCGTCGCGCGAGCGGTCGACCTCGTAGAGCACCGGAATGGTCACGTCGCCCGGCCGGATGAAGTAGGCATGCAGCGAGTGGCAGACCCGATCCTCGACCGTCTCATAGGCGGCCAGCAGCGCCTGGGCGATGACGAAGCCGCCGAAGATGCGCGGAAACCCTTCGTTGGGCGACACGCCCCGGAACAAGTTCATCTCGATGGGCTCGAGAGCCAGGGTGGCGATCAGGTTTTCGGCGTCGGTCATAGTGCGGTGCAATAAGCCCGGAGCGGCGGGGCGGCAAGCGGGGCTTGACGGGGCCAAGCGGCTCTCACCCAATGCAAATTGGAGAAACGCAGATGCGCCTCAGCCTGCCACTGTCCCTGATCGCCCTCGCGCTGTTCGGCTGTCCTGGCGTCGCCTCGGCCCAGACCGTTGCCGATCGGGCCTGCGACGCCGCCTTTGCCGTCCTGCGGGACTATGCCAGGGACGGGGAGAAGATGGTGCTTAGCGGCGCCGATCTGGGCTTCCAGCATCCGCTCAGCGAGCTTGAAACCCACTGGCGGACAAAGCCGCCGACGGCCTTGCTGGAGGCCTATCTACGCGAGCCGGGGGTCAATGTGAAAGTCGCCTGCGCCGGCCGTCGTGATGAGATGGAGGCGCTCGGATTTGAGCTGACCCCGAAATCCTCGTGGGACCCCGAGGTCGACCAATCCGCCGGTGTGAATGTGGCGGTGCTCGACGCCGCCGGCGCCGAGGCCCTGGTGCAAAGCACACGCGCCTTCCGCACGTTCGGCGGCCACTGCCTGCTCTCTTATCTTCGCCGCGAGAACGGCAAGTGGAAGATCGTCGACCAGCGCCCGATCTGCGTGGTCTGATCTTGGTTCCGCCACCATCCGCCGCTAAGGCCCGAGCATGCTGACCGCCGCCGCCCTCACCCTCTCCCTCGCCCTGATGTTCCAGTCCGGCTCCGGCCTCGCCTATGGCGAAGCGCTGGCCCGCGCCGACAAGTACAAGGACGATCCCAAGGCGACCGAATGGCGCACCACAAAGATGGACCCCTTCCTCAAGCCCAAGACGACGGCCCTGTTCGACCGTTGCTATTCCAGTTCGCTGCGCCGGCGGATGAGCTTCTCGCTGGTGGTCAGCTTCAAGGACGGCAAGTTCGACCGCGTCGACCGCGACAGTGAGGACCAGGTCGCCGTCTGCATGGCCGACGTCTTCGCCGAATACCGCTGGCCGACCCCGCCGCACCCGGACTTCGCCGAGAAGTTCAACCTCGACCTGGCGCCGCACTAGCCCGCCTTCGACTCTTGGGGACGTTTAAGCTATACGCCCCGCCCCATGCCCTTCACCGCCACCGTCCTGACCATGTTCCCCGAGGCCTTCCCGGGCCCGCTGGGCGTCAGCCTGATCGGGACCGCCTGGCGTGAAAGCGACCTGTGGCGCCTTGAAACAGTGGACATTCGGACCTTTTCCAAGGATAAGCGCGGCTTCCTCGACGACACCCCCGCGGGTGGCGGTCCTGGACAGGTGATGAAGGCGGACGTGATCGCGGCGGCGCTCGACAGTGTCGACACCGCGGGACGGCCGCTTTTGTGCATGAGCGCCCGGGGCAGGCCCCTGACCCAGGCGCGTGCAAGTGAGTGGGCCAGGGCGCCGGGGATTGTTCTCCTCTGCGGCCGGTTCGAAGGGGTGGACCAGCGGGTGCTAGACGCCCGGGGGTTCGAGGAGGTCTCCGTCGGAGACGCGGTCCTGGCCGGTGGCGAGGCGGCGGCGATGGTGGCGATCGAGGCCTGTGTGCGGCTGGTCCCGGGTGTTCTGGGTCAGGCGGACAGCCTCAAGGAAGAAAGCTTCGAGGACGGACTCCTCGAGCATCCGCAGTTCACAAGACCGCGGACGTTCGAAGGGCTGGATATCCCCGAGGTGCTGCTGAGCGGCGACCACAAGCGGGTCGCGGCCTGGCGGCGGGAACAGAGAGAACTGACGACCCGCGAGCGACGGCCCGACCTCTGGACGGCCCACCTCGCCAACTTACAGGCAAACGGCGCCCACAAGGGTAAGCCTCAGAAATAATTGGAGTAACGACATGGCTGCGAACATTATCAAGGAACTGGAAAAGGAAGAGACCGCGCGTCTCGCCGGTCTGCGCACGACCCCCGATTTCCAGGCCGGTGACACCCTGCGTGTCAACGTCAAGATCAAGGAAGGCGAGCGCGAGCGCGTTCAGGCCTACGAAGGCGTCTGCATCGGCCGCCAGGGCGCGGGGCTCCACGAGAGCTTCACCGTCCGCAAGATCAGCTTCGGCGAAGGCGTTGAGCGGGTTTTCCCGATCATGTCGCCGATGATCGAAAGCATCGAAGTCAAGCGTCGCGGCGTCGTCCGTCGCGCCAAGCTCTACTACCTGCGCGACCGTCGCGGTAAGTCGGCCCGGATCGCCGAACGCGCCATGGGCGCCAAGAAGGAAGTGGTCGAGGCCGAAGCCGGCGAATAAGCCGCTTAGCTCGATTGAGTTTGGAAAGGCCCCGCTGGTGACGGCGGGGCCTTTTCTCTGTGTGGTGGTGGTCAGAACGGGGCCGGGACCCGCCGGTTGACAGCGATCCTGTCAGGCGTTCGCGGATCGAGGCGCACCTCTGTCACGACCTGACCCGGGACGCCCAGCCAGATGACGGTGACATCGTCCTGGCGCTGCACGGCCCAGGGCCGAATTCGCCTCAGCTCAATAAGGATCGTCCGGGCATCGGCGCACAGATTGGACGGGGTGGAGTCGGAACAGGCAAACTCGACCTTGCTTCGCCCGCGACGAATATCGTCAAGCTGCTTCAGCGCTGCGAACGCTTGTGGCCAGGCGACACCTGGCGCGAGCTGCGCATACCGACCGCTCGGACAGAAGTCGGAAGACCCCACGGCCAGTTCGACGACGCTGCTGACAGACGTCAGAACCGCATCATCACTCGCGGTTCCCGGCGCCTGCAGGAACGATGCGATCCAGCGCTTTCGCGAACATCCTTCACGACCGGCGACAGGCCGCTCGACCAGTTGGAGCTCGATCAGACCCGGCGGACCCACGTCACCATAGTTCCGGCCGATGGAATCGATTCTTCCATGCTCCTCGCCCGCGAGGATGAGCTCGCCGGAGGTCGAGGGCGACAACATGTCCACGGCGCTCAGCCGCAGGTCGGCCGGCGTCAGGAACAGCAGCATGGCCGCCAGGATCATGGTCATCGGCTCCGGATGACTGCGAGGGTGTCATGCGCCGCTGAATGCCGCCAGCGCCTCCTACTTCACGCCCGCGATATAGGCGTCCACCTGCTGCTCGAGCACGTCCAGCGGCAGGGCCCCGTCCTTCAGCACGGCGTCATGGAAGCCGCGGATGTCGAACTTCGCGCCGAGGGCCGATTTCGCCTTCTCGCGCAGCATCAGGATCTTCTGCTGGCCGACCATGTAGCTGGTCGCCTGGCCGGGATTGCAGAGGTAACGTTCGATCTCTTTCACAATGTCCCGCTCGCTGAGCAGCGAGTTCTCGCGGAAGAAGTCGATCGCCTTCTCGCGGCTCCACTTCAAGGCGTGCATACCGCTGTCGGTGATCAGACGCACGGCCCGCCAGGCCTCCAGGCTCAGTCGGCCGAAGTCGGAATAGGGATCCTGGTAGAAGCCCATCTCCTTGCCCAGCCGTTCCGAATACAGCCCCCAACCCTCGATGTAGGCGCCGTAGCCCCCGAACTTGCGGAACTTCGGCAGCCCCTGGAGTTCCTGGGCCAGGGCGATCTGAAAGTGATGGCCCGGCGCCGCCTCGTGATAGGCGATGCCCTCGATCTGGGGTTTGAGCACCTGGGTCATGTCGGCCAGGTTGACGTAGAAGATGCCGGGCCGCGAACCGTCCGGCGTCGGCCGGTTGTAGAAGGCCACGCTGGCCGTGTCCTGACGCCATTCCTCGACCGCCCGAACCTCCAGCGGCGCCTTGGGCAGCCGGTGGAAGTATTGCGAGGCCTTGGCCATTACCTGGGCGATGTAGCCCTTGGCGTCGGCCAGGTACTTGGCCTTGCCCTCGGGGGTGTTGGGGTACTGGTACTTCGGATCGGTCTTGATGGCCTTGAAGAAGTCCTGCAGCGAGCCGGTGAACCCGACCTTGGCCATGATGCCGCGCATCTCGCCCTGCACCCGCGCCAGGTTCTTCAGACCCAGATCGTGGATCTCCTGCGCCGTCATGTCGGTCGTCGTCGAGCCCTTCAGGCGGAAGGCGTAGTAGGCCTGGCCGTCCGGCAGCGCCCAGGCGCCGTTGTTGCCCCTGGCCAGCGGCTGCACCGTCTTCTGGGCGGCGAGGAAGTGTTCGTAGCCCTCCCTGAACGGCCCGGTCAGGGCGCTCTGGCCCTCCTTCAGCAGCCGGTCCTTGTCACCCTGCGGCACGGTCAGCTTGCCGACCTTCTCCTTGAAGTCGGCCCAGACGGCGCTGTCCTCGCCGGCCCCGAACGGCGCGCCTTCCAGGACATTGAGCGCGTCCTTCTCGACGGGTGCGAAGGTGAAGGCCGGGGCGACGATGCCCTTGTCGGCCGACTTCCTGATCGAGGCCGAGACCTCGATCATCACCCGTTTGGCGTCCTTGATCCGGCTGACGTAGGCCTCGGCGTCGCCGATGCCGTCGACCCGGTGGTTGTTGATCAGGAAGACCGGGATGTCGCCGGCCGGGCTGCCGTTGGTGGTCGCCTGATAGAAGTGGTCGCGCCACTTCACCCCCTCGCGGGCCCGCTCGACCTGTTGTTCGAAGAGGCGCCAGCTGATCTGCGAGGCCCCGCCCAGCTTGTCGTAGGCGAACTGCGCCTTCATCCGCTTCAGCTGGTCCTCCGACAGGGCCAGGCCCTTGTCGGCGCCGGCGTCGGTGTAGTCGTCCAGCTTGCCGTAGTCGGTCTTCAGACCCAGCGAGGTCATCGACTCGGGGCTCAGCGCCAGGCTCTCGTCGAAACAGGCGTCGAGGAAGGCGGTGAACCTGGCGTCCACGCCGTCCTGCGCGAAGGCGGCCCCGCTGAGCGGCCCGGCGAGAACCAGCCCGGCCAAGGCGAGGCGGCGGTTGATGAGCAGGTGGGACAAGGCGGAGACTCCCGGAAATTCGAAGTGGCGGCAGTCTTCACGGTTCGCCGCCGCTGTCACCTGTCGGTTTTGTCATGATCGGCGGGCGGCAACTTCCTTCCCCCAGGCCGGGCCCAACCACCGTTTCAGCGCACTTTTGTTGCGCCGCACTGGACGGACCGCCCTGCCCCGTCCTAAACCGCCTGCATGGCCGGCAAGACCCTCTACGACAAGATCTGGGACGCTCACGCCGTCGCTCAGGATGGCGGCGAGACAGTCCTCTACATCGACCTGCACCTCATCCATGAGGTGACGACGCCGCAGGCCTTCGCCGGCCTTCGCGCCGCGGGGCGCAAGGTGCGCCGGCCCGACCGCACGCTGGCGGTCGCCGACCACAACACCCCGACCATCGGCCAGGCGCTCGGCGTCGACGCGGTCGAGGACCCGGAAGCCCGCCTGCAGCTGCAGACGCTGGGCCGCAACGTCATTGACCACGGGATCGAATATTTCCCGATGGGCGACATCCGCAACGGCATCGTCCATGTCGTCGGCCCAGAGCAGGGCCGCACCCAGCCGGGGATGACGGTCGTCTGCGGCGATTCCCACACCTCGACCCACGGCGCCTTCGGGGCGCTGGCCCAGGGCATCTGCACCAGCGAGGTCGAGCATGTGCTGGCCACCCAGACCCTGCGCCAGGCCAAGTCGAAGAACATGCGCGTCACCGTCGACGGCCAACTGGGCCCCGGCATCACCGCCAAGGACATGGCCCTGGCCATCATCGGAACCATCGGCACGGCCGGCGGCACCGGCTCGGTCATCGAGTTCGCCGGCGAGGCGGTGCGAAACCTGTCGATGGAGGGCCGCATGACCCTCTGCAACCTGACCATCGAGGGCGGGGCCCGCGCCGGCCTGATCGCGCCGGACGAGACGACCTTCGCCTACATCGTGGGCCGCCCGGCCGCGCCGAAGGGCGCCGCCTGGGACATGGCGCTCAGCTACTGGAAGACCTTCTTCACCGACGACGACGCCCACTTCGACCGCGAAGTCCGGCTGCGGGCCGAAGATATCGAGCCGACCGTGACCTGGGGCACCAGCCCGGAAGACACCCTGCCCGTCAGCGGCCACGTCCCCGACCCGGCCAGCTTCGCCACCCCGGACAAGCGGGCCTCCGTCGAGCGGGCGCTGGACTACATGGGCCTGACCGCCGGCCAGCCGATCACGGACGCCAAGGTGGACGTCGTCTTCATCGGCAGCTGCACCAACAGCCGCATCGAGGACCTGCGCGCCGCCGCCGCCGTCGCCCAGGCCGCCTTCCTCGAAGGCCGGCTGGTGGCGCCCCATGTCCGCGCCATGGTCGTGCCGGGCTCGGGCCTGGTGCGCGAACAGGCCGAGGAGGAAGGCCTCGACGCCATCCTCAAGGCCGCCGGCTTCGAATGGCGGGAACCCGGCTGTTCGATGTGCCTGGGCATGAACCCCGACAAGCTGGCCCCCGGCCAGCGCTGCGCCTCGACCTCGAACCGCAACTTCGAAGGCCGCCAGGGCCGCGGCGGCCGCACCCACCTGATGAGCCCGGCCATGGCCGCGGCGGCGGCCATCGCCGGCCATATCGTCGACGTCCGGACCTTCCTGTGACCATCACCGCGCTCGACCACATCGCCATGGTCGTGCATGACCTCGACGCCGCCATCGACGGCTATGCGAAGCTGCTCGGCCGCGCGCCCGACTGGCGCGGGGTCAGCGGCCCGGTCCGCCACGCCTGGTTCCAGCTCGGCAACACCGCCCTCGACATCATCGCCCCCGGCGACCAGGGTCCGTCCGGCGCCTGGCTGGCGGCCCATGGCGAGGGCCTCTGGGGCCTGGCCTTCGCCAGCGACGACATCGAGGCCGAACGCAAGCGGCTGGCCCGCCTGTCGATGCCCTCGACCGACGCCTTCGGGGTCCGCACCAAATCGGACGCCGGCGAGGCGCGCATCTGGCCAACCTCGATCCTCGACGGCGAGGCGACGCACGGCGTCACCACCTTCCTGATCGGCGAGACCCCCGACTGGCCGGCCGCCCCGGCCACCGGCGACGAGGCCGCAGCCGTCAGCGGCCTCGACCATGTCGTCGTCTCCACCCGCCATCCCGACCGCGCCGCCGCTCTCTACGGCGCCCGCCTCGGCCTCGACTTCAAGCTCGACCGCAGCAACGAGGCCTGGGGCACGCGGCTGATGTTCTTCAAGGTCGGCGACCTCGTCGTCGAGGTGGCCCACCAGCTGAAGAACGCGCCGAACGACGACCCCGACAGCCTCTGGGGCCTCAGCTGGCGCGTTCCCGACGTCGCCGCCGCCCACGCCCGTTTGGCCGTCTCCTTCGCTGTCAGCGAAGTCCGCGAGGGCCGCAAGCCCGGCACCCGTGTCTTCACCGTCAAGGACGCCCCGGCCGGCGTCCCCACCCTGGTCATCGGATCCGCCTGATGAAAGCCTTCACCCGCCTCGACGGCCGCGCCGCCCCGCTGCAGCTGGCCAATGTCGACACAGACCAGATCATCCCGGCCCAGTTCCTCAAGACCGTCGAGCGCGAGGGGCTGAGCAAGGGCCTGTTCTTCGCCCTGCGGTTCGACGACCAGGGGGGGGTGCGGCCCGAATTCGTGCTCAACAAGCCGGAATTCAAGGGCGCCTCGATCCTCATCGCCGGCGACAATTTCGGCTGCGGGTCGAGCCGCGAGCATGCGCCCTGGGCGCTGATGGATTTCGGCATCGACTGCGTGATCTCCACCAGCTTCGCCGACATCTTCAAGAACAACTGCCTGAACAACGGCCTCCTGCCCGTCATCCTCAAGCCCGAAGAGGTCGAGGCCCTGATGGACGAGGCCAAGGGCGGCAACCATGTCTTCACCGTCGATCTGGAGAGCCAGACGGTCACCGCCCCGTCGGGGGCGAAGTTCCATTTCGACATCGATCCCGACCGCAAGCACAAGCTGATGAAGGGCCTCGACGCCATCGGCGAAACGCTGCAACACGCCGGCGACATCGACGTCTACGAGAGCAAACGGGCGCTCAGCACGCCCTGGATGGAGGCCTGAGCATGGTCATCGTCATGGGCACGGTCCGGGTCGATCCGGACGCCATCGAGCGCCTGCGTCCGGCCATGGCGGCGATGATGGCCGCCAGCCGCGCCGAGGACGGCTGCCTGACCTACGCCTATGCGCTCGACCTCCTGGAGCCAGGCCTCGTCCGCGTCTCGGAACTCTGGACCGACCGCGCCTCGCTGCAGGCCCACTTCCAGACCCCGCACATGGCCACCTGGCGCGCGGCGCTGACCGGCCAGGTGCGCGAGCGCGACATCAAGCTCTACGAGTCCTCTGAAGGCGAAGCGTTTTGACCACCCTCCTGCTCCTCCCCGGCGACGGCATCGGTCCTGAGGTCACTGCCCAGGCGGCCCGCGTCGCCGCCGTGCTGACGCCCGACATCACGCTGGATGAGCGCGACTTCGGCGGCGTCTCCTTCGACCGCCATGGCGTGCCGATCACCGACGAGGCCATCGCCACGGCCCTGGCCGCCGACGCCGTCCTGATGGGCGCCGTGGGCGGGCCCAAATGGGTCGGCGTCGCCCGCCAGCATCGGCCCGAAGCCGGCCTGCTCGGCCTGCGCAAGGCCATGCAGGTGTTCGCCAACCTGCGCCCGGCCCTCTGCTTCGACGCCCTGGCCGACGCCTCCAGCCTCAAGCGAGAGGTGGTCGCCGGCCTCGACATCATGATCGTCCGCGAGCTGACCGGCGGCGTCTACTTCGGCGAGCCCCGCTTCATCGAAACCCTGGCCGACGGCCAGCGCCGCGGCGTCGACACCCAGGTCTATACGACCAGCGAGATCGAGCGGGTGTCGCGCGTGGCCTTTGAACTGGCCCGGGGCCGGCGCAATAAGGTGACCTCGGCCGAAAAGTCCAACGTCATGGAAAGCGGCGTGCTGTGGCGCGAGGTGGTGACCGCCCTGCACAGGCGCGACTATGCCGATGTGGCGCTGGAGCACATGCTGGCTGACAACGCCGCCATGCAGCTGGTCCGCAATCCCCGCCAGTTCGACGTCATCCTGACCGACAACCTGTTCGGCGACATCCTGTCCGACGAGGCGTCGATGTGCACCGGGTCGCTCGGCATGTTGCCCTCCGCGGCGCTGGGCGACGCCGGCAAGCCCGGCCTCTACGAGCCGATCCACTGCTC
>JAQGIK010000016.1 GCA_028291265.1 Caulobacter sp. | reverse complement strand
AACGGCAACATGTCAGGCGCGCCGATCCTGTTGCCCGGCCGCCATATCCTGAACCTGCTGCTGCTGGCCGCCCTGATCGCCCTGATCGTGGTGCTGGTCATCTCCGGCGGCGAGGCCAAGTGGGCCTTCTGGGCGATCTTCGCGCTGTCGCTGCTGGTCGGTGTCACCCTGATCATCCCGATCGGCGGCGCGGACATGCCGGTCGTGGTGTCGATGCTGAACAGCTATTCCGGCTGGGCGGCGGCGGCCCTGGGCTTCACGCTCGAGAACGTCACCCTGATCATCACCGGCGCCCTGGTCGGCTCGTCCGGCGCGATCCTCAGCTACATCATGTGCAAGGCGATGAACCGCAGCTTCGTCTCGGTGATCCTGGGCGGGTTCGGGGCGGACGACAGCGCCGCGGCCGCCGGCGGCAAGGTCGAGACCCGGCCGGTCAAGCAGGGCTCCGCCGAGGACGCGGCCTTCATCATGAAGAACGCCAGCAAGGTCATCATCGTCCCCGGCTACGGCATGGCCGTCTCCCAGGCCCAGCACGCCCTGCGCGAGATGGGCGACAAGCTGAAGGCGGAGGGCGTCGAGGTGAAGTACGCCATCCACCCGGTCGCCGGCCGCATGCCGGGCCACATGAACGTGCTGCTGGCCGAAGCCAACGTCCCCTACGACGAGGTCTTCGAGCTGGAGGACATCAACAGCGAGTTCTCGACCGCCGACGTCGCCTTCGTCATCGGCGCCAACGACGTCACCAACCCGGCCGCCAAGACCGACAAGACCAGCGCCATCTACGGCATGCCGATCCTCGACGTGGAAAAGGCCCGCACCGTGCTGTTCGTCAAACGCGGCATGTCCTCGGGCTACGCCGGCGTCGAGAACGAGCTTTTCTTCCGCGACAACACCATGATGCTGTTCGGCGACGCCAAGAAGATGGTCGAGGGGATCCTCAAGGGGCTGTAGGGGACGATGCGCAAACCCTTCCCACCGCTCCTGAGGTTTGCGCTTCTCACAGTCCTGGTCGCCGCGGTCTTCTACGGCTCGGCCGTCGCCTATGTCTTCGCCAACCAGCGGCGGTTCCTCTACCAACCCGATCCCCGGCCGCAGGTCATCGATCCCGACGGCCCGCCGATCCGGCAGGTCGTGCTGAAGACCGCCGACGGCCAAACCCTGGTCGGCTGGTATCTGCCGCCCGAGGAGGGCCAGCCGGTTTTCCTGTTCTTCCCCGGCAACGCCCTGGGACTGTCGGTCTATGAGTGGCGCTACCGACTGTGGTCAGAGCGTGGGGCGGGTTTCCTCGCCGTCGGCTATCGCGGCTTCAGCGGCTCGACCGGCAAGCCGACGGAGGCGGGCTTGGCCATGGACGCCGAGGCCGGCTGGGACTGGCTGGCCGCCCGCTACCCGGCCCGGCGGATTGTCATCAACGGCTACAGCCTCGGCACCGGCGTCGCCGTGCGGCTGGCCGCCACCCATCCGGCTCGGGCGCTGGTCCTGGAGGCGCCCTACACCAGCACGGCCGATGTCGCCCGGCCGCACTTTGCCTGGATTCCGGTCGATGCGCTGATGCAGGACCGCTTCGACAGTCGCAAACTGATCGGCGCGGTCCGCATGCCGATCATGATCGTCCACGGCGACCACGACCAGACCATCCCTTTCGCGCTGGGCCAGGCCCTCTACGATGCCGCGCCGTCGCCCAAGCGGTTCCTCCGCATGCCGGGGGTCGACCACAACAACCTGACCACCGACGCGGAAATGAACGCGATCTGGAATTTCCTCGGGGCGGACCAGCCAACCCTCAAGGATTAGGCTCTCAAGCCGCTGACGGCTGAGCCTCGCGCTCGAGCAGCGACAGGATCATCTCGGCCGAGCGGGCCTGGCGCAGCTGGGCGCGCAGGTCGGCCTGGCGCATCAGGCGCGAGACCCGGGCCAGGGCGCGCAGGTGCTCGGTCCCGGCGTCGGCCGGGGCCAGTAGGGCGAACAGCAGGTCGACCTTGGCGCCGTCGACGGCCTCGTAGGCGATCGGGGTTTCCAGGCGCACGAACAGGGCATGCATCTGCTGGGCGCCCTCGATGCGGGCGTGCGGCACGGCCACGCCATGGCCGACGCCGGTCGAGCCGGCCGCCTCGCGCTCCAGCAGGGCGTCGAGCACGACGGTCTGGTCGAGACCCCAGGTGCGGGCCGCGACGTCGGCGATGACGGACAGGACCTGGCGCTTGGACCCACCACTCGCCCGGGGGACGATGGCGCGGGCATCAAGCAATTGACCGATGTTCATGGTGCTCAAGGAACTTGGAAGGGGTTGAACCGGAGGCGAAGGAAACGACGCCTCGGGGTTCCTACCCCTTGGCGCCCGAATCGTTCCCGGCGCCGGTGGTGCGCTCGGGGTCGATCCAGCCGATATTGCCGTCGCTGCGACGGTAGACGACGGACAATCCGCCGTGAGCGGCGTTCCTAAACACAATTGTTTGCGATTCAGTCAAGTCCAGTTCCATTACCGCTCCCGAAACGGTCAAAGTTTTCATCTGGGTGTCATTTTCGGCAATGACCATGGCGCTCGGCGCGCCATTCGACGCCGGTTCTTCCGCGTCCCAGTCGATGTCGTCACCGGAGTCGTCGGGCGAGCGCAGGGTGGTGTAGACCGCGCGCTCCTCCTGTTTGGCGTTGGCGGCCGGGCTGTGGTCCTTCAGCCGCTTCTTGTAGCGGCGCACCCGGGTCTCGATCTTGCCCAGCGCGTCGGTGAAGGCGGCATGGGCGTCGCCGCCGGCCCCGTGGCTCTGCAGCCGCTGGCCGGAATCCAGGGCCAGGGCGCAGTCGACGCGGAATCCATGGCCCGCGCGGCTGACCGTCACGTCGGCTGCGCCGCCGCGATCGAAGTACCTGCCGATGCTGTTGGAGAGGTCGTCGGTGATGCGGTCCCGCAGGGCCGCGCCGACATCGACTTGTTTGCCAGCGACTTGGATTTGCATGACGACTAGAACGCGCCGCTGTCATGTTGGTGTCAAGAAAACCGAAGTGACCTCCCCCTTTTGTGAGGTCACCCCATCATCCGGTCCGCCATCTCGATCAATTTCTCGACGCCGTCGATGGCCACCCGGCCGCCGATGAACAGCAGCCCGAAGGAGAGCGCGCTGATCGCATAGGCCAGCAGGGCGAGGATGCCGTCGCGCTGGATCATCGCCAGGCCGAAGATGGCGATGGCCGCCGCCGGGGCCATGTTGCCGAGCGGGATCGGCAGGATGAGCACCAGCGCCAGCAGGAAACAGACCAGGGCGATGACCCGGTCGCCGACCGGCCCGAACAGGAAGGTCAGCCGCGGTCTGGAGACCTTCTCGACCTTGCGCAGCCAGGGGATCAGCTTTTCGAAGGCGTCGGCCATGTGCGGCCGCTTGATCGGCCGCTCGTCGATGAAGTCGGGCAGCCAGGGCCCGCGCACTCCGAAGATCATCTGCGGCGTCATCAGCACCAGCGGAAAGCCCAGGAAGGTCGAGGCCCCCGGCGGCATCGGCAGCCAGTTGGGGGCCGCGAACACGAAGAACATCGCCCCGAACGCCCGGTGCCCCAGCCGGTGGATGATCTCGCCCAGCGTCACGGTCGGATCGGGATCGGCGGCGATCTCGGCCATCACCTCGGACAGGCTGAGTTTGCGCTCTTGCTGATCGTGCGGGTCGTCCATGCGGTCTCCGGGGCCATCAACGCCCCAGCGCCCGATACGGTCCTAGACCGCGGCCCTCAGCGCCCGACGGCGTTCCACCGACGACGGAATACGCATCGCCTCGCGATACTTGGCCACCGTGCGGCGGGCGATGTCCACCCCGGCTTCTTTCAGGATATCGACGATGGTGTCGTCGCTGTGGACCTCGGTCTCGGTGCGCTCGGTCTCGATCAGCTGGCGGATACGGTGGCGCACGCTCTCGGCCGAATGGGCCTCGCCGCCGCTCGAGTTGGCGATCGAGGCGGTGAAGAAGAACTTCAGCTCGAACAGGCCGCGCGGCGTGGCGATGTACTTGTTGCTGGTCACCCGGCTGACGGTCGACTCATGCATGCCGATGGCGTCGGCCACCGTTTTCAGGTTCAGCGGTCGCAGGTGCTGCACGCCGTAGGCCAGGAAGCCGTCCTGCTGGCGGACGATCTCGGACGCCACCTTGAGAATGGTGCGGGCCCGCTGGTCGAGGCTGCGGACCAGCCAGCTGGCGCTGGCCATGCAGTCGGAGAGGAAGGCCTTGTCCTGCTCGGTGCGCGCCCCGCCGCTGACCCGGGCATGGTAGCGCTGGTCGACCAGCACCCGGGGCAGGGTGTCGGTGTTCAGTTCCACGTGCCACAGCCCGCCCGGGCCCTCGCGGACATAGACGTCGGGCGACACCGCATGGGCCGGCTCGCCGCCGAAGGCCGCGCCCGGACGGGGCGTCAGGGCCTTCAGTTCGCCGATCATGTCGCGCAGGTCTTCGTCATCGACGCCGCAGACCTTCTTCAGGGCCGCCATGTCGCGCCGGGCCAGCAGGTCGAGGTTGGCCAGCAGGGCGTCCATGGCCGGATCCAGCCGGTCCTTCTCGCGCAGCTGCAGCGACAGGCATTCGCGCACGTCGCGGGCCATGACGCCGGTCGGCTCGAAGCCGTGCAGCACGGCCAGAACGCCTTCCACGAAGGGCTGGCCACAGCCCAGCCGCTCGCCGATCTCCTCGAGGTCGGCGCGCAGGTAGCCGCCCTCGTCGACCGCGTCGATCAGCACGGCGGCGACGCCGCGCTCGGCCTCGCTCAGGCCCGCCACCGCCAGCTGGTCGTGCAGATGTTCGCCGAGGGTCTTTTCCCGCGAAAGCCGGCCCTCGAAATCGTCCTCGCTCTCGAAACTGCCGCCCTTGCCGGCGCGCGACCAGTCGATGGCCCCGCCGCCGTCGGCCGCCTCGCCGCCTTCGCCGGAATCGCGTTCACCGGGGCTGACGTCCTCGTGGCCGCCGTCCATGTCGGCGGTGGCCGCCGCGTCGGGCATCTCGTCCGAGGCGGTTTCGGCGCGGTCGACCCTGGGGGCGTCCTGCTCGGTTTCCGGTTCGGCGTCCCGCTGCAGCAGCGGATTGCGTTCCAGCTCGGCCTCGACGAAGGCCTCCAGCTCGAGGTTCGACAGCTGCAGCAGCTTGATCGCCTGCTGCAGCTGGGGGGTGATGACCAGCCCCTGGCCTTGCCGGAGTTCAAGTCTCGGACCGAGCGACAAAGATCAGCCCTCCCGAGCCGCGCGTGATTGGAATGCGCAGCTTTGGGGCCGGTTGGTTAACAGGGCGCTTAAACCGGCGCCCTTCTTGCAGGTAACGCGTCAGTCGCCGCGCTTGGCGTCCGTCACCTGGGTGACGATCTCGTCCGGCAAGCTGAACGGCAGGGCGCGGTCGAAGCGACCACGAGGGTCCATCAGGTAGACCACCGTGGAGTGGTCCATGGTGTAGTCCGACCCCTCGCCGACCTTCCGCGCGAACGCCTTGTAGGCCTTCACCGCCTTGTCGACCTCTTCCTGCGTCCCCGTCAGGCCCAACGTCCCCGCGGGCGCGCCGTTCGCCTCCAGCCAATCCGAAATCGCTTTCGGCCGATCGCGGCCCGGATCGATGGAGATGAAGACGATCCGCACGTCCTTGCCCTTGGTCCCCAGCTGGTCCTTGACCCGAATGAGGTTCTGAAGCGTTCCGGGGCAGATGTCGGGGCAGTAGGTGAAGCCGAAGAAGACCATGTTCCACTGGCCCTTCAGCACCTTCTCGCTCACCGGCCGCCCGCCCTGGTCGACCAGGCTGAACGGCCCGCCGACATCGGAGACCGGGGCTTTTGGCCGGAAGGCGCCGGCCCCGAAGGCCAGGGCCATCACCACCACCAGGCCGAGCGCCACGGCGCCCCAGAGGATCATGCGGGTTCGGGTCATCTCATCTCTCGGGTTGGCTTTCGGGCCGGATCAGGAGCACAGTTCCGCCCAATGACGATCCTCTCGCCTCTGACGTCGGACGCCGACAGGCGTGGCCTCGATAGGCCGGGGGAAGACGGCGTGCAAGCCGCCGCGCCGACCCTCTGGGACTTCGGCGGCAGCCGCCGGGCCCGCCTGCGCATCCGCACCCTGGTCACCGTCCGCTGGCTGACCGTGGTCGGCCAGCTGGCCACCGTGCTGTTCGTCCGCTTCGGTCTCGGCTTCGAGCTGCCGCTGGCCGCCTGCCTGACCCTGATCGCCCTGTCGGCCTGGATGAACGTCCTGGTCCACCTGGCCTCGACCTCGACCCAGCGCCAGGCCGCCGACTGGGAGGCCACCGCCCAGCTCTGCTTCGACATCCTGCAGCTGTCGGGGATGCTCTATCTGACCGGCGGGTCGATCAATCCGTTTTCCCTGCTGATCATCGCGCCGGTGGTGCTGGCCGCGGCCACCCTGCCGCTGCGCCATGTGCTGGGGGTGGCCCTGCTGGCCATTGTCTGCATCGTCGTGCTGGCGATGTCGTCCCTGCCATTGCCGGGCCCGGGGCCGATTGCGCCCGGCGTTCCCCTCGTCAATCGCCTGGGCAATGTGCTCAGCCGCATTCTCGGCATCGCCTTCTGCGCCGGCTACGCCTGGCAGGCGGCCAGCGAGGCGGCCCGCATGGAACTGGCCCTCGACACCACCAATGCCGTGCTGGCCCGCGAACAGCGGCTCTCGGCCCTGGGGGCCCTGGCCGCCGCCGCCGCCCATGAGCTGGGCACGCCGCTGGCCACCATCTCCATCGTCGCCAAGGAAATGGCCCGCGGGGCCGCCGAGGGCACGGCGGCCAAGGAGGACGCCGACCTGCTGGTCAGCCAGGCCGAGCGGTGCCGCGACATCCTGCGCCGGCTGACCGCCGACCCCGACGCCGCCGACGACGTCCACGGCCACATGTCGCTCGGCCAACTGGTCGAGGAGGCCGTCGCCCCCCACACCAAGGAGGCGCAGGTCCGCGTCGAGGCGGTGATCAGCGGCCCGCGCGGCGAGGAGCCGCCCGACGTCCGCCGCCTGCCCGAGGTGCTGCACGCCCTGACCAGCTTCGTCGAGAACGCCGTCGATTTCGCCAGGTCGGAGGTGCTGATCACCGCCCGTTTCGACGACCGCAACATCACCCTTGAGGTCAAGGACGACGGTCCCGGCTTCGCCCCGGACATCCTCGCCAAGCTCGGCGAGCCCTATGTCACCAGCCGTCCGGGGGCGGAGGGATCGCGCAGCGGCCACATCGGCATGGGCCTCGGCTTCTTCATTTCCAAGACCCTGATGGAACGAACCGGGGGCGTGGTGACGTTTCGCAATGGTAAGGCCGGCGGCGCGGTGGTGACCGTGCGCTGGTCCCGCGACGCCTTGGAAGCGCATGTCGAGTAGAGCGAGCCGGTTGAACGTTGCTCGCCCGCAGGTTTAATGCGCCTATATCGGGTAGTGGATTCGGACTTGTGGGAGCTCTCTTAAGACCATGACCGACGTTTCCGACACTGTGGCGGCCCTGGCCGACAAAACCCTGCTCGTCCTCGACGACGACGCCCCCCTGCGCACGCGGCTGGGGCGGGCGCTCGAGCAGCGCGGCTTCGAGGTCACCCTGGCCGGCAGCGTCGCCGAGGGCATCGCCGCCATCCGCGCTCACGCGCCGGCCTACGCGGTCGTCGACCTGAAGCTGGACGACGGCTCCGGCCTCAAGGCGGTCGAGACCATCCGCGAGGTGCGGCCCGAGTCCCGTGTCGTCATGCTGACCGGCTACGGCAACATCGCCACCGCCGTGGCGGCGGTGAAGGCCGGCGCCATCGACTACCTGGCCAAGCCCGCCGACGCCGACGACGTGGTCCGCGCCCTGCTCGCCCAGGCCGGCGAAACCCCGGCCCCGCCCGAAAAGCCGATGAGCGCCGACCGCGTCCGCTGGGAACACATCCAGCGGGTCTACGAACTCTGCAACCACAACGTCTCGGAAACGGCGCGCCGGCTGTCGATGCACCGCCGGACCCTGCAGCGGATCCTGGCCAAGCGGGCGCCGAAGTAACTTGAAGAGGTACGGCGCGGTCCCTCCCCGAATTTGGGGAGGGACGTTACCCCGCCCCCAGCGCCCGCATCGCCGCCAGCCGCCCGAAGGCCAGGGTCAGCGCCTTGCGCCTGGCGCCAACCAGCGGCGTCAGCATCGCGTCCCGCACCACCGCCCCGCCAAACCCGTCGGCGACGATCAGCCCCGGCTCCTCCGGCAGCAGCGCCTGCGGAAACTCCGGCCCGACCGCGAAGTAAAACGCGTCGCAATAGGGCAGATACTCCCCCCACTTGCGGTCGCAGAGGTAGTCCTCGGGGCTCGACTTGACCTCGACGATGACGATCTCGCCCTTCGGCCCCAGCGCCATCAGGTCGGCCCGCCGCCCGTTCGGCAGCCCGACCTCGGCCAGCGGCGCATAGCCCATCGCGGCCACCAGCCGCGCGGCCCCGCGGGTCACCGCCGAGGTGGTCTCCGGACGGTTGAGCGTGATGAGGGTGAGAACGGCCTCCATGGCCGCCATTTATGTTCCGGTTGTGTTCCGGGTCAAGGCTCGCCGCTAACCTGCGCGAAACCGGAATTGCGTCAGATAGCCGAATGCGTTCCGTTCCACTCGCCGCCATCATGATGCTGTTCCTCGCGGCCTGCGCGCCGGCCTCCGACCGGGAGGTGCTCCGAGCCCGCGACGGCGACGCCAACCTTGTTCTGTCCGCCCCGCTCCGCCGGGAGATGCTCAGGGCCTTTGCCGGCGAGTACCACCGATATGTCTTGCCGACCGCCACGCCGACCGAGATCACCGGCCGCTATCTCAACCCGGCCTTCTGCCTCTTTGACAAGACAAGGAAGGCGCATTTCTGGGTGATGGAGAGCGTCTCCGTGCTTCCTCCCGCCACCGTCGAGGCCTGGGCCGCGAAGGTCCTGGATCGCATGGCGGACACCGACGACTGCGGCCTCCGCCTGTTCGTCAGGGAGCGCGCAGGCCGGCCGGAGATCACAGCCGTCTACGACGTCCTCGAACTGGCACAAGCGCCCAAAAGCCGGTCCATCGCCGGCGACGGCGTTCGCCTGAAGGTAATCGCCGCGCCGCGCGGCGATCCCGCCACCTTCTCCGAGCGCGCCGCCCGCCTGGCCGGGCATCCGGTGAAGACGGGAAGGTCAGGCGACTTCGACAGCTGGACCGTCGATGGCGACTCCGGGGCCGTCGCCTCCGAGCGCCACGCCGAGGCGCTCCTGGTCGCCCTCGCCGGACGGTTGTCGTGGGGCGACATGGCTATACCCGAAGGCCGGGCGGTGGAACTGACCGAAATCCTGGTCAACAACAACACAGCCCGCTTCTGCGCCATGTCCGCCACGGACAAGGCCCCCTACTACGCCCTTACCTATTCGCGGGTGACGGCATCGATCAGCGAGGCCATGCGCCGGGGGCTGAAGGATATGTGCCACCTGCGAATCTTCGCGGAGCGCGACGGAGCCATTGTCAGGCTGGCGGCCGTCTACGAACTGCCCCGCTCGGCGAAGGTCCAGCCGCCGCCGATCTTGCGGCACGGGCCCGTCCGGCTTGGCTTGGCCATCATGTCCGGCGAGTCTCAACGAGGCGCCCCGGCGGCCGTTCGCTGATCTTACGCCGGCGGTTGCTTGGGCATTTCCAGCTTCGTCGTGTTGTAGCCCAGCGCCTTGATCCGGGCGATCGCCGCCGCCTTGGCCGCCGGGGCCATCACCGCCTTGCGCGACATCAGCCAGACATAGTTGCCGCCGGGCGTCGCCATGATCGCCCAGCTCTGGTCGCCGGCGCAGTCGAGGATCCAGTACTCCTGGTTCACCAGCCCGAAGAACCTGGCCTTGAACTTGGCGTTGCCGCTGCCCGGCACGATCTGGCCCTCGGCCTTGAACACCTTGGCGACGCCGGACGGCGAGCCCTTCCGGCAGGTCTGGGTCATCAGATACTTGCCGCCGGCCGCCGAGGTGAACTGGCTGGTCGGCGCCTGACAGTCCTTCTGGTTGCCGTTCGGCGTGCGGGCGACCTCGTACCAGGTCCCCGAATAGAAGGCGGCCGAGATCGGATGCGCCGGCTGCGGCGCAGCGGCGATAGCGGGGAGGGCGGCCAGCGCAAGCGCGCCGGCGAGAGCAACAATGGTCTTCATGCGGCGCAATCTAGAGCCTTGATCCAAAAAGAAAACGCCCCGGATTTCTCCGGGGCGCTCACAAACAGTTTCGGCCTGTACCGCCTTATTCGGCGGCGATGCTCACCGGCTTGGCGGCGTCGCGGAAGTTGATGGTCTGCAGGTAGCGGATGCCTTCCTCGGCGATGTCGTCGCCGACCATCCGGTCGCCTTCCATCTTCAACTCTTCGAGGTCGACGTACATGCCGTAGAAGGCCTTGGTGCGCTCGGTGATGATGCCGGCGTTGAGCAGCGTCTTGACCAGCACGCGGAAGATGTTGGTCTGTTCCTTCATGTTCTCGCGACGGATGTCGTCGGTCATGATGGCGGCGAACTCGGCGACCACCTTGTCGGGGTCCAGGCCGAACGACTCATAGAGGTCGCGCTGCTGGTTGGGCCCGACCAGGTTGAACAGCACCGCCTGGAAGCAGTGGGCGGCCCAGTCCTCGATGATCGCATGCTCTTCGGGGCTCAGGTGCGGCACGGTGCGGTCGGCCCAGATCTTCCCGAACTTGTGGTGGAAGGCCTCGTCGGTCATCACCAGCTGCAAGAGTTTCTTGCCGAGCGGATCGTTGATCGAGTTGAACAGCGAAGCGAAGGCGCCCATGGCCAGGCCTTCGACCAGCATCTGCATGCCGATGATCTTCTTGTAGACCTCCGGCGCGTCGATGATCTCGATCAGCAGGGCCTTGAGGGTCGGGCCGCATTCGACGGGCTTGCCCCAGCGGGCCTTGATGTATTTGGCGAAGGCCGTGACGTGGCGGGCTTCCTCGCGGGTCTGGTTGGCGGCGTATTCCTGCGCGCCCTGGTCCTTCAGCACGTGGCAGAGGCTGGCCGACAGGTTCAGCGCGCCCTGTTCGCCGTGCAGGATCGAGGAGAAGATCCGCAGGGTGCTCTCGTTGATGAAACGGATGCGCTCCTTGGGGTCCGACAAGTGGTTGGAGACATAGTCGGTCTGCAGGGCGACGACGAAGTCCTCGGGAACGAGGGCCTCGTTCTCCATGTCGAAGGGCTCGTCGAAGTCGATGTAGGCCTTGTCGAGCGGGTCCCAGAAGTGATCGTGGGTGGCGCTGATGATCTTGTCGAAGGCCGTCGAGCGATTGCCGTAGCGGTCGAGTTCGAGCATCGACTCGAAATCGTTCGGCGCCACCGCCTCGTACATGACGTCCTTGGTGATGTTCTTGTCGGTCATCGGCTAGATCCTCCGGCCAAAAGGGTGCGGACCCTGTGCCGGGTCTCTGCAATGTGAACACTGTCAACTTACGCCGAAAGCGTCAACAGAAAATGACGGAGGCGTCACCTTTGACAGGTGAGGTGCGCCTTGCGCCGCAAGCCTTCGTTCGCATACTCCCCAACCAGCCAAGAGGAGCGCGCCATGAGCGAAGAGCAGGTTTTTCCGGTTCCGGCCGAATGGGCCGCCCGGGCGCACATGGACGCCGCCGGCTACGAGGCCGCCTGGGAAGCGGTCGAACACAACCCCGACGCCTTCTGGGCCAGCGTCGCCGGCCGCCTCGACTGGATCACCCCGCCGACGAAGATGAAGGACGTCTCCTTCGCCAAGGAAGACTTCCACATCCGCTGGTTCGAGGACGGGGTCCTCAACGTCAGCGCCAACTGCCTCGATCGCCATCTGCCGCAACGGGCAAACGAGGTCGCCATCATCTGGGAGGGCGACGATCCGGCCGATTCCAGGAAAATCACCTACGGCGAGGCCCACGCGGAAGTCTGCCGCATGGCCAACGTCCTCAAGGAGCTCGGCGTCAGGAAGGGTGACCGCGTCACCCTCTACCTGCCGATGATCCCCGAGGCCGCCTACGCCATGCTGGCCTGCGCCCGCATCGGCGCTGTGCACTCTGTGATCTTCGGCGGCTTTTCCCCTGACAGCATCGCCGGCCGCATCCAGGACTGCGGCAGCCGCTTCGTGATTACCGCCGACGAGGGTCTGCGTGGTGGCAAGACGGTGCCGTTGAAGATGAACGTCGATCTGGCCCTGACCCAGTGTCCCGAGGTCGAGACGGTGCTGGTCATCCGCCGCACCGGCGCCAAATGGCTGACCCACCAGGGCCGCGATGTCGCCTACGAGCCCCTGCGCGACAAGGCCTCCACCGACTTCGCGCCCGAACCGATGAACGCCGAGGACCCGCTGTTCATCCTCTACACCTCCGGCTCGACGGGCAAACCCAAGGGCGTGCTGCACACGACGGGCGGCTATCTGGCCTGGGCCAGCTGGACCCATGAGCTGGTCTTCGACTACCGCCCCGGCGAGATCTTCTGGTGCACCGCCGACGTCGGCTGGGTCACCGGCCACAGCTACATCGTCTACGGCCCGCTCTCCAACGCGGCCACCACCCTGATCTTCGAGGGCGTGCCCAACTACCCGACCGTCTCCCGCTTCTGGGAGGTGATCGACAAGCATCAGGTCGAGATCTTCTACACCGCCCCCACCGCCCTGCGCGCCCTGATGCGCGACGGCGAGGAGCCTGTGAAGAAAACCAGCCGCAAGTCCCTGCGCCTGCTCGGCAGCGTCGGCGAACCGATCAATCCGGAAGCCTGGCTCTGGTACCACCGCGTCGTCGGCGAGGGCCGCTGCCCGATCGTCGACACCTGGTGGCAGACCGAGACCGGCGCCTGCCTGGTCAGCCCCCTGCCCGGCGCCACGGCCCTCAAGCCCGGCTCGGCCAGCAAGCCCCTGCCCGGCGTCAAACTCCAGCTCGTCGACGCCGAGGGCGAGGTCCTGACCGGCGCGGTCAGCGGCAACCTCTGCATCACCGACAGTTGGCCCGGCCAGATGCGCACCGTCTACGGCGACCACCAGCGCTTCTTCGACACCTACTTCGCCACCTACCCCGGCAAGTATTTCACCGGCGACGGCTGCCGCCGCGACGCCGACGGCTACTACTGGATCACCGGCCGGGTCGACGACGTCATCAACGTCTCCGGTCACCGGCTCGGCACCGCCGAGATCGAAAGCGCCCTGGTCGCCCACCATGACGTCGCCGAGGCCGCCGTCGTCGGCCGGCCGCACGACGTCAAGGGCCAGGGCATCTACGCCTATGTCACCCTCAAGCTGGGGATCGAGCCCACCGAGGCCCTGCGAGCCGAGCTGATCAAGGAGGTGCGCCGGGAGATCAGCCCCATCGCCAC
>JAQGIK010000162.1 GCA_028291265.1 Caulobacter sp. | reverse complement strand
CGACAGGCCGGCCTCCAGCCGCAGGCGCAGCATGGCCTGCTGGTCGGCCCCGGCGGTGCGGCGCAGCTGCTCGGCCCAGCGACCGGCGAGGCGGCGGCGGACCGGCAGCTTCAGGCTGGCGAGGATGGCGGCGCGAATGGTGTCGTGGCGCAGGCGAACCTGACCGCCGGCCAATTCGATGAGGCCCTCCTCCGAGAGGGTCGCCAGGGCGGGCGTGGCGCGGTCGGCGAGATCGCAGACCGCCTCCAGCGCGGCACGGGGGGCGGCGTCGCCGTAGACGGCGATGGCGTCGAGCAGGCAGCGCAGGTCGGGCGCGGTTCCGACGATGCGGCCGAGCAGCAGCTGAGCGGCGTCCTGGCCAAGGGCGGCGGCCCCGGCCGCGCGGTCGAAGCGCCAGCCGGACGCGGTGCGGGTTAGGGCTCTGGCGTCGGTCAGGGCGGCGAGGCCCTGGATCAGCGTCAGCGGGGTCACCGAGCCCGGCCACAGCGCCAGCACGGCCGAGGCGTTGACGGCGTCGCCGTCCAGGCGGGCGGCGGCGATGGCGTGCAGGGCTTCGCGGCTGAGCGGGCCAAGCTCCAGGGTGACGTCGCCGGCGGTGGCCGACTCCTCGCCGCTGCGCTCGGTGGCGATCAGGGTGACGCCGGGCAGGTCCGGCTCGCGGGCGAGGCGTTCGTAGAGGATGGCCGCCTGCCCCCGCGCCCGGCCCCAGTCGTCGAGGACAAGCAGGATGGGCAGGCCCAGGCCCGCGACCCAGCGCAGGAAGCGGATGGCGGCGAAGGCCAGGCGTTCGGCGGCCGCCTCGGCGGTCAGCGGGGCGCCGGAGGGCGCTTCATCCGAGCCGAAAGCCGGATCGAGGGCGGCCAGCACGGCGGCGGCCGGGCCGAGGGCCTGGCGCAGGGAGGCGAGGCCGGCTTCGGGGTCGTGCAGCTGTTCGAGGGCCTGGTCGAGCAGGCGGGCCAGGGCCTGGCCGGCGGCGCGGACCCCGGCCTCGCCCTCGGCGTGCTTGCCGAGCGCGACGAGGGCTTCCTGTTCGGCGGCGGCCTGCATGGCCTCGCGGGCCAGGGCGGTCTTGCCGGCCCCGGCCTCGCCGCGCAGGACGATCAGGCGGACGGCCGGGTCTTCAAGGGCGGCCATCAGGCGATGGCGCTCGGCCTCCCGTCCCAGATTCGAGGGGGCGAGGACCGCGACCTCTAGCATTCGACCGCTTCGAGGCCCGTGCGGTAGCCGAAGCCCGGGGCGGTGACGATCAGCCGTTCGCCGCCGGCCGCGTCGGCGGTCTTGCGGCGTATGCGGCTGACCAGGATGTCGACGGTGCGCAGGTCGCCTTCGTCGGGCTTGCGGCTGATGCGCTCGAACAGGGCTTCGCGGGCCACCACCTTGCCGCCGGCGGCGACCAGCAGGGCGAGGATGGCGAACTCGCCACGGGTCAGGGGGATGTCGGCGCCGTCGGCGCTGAGGGCGTGAGCTTCGAGGTCCATGCGGAAGGGGCCGAGGGCCAGCTTGCGGCGCGGGCTGCGCCGGCGCAGCACGGCCATCACCCGGGCGCAGAGCTCGCCCAGATGCACGGGCTTGGTGATGTAGTCGTCGCAACCCAGTTCGAGGGCGGCGATGCGGTCCTCGGGCGCGTCGCGGCGGGAGACGATGATCAGGCCGAGATCCGGCGTGTCGGTGAACTCGGCGGCCAGCGACAGGCCGTCGAGGTCGGGCAGGCCGATGTCGAGCAGCAGGCAGTCGGCCGGCGCCTCGCGCAGCAGATGGCGGCAGGCCTGGGCCCCGCCGGCGGTGCGCACCGCATAGCCGGCGTGCTCCAGCGCCCGCGCGTAGAGCTCGCGCAGTGGCGCTTCATCCTCGACGACGATCAGGCGTTGACCGGACATGACGCTCCCCCCCACCAGGCCCTTCAAAGAAGGGTCTGGCTTCAAATACTTAGAGCCTGTCCGGGCGGCCGAACCGCCCACACTTCGGCCTGACAGGCTCTGCATGACAGGGTGGCCGATGCGCGGACAGCGCGCAATCAGTCACAGGGGCCGACGGTGCCTTCCGAGAGGTCCAGACGCAAACACTGGCGGCGGCCGTCGTCGCTGTCGGTGATCATCAGCACCACGTCGCCCGAGGCGTCGGCCGGCGGATGCCAGCGGTCGACGAAGGCGAAGGCGGCGTCCTCGGCGCTTTCGGCGCGGACCGTGTGGCCGGCGTCGCGGCCATCGTCGGCGGGGTGGACCATGAAGGGTCGGGTCTCGGGCATCGGCGGGCGTCTCCTCCCCTCTCAACGCATGACCGGCGGAATGGATTCAGCGCCGCCGACGCGACGCGCCGGTGGTCATCGGATCGGGCTTCTTCGGCGGCTTCCAGCCGGCCGGCCGGCGCGGGACCTCGTCGCTGGTCCCCAAGCCCATGGCGCCGGGCCGCTGCGACCGCAGGTAGGAGGTCTCGCCGTTCCGCAGCGCCTCCAGGCGCTCACGAAGAGCCTCGGCGCGGTCGGTGTCGCCGGCCTCCAGGGCGCGGTCCAGTTGGTCCTGAAAGGTCTCCAGAAGATCTCGGTGCGCGGCCATGGGCGAAGAAACGTCCAAACCGGGCTTTCGGTCCCGGCTGCGACAAAACAACATACCGCAAATGGGGATAGGCTTTGCCGTACCGGCCGGTAGCGTGCCCCCACCACGGCGACGGCGAACCAGCCGTGACGGGTGTGGCCGCGCATTGCCGCGGCGCCGGGCAACGGACCGTTCGGGGGAACGGTCCACGGCGCCGGCGCGGCCACGCTCCGAGCCCGGCTGCCGCTGGGTCACGGTCGACGGGCGTTCAAGCCTGTGCTTACAGCGTCTCAACAATCTCGGAGACGCGCCATGAAACTCGATTCCTCCATCGCCGCCGTGGTCACCGGCGGGGCCTCGGGCCTCGGGGCCGCCACCGCGCGGCGGCTGGCCGCCGACGGCGTGCGGGTGGCGATCTTCGACCTCAACGCCGAGCTCGGCGAAGCCCTGGCCTCGGAAATCGGCGGGACCTTCTGCCAGGTCAACGTCGCCGACGACGCCCAGGTCACCGCCGCCTTCGAAAAGGCCCGCGGCGCCCACGGCCAGGAACGCATCCTGGTCAACTGCGCCGGGGTCGGCGGCGGCGCCAAGACGGTGTCGCGCGACCGGGAGACCCGCGAGATCAAGGAATACCCGCTCGAGAACTTCGAACGCATCCTGCAGATCAACCTGGTCGCCACCTTCCGCTGCATCACCCGCAGCGCCGCCGGCATGCTGACCCTCGATCCTCTGGAAGACGGCGACCGGGGCGCCATCGTCAACACCGCCTCGGTGGCGGCCGAGGACGGCCAGATCGGCCAGGTGGCCTACACCGCCTCCAAGGCCGGCATCGTCGGCATCACCCTGACGGTGGCCCGCGACCTGGCCAGCGAGGGCATCCGCTGCAACACCATCCTGCCGGGCATCTTCGACACCCCGCTGCTGGGCCGCGCGCCCGAGCATGTGAAGGCCGCCCTGTCGGCCTCGGTGCCCTTCCCCAAGCGGCTGGGCCGCCCGGAGGAATACGCCGAACTGGCCCACATGATGGTCACCAATGGCTACATGAACGGCGAGGACATCCGCCTGGACGGCGCCATCCGCATGCAGCCGAGGTAGCTATTCCAGCCGGCCGACCTTGAACTTGCCGATCAGCCGGGTGTCGTCGGTGTCCGGCGTCAGGTCGATCTCCAGCACCTCGTAACTCTCGTTGGGTCGGCCCCAGTTGCGGTAGAGCCGGGCCCGGACGGTGGTCGCGCCGTTGGGGTCGAGGGCGTCCGGCGCGAAGACGTTGGCCTTGATCTGGTACTCGCCGCGCGGGGCCCGGCGCAGCAGATACTCCTCGGGCCCGTAGCCGCTGGTCATGTCGTTGGACAGCCGGCCGCCGATGCGGGTCTTGGGATTGCTGTAGATGGCGGTGTCGCCGGAGGGCTCCAGCACCCAGAGGTCCATGTCGCTGTCGTCGGTGTTCCACTCCAGCACCACCCGCAGGTCGACGTCGAGCAGGGCGACGAGGCGCGGATCGAGCAGCCGCTCGCCAGCCGGCAGGCGCGGCAGGATGCGATTGAACTCCATCAAGGAGACCAGCTCGATGCCGTCGTAGTCGCCGTCCCAGGGGGTGACGATGACCTTGTTCAGGAGTTCGGCGGCGCGGCGGTAGTCGGCGGCGCGGACGGCGTCGGATGTCCCGGCCTGCTCGGCCTGGACGATCAGGGCCAAGGCCAGGCCGCGCAGGGGCTGGGGCTTGTCGGGGGTCAGGTAGGCCAGCCGGTCGAGCAGCCAAAGGGCCCGGTCGACCTGGCCGTAGCGCATCATCCGGTCGCCGACGACCATCAGGGTGGCGTCGTTGGCCTGCGGCATGTCGAGGGCGCTGAGCGCCATCTGCACGGCCTCGTCGGTCCGCTTCTTGCGGAACAGCCATTCGGCGACGTCGAGGTAGAAGGCCGGACTCTTTGCGTGTTCCGCCTCCATGGCGGCCAGCACCGACTCGAAGCGGTCGGGGGCGGCGGCGTCGAGGGCCTTGAGGTAGGGGCGGTCGGGATTCCACGGCTCCATCTCGACCTCGATCGGCCGGGTCAGGCGCTCGGCGCCGAAGGCGCTGACGGCGATGGGGACGTCCTGCATGGACTCTTCCCGCTTCTGGGCGGTGACGATGACTTCGTTCACGGTCCCGCCGCGGGGCTCGAGGGCGGCCGCGTCGGCGGCGGCGACCGGTGACGGCGCTTCCGGCGGTGGTGGCGGGGGTGGGGCGTCTGCCGAAGCCGGCCCGCCCTCCTCGCTCAAGCTGGTCAGGGCGCCGCCCTTGCCGGCCCGTTGGCGCTTCACCGGCGCGAAGCGGGTGTTCCACCATGCCTTCTGCTCGTCCCAGGCGGTGATCAGGTCGTCGAGGCGGTCGGCCCTGGCCTCCCGTTCTTCCTTGCGGCGCTCGTCGGCCAGCTCGCGGTATTCGGCCAGCGCCGTCTTGCCGACGCCGGCCGGCGGCTCGATGTCGGCCTCGGCGTAGTCCTGCATGGTCTCCAGCACGATGAAGCTGGCCACGGGCGTGGCCACCGACCAGCGGCGGGCCAGGGCGACCAGGCGGTCGGTGTCGGGCCGGTCGGAGACCTCGGCGTCGGCGATCTGGCGCACGCCCCAGAAGGCGCCGGCGGCGTCGTGCCGGCGCGGCGTCCCGCGCGAGGGGCTGTAGCGGCGAACCTCGCCGGCCCCGGCGACGCGGACCAGCACGTCGCCGGTCAGGTCGGCCCGGCCGACGATGCGGAAGCGGTCCGGGGTCTCCTCCAGCACGATGGCGTCCAGCGGCCGGCCGTCGGCGGCGGTGATCTCGACGACGCGGCGCTTGAGGCCGGCGATGCGAAGGGCCGCCTGCGCCGGATCGGCGCCGGCCAGGGCGATATGGACGCCGCCCGAGCGCCGGGCGATGCCGGCCAGCCGCGCGCCGTTGGCGTCCGGCGCCGTGGCGACGGTGACCAGCACGCAGCGCTGCCGCTGGATGCTCCAGGCGTCGAGGGTCAGATTGCCGTCGGTGAACAGCAGGCAGACGTCGGCCTCGGCCCGGTCGAGCACGCCGGTCAGGGCCGTGGCCCCGCGATAGGTCACCCCGGCCAGGGCCGCGTCGAGGGCGGCCGGGTCGGTGAAGCTCTGGCGGCGCGGGGCGTCGCTGGCGAAGGTGACGAGGTCGATCCGTTCCGGCCGGGCGGCGGCCAGGTAGCGGTGCAGCAGGTCACGCTCGCGGGTCAGGTCGTCGTCCTTGCGCGACAGCGAGCGGTCCCACAGCACCCGCACCGTGCGCGGCCGGTCGGCGCCGCGCATCGGCGGCAGGCTGTCGACGATGTCGAAGATCGTTTCGCCGGCCCCGTGGCGGCTGAGGGTGATGGCGTTGGCCGGCTTGAGCTCGGAGATGGTCAGGGCGCCGTCGAAGGCCCGCGCCTTCCAGGCCCCCGACGCGCCCTTGTCGGTCCAGGTCAGCAGCGAGCCGTCCGGGCCGATCACCTGCGGCGCGCCGGCCAGGCCGTCGCCGGTGACGCTGACGCTCACCCTGCCGGCCGCCTCGGCGGTGACCAGCGGCAGGCGGTAGGGCGTGTCCGCGGCCAGGGCGGTGACGAAGCTGAGGCGGATGGTGCGGCCACGGCCCGGCAGGATCGGGAAGACCCGGGTGCGGAAGGCGTTGGTGCGGGTGACCTGGGCGATGCCGGGATCGATGCCGGCCCGCACCTTGTCCTCGTAGACCGCCTCGGCCTTGGGGGCGCCGATCAGCACGCCGGGGCGCAGCTGTTCGTCGATGTCGAGGGCGTAGCCGGTGATCAGCGACCCGGCCGGCAGGTCGAGGGTGAAGTCGCCTTCCAGCTCGCGGACTGTGGGATTGTCGAAATGGACGGTGACGGTGGTCTGGGCCATCGCCCCGTTGAGGTCGACGGCGATGTCCATCTCGCCGATGCGCAGGTCGTCCGACTGGTTGCCCAGCTCCCGGTCACGGTAGTTCTCGGCGGTCAGTTGCGGGTTGTAGGCCTTGAGCGGCCCGGCGGCGGGCGCCGCGTTGCCGACGCCGAACGCCAGGACCAGCCCGACCAGCCCCAGCCAACCTTTGCGCCACGCCATCACGCCCCCCTACCTTGTTGAGGGAAGGGTGGGCGTTTTACAGGTGTGCGTCAAGCCGCCGAGGCGGCTCAGTCCTTGGCGCGCTCGTAGTAGCTGCCGTCTTCCAGCAGCACGACGACGCGGGTGCCGGCGGCGATGTAGGGCGGGATCATGATCCGGGCGCCGTTGGTCAGGATGGCCGGCTTGTAGGAGGAGGAGGCCGTCTGGCCCTTCATCGCCGGTTCGGTGTCGACGATCTCGTAGGTGGCGCGGGCCGGCAGTTCGATGGCCAGCGGCACGTCGTCGTGCAGCGACAGGAAGACCGGCATGCCCTCGACCAGCCAGACGCCCTTGTCGCCGACAGTTTCGGGCGAGACGACGTACTGGTCGAAGGTTTCCGGGTTCATGAAGTGGAAGCCGTCGCCGTCCTGGTAGAGGAAGGTGTGCTCGCGCTCGTCGACGAAGGCGCGCTCGACCTGTTCGGTGGTGCGGTAGCGTTCGGAGACCTTCACCCCGTCGGTGATGCGGCGCATGTCGAGCTGGGTCACCGGGGTGCCCTTGCCGGGGTGGATGTTCTCGATGCTGAGAACGACGTAGAGCTTGCCGTCGACATCGACGACCGAACCTTTGCGCAGCGAGCTGGCGGCAACCTTGGGCATGGTATCCTCGTGAGCGGGAACGGCGCTTCAGCGCTCGATTCCGTTGAAACCTGTTGGGGCCGCTGTCTATAGGGTCCCGGACCAAACCGCCAGCCTTGGGAGGCCGCGCCAGATGACCCTCCCCTCCCCCTGGTGGGACAAGGACCGCCACGCCGACCGGCGGCCGTTCCTGATCGCGCGCAACCGGATTACCACCGCCGTACGCGGATGGTTCGGCGAGCGCGGCTTCACCGAGGTGGAAGCGGCGGCGCTGAACGTCTCGCCGGGCAACGAGGCGCACCTGCACGGGTTCGCCACCGAGGCCATCACCACGGGCGGCGAGCGGACGACGCTGTACCTGCACACCTCGCCGGAGTTCGCGGCCAAGAAGCTGCTGGCGGCGGGGGAGACGAGGATCTTCGACCTGGCCCGGGTGTGGCGCAATCGCGAGCGGGGGCCGCTGCACAGTCCCGAATTCACGATGCTGGAATGGTATCGGACGGGCGAGCCCTACGAGCAGCTGATGGACGATTGCGCCAGGCTGCTGGCGCTGGCGGCGGAGACGGCGGGGACGGGGCGGTTCGCGTTCCGGGGGCTTGAGGTCGATCCGTTCGCGGCGCCGGAGCGCGTCACCGTCGCGCAGGCGCTGGAACAGTTCGCCGGCGTGGACCTGCTGGCGACCGTGGAGGCCGGCGGCGGGACCGACCGCGACGGGCTGGCGGCGCAGGCCAACGCCATCGGTGTGCGGGTCGCGGGCGACGATACCTGGGCCGATGTCTTCAGCCGTCTGCTGGTCGAGAAGGTGGAGCCCAGGCTGGGCATCGGGCGGGCGACAATCCTCTGCGAATACCCGATCAGCGAGGCGGCGCTGGCCCAGCCCAAGGCGACCGATCCGCGCGTGGCCGAACGGTTCGAGCTCTATGCCTGCGGGGTCGAGCTGGCCAATGCGTTCGGGGAGTTGACCGACCCGGCCGAGCAGCGGCGGCGGTTCGAGATCGAGATGGACGAGAAGGCGCGGGTCTATGGCGAGCGCTATCCCATCGACGAGGACCTGCTGGCGGCCCTTGGGCAGATGCCGCAGGCCTGCGGCTCGGCGCTGGGGTTCGATCGGCTGGTGATGCTGGCCACGGGGGCCAGCCGCGTCGATCAGGTGCAGTGGACGCCGGTCCCCTGAAGGTCCATATGCGCCGCCGTGAAGACCCTCCGCACCCCCGCAGAACTTGCCGACGCCGGCCTCATCGCGCCTGAGCGGCTGCCCGCGCTCGAGGCGGTGGCGGCGCGCTATGCGGTGGCGGTGACGCCGGGCATGGCCGACCTGATCGACGTCACTAATGCCGCCGACCCCATCGCCGCCCAGTTCCTGCCGCGTGAGGAGGAACTGATCCTCGATCCGCTGGAGCGGGCCGATCCGATCGGCGATGAAGCCCACTCCCCGGTCCATGGCGTCGTCCATCGCTATCCCGACCGGGTGCTGCTGAAGCTGACCCACACCTGCGCCGTCTACTGCCGGTTCTGCTTCCGGCGCGAGATGGTCGGGCCCGAGGGGCATGGCAACATGACCGCCGAGCAGCTCGATGCGGCGATGGCCTACATCGCGCAGCGGCCGGACATCTGGGAGGTCATCGTCACCGGCGGCGATCCACTGGTGCTGTCGCCGCGCCGGCTGCGCGAGGCGATGGACCGATTGAGCGCCATTCCGCATGTGAAGATCGTCCGGTTTCATACGCGTATTCCGGTGGTTACCCCTGAAGCGATCACTGGTGAGTTGGTCGCCGCCTTGCGCACACCCGGCAAGACGACCTGGATCGCCCTGCACGCCAACCACCCCCGCGAGATGACCCCCGCCGCCCGCGCCGCCTGCGCCAAGCTGGTCGACGGCGGCGTCGCCATGGTCAGCCAGACGGTGCTGCTCAAGGGCGTCAACGACGATCCCGAGACGCTGGGGGCGCTGATGCGGGCCTTCGTCGAGACGCGGATCAAGCCCTACTATCTGCACCACATGGACCTGGCCCCCGGCACCGGCCACCTGCGCACCACGATCGAAGAGGGCCAGGCGGTGATGCGGGCCCTGCGCGGGGCCTACAGCGGGCTGTGCCAGCCGACCTATGTCCTCGATATCCCGGATGGACACGGGAAGGTGCCGATTGGGCCGGGGTATCTCAGCGAGGGCATGGTCGAGGACCCGGCGGGGCGCGGTCGCGCTTATCCGCCGGAGGCCTGACTATTTCGCCGGCTGGTGCGCCGCCTTCCAGTTCATGGCGTTGCGCACCCGCCAGCTGACCGACGGGTGATCGTAGAACAGGATCTCTTCGAGCTTGCCGGGGCTGGCGGCGCGGTACTCGATGGTCTTGACCAGGGCCTTGGCCAAGCCATCCGGTTCCTGGATCACGCGAAGGCTGTAGTTGTCGGCGTCGACTTCGGCGGTGCGGATCATGGTGTTCATGATCGGCGTGCCCAGCAGGCCCAGCACCACCAGGATGGCCGTGAACACCGGATAGCCGGCCGGGTCGCTGATGCCGCGCACGTCGCCCGCGCCCAGCAGTCGGCTGGCCAGCGGGAACAGCCGGTCGACCAGCCAGAAGGCCAGCACCAAGAGCGGGATCATCAGGCCCAGCTGCCAGAGGATGTGGTGGCGGGCGTAGTGGCCCATCTCGTGGCCGACGACGCCGCGCACCTCGGCGATGTCGGCGCCGGCCTTGAACATGGTGTCGCTCATCGCCACCCGCGCCGAGCCGAACAGGCCGGAAACGTTGGCCGTGTAGCGGTTGGACTGCTTGGAGCCGTTGTAGACGAAGATGCGGTCGGGCGAGATGCCGTTGGCGGTGGCCATCTCGACGACGGTGTCGCGCACCGGTCCGGGCGGGGCCGGCGTGTAGTGGTTGAAGATCGGCTCGATGAGGATCGGCGAGGCGAGGATCAGCAATGCCCCGACCGTCGCCGACAGGCCGGCGCCCCAGATCCACCAGGTTCGCGGCGCGCCGCGCAGCAGGGCGTAGAACAGCATCAGCAGGACCGAACCGATGACCAGGCCCATGCCGGTCGAGATCGCCCATTCGGTCAGCCAGCCGGGAAGCGGCTGGCTGGTCAGGCCGTAGGATTTTTCCCGCCACCAGCCGGTGTAGATGTCCCAGGGCAGGGTCAGGACGGCGCTGATCGCCTGGGCGGCCAGCACGACCAGCAAGGCGGCCAGCCAGGGGCGGCGGCGACGCGCCTCGATCCGCGTGCGCAGCCGGGCGAGGACGCCGGTGCGCAGCAGGATGAAGACCACGGCCAGCGAGATCAGCGTCCCCCAGAGGATCAGCCAGTGGCCGCCCTGCGTATAGGCCGTGGCCTTGGCGTGGGCCTCCGGCGGCAGGGCGGCAAGGTAGCGCGCCGTCTCGGCGGCTGGATCGAACGTGGCCATAGATACTCTCCCCGAAGCAGCGGATGAGGCCATGGGTTTGACGGCCTGTCAGGTGAATTCGCGGACAGGGTGCGGGCGGCGGCGGAATCCAACTCTCCGCCCCTGGGGCGGAGGACAGGTTTGGAGCGCAGCGACAAACCAGGAGGCGGGACTTCCACCGGCGGATGTGCGCGGACACCGCCGCAGGCTCGTAAGGGAAGGCGCTAACCTTCCAACGCCGTTGAGCCCGCCTCCTGCTTTCTCGCCAGAAGGCTCGAAAGCGGTCCTCCGCCCGGAGGGCGGAGAGCTTGTACGTCCATACGCCGCCGCTCGGATTATTTTTTCGCCAGCGCCGCCTGCGCCGCCGCGAGGCGGGCGATGGGGACGCGGAAGGGGGAGCAGCTGACGTAGTCGAGGCCGACCTCCTCGCAGAAGGCGATCGAGGCCGGGTCGCCGCCGT
>JAQGIK010000159.1 GCA_028291265.1 Caulobacter sp. | reverse complement strand
ATCGCGCCGCTGAGCGTGGTGCGCGGGGTGACGTGGTGGGAATTGGCGAAGACGCGGATGAAGGTGAGATCGGAGGTTTTCTTGCCGGTCAGCGGATCGAACTCGGCGATGGATTCGATCTCGCTGCCGAACAGCGAGACGCGCCAGGCGGCATCCTCATAGTGGGCGGGGAAGATCTCGATGGTATCGCCGCGCACGCGAAACGTGCCGCGCACGAAGCCGGCATCGCCGCGCTTGTATTGCAGCGCGGTGAGCGAGCGCAGCAGTTCGCGCTGGTCGATGCGCTGGCCCTTGGAAAGGTCCACCACCATGGCGGTATAATCTTCCACCGAGCCGATGCCGTAGATGCAGGAGACCGAGGCGACGATGATGCAATCATCGCGTTCGAGCAGCGCCCGCGTCGCCGAGTGGCGCATGCGGTCGATCTGCTCGTTGATAGTGGATTCCTTCTCGATATAGGTGTCGGTGCGCGGCACATAGGCTTCCGGCTGGTAGTAATCGTAGTAGGAGACGAAGTATTCCACCGCGTTGTCGGGGAAGAAGGATTTCATCTCGCCATAGAGCTGCGCCGCCAGCGTCTTGTTGGGCGCGAGAATGAGGGCGGGGCGCTGGGTGCGGGAGATCACCTGCGCGGCGGTATAGGTCTTGCCCGAGCCGGTGACGCCGAGCAGGACCTGGTCGTGCTCGCGGTCCTTGATGCCGGCGACGAGCTCCTTGATGGCGGTCGGCTGGTCGCCGGCCGGGCTGTAGTCGGCGACCAGGTTGAACTTGCGGCCGCCCTCGGATTTCTCCGGGCGGGAAGGGCGGTGGGGTTTCCACAGCATGGCGGCGTTGGGGTCGGCCAGGTCGTGGACGAACTGGGCCGAGACATCCTGAACGCCGGAAAGGTTTTGCTTGGGGGGCATGGCGCTGAATGTAGGTCTCGCGGGGGCGTGGGGCCAGTGGGCCTGGTGACAGGGGTTGGCAGCAGTAACGCGGCCCCCCGTTCGGAGGATGCGCGAAGCGGCGGCCGGGCCTTCAATGGCGCGAAACCGGAGCCGACCATGCGCCTCTTCGTGACCGCCGCCGCCCTTGTCCTGCTGGCCCTGCCGGCCGCGGCGTCGGCCGCCGAGCCGATCGACGGGACCTGGGAGGGGGCCTATGTCTGCGGCCAGGGCAAGACGGGGCTGACCCTGACGCTCGACGGCACGGCGGACGGCCAGGTGACCGGCACCTTCAGCTTCTGGCCGCGGCAGGACAATCCGGACGTGCCGAGCGGCAGCTTCGCGGTGCGCGGGACGATCACGCCGCAGGGCGACCTGCGGCTGCAGGGCGACCACTGGATCGACCAGCCGGCCGGCTTCGAGATGGTCGGGCTGGAGGGCAAGGCCCTTGGCGGATTGAATGGCGGCGCCGACGCCATGATGGGCACGGTCATCCCGCAGGGCGTCTGCACCGAGTGGGCGGCGAAACGCCGATAGGCCCCCCTTAGGGGGGCTGCGGCCGCCGGCCTGCCCGATCAGGGTAAGGCCTTACGCCGCCAGGGTTACCTCAACAATGCGTCCACTGCTCCTCCTCGTCGCCGGTCTCGCCCTGGTCGGCGGTCCGGCCTTCGCCGCCACCCCCGCCGCCGTAGAGGGCTTCTATGATGGCACGGCCAGCTGTCCGGGCGGCGAGGTGCAGATCATGTTGTCGCTGGACGCCGGGGCGGCCGACGCCATCGATGGCTCGCTGACGGTCGTGCCGCTGAAGGGCGCCAGGATGGCGAGGGCGGAATACAAGGTGTCCGGTACGATAGGAACCTTCGACACCCTGGAGCTCAAGGGGCCGGGCAAGGTCGCGTTCAGCGGCATCTGGTACGAGGAGGACCTCAGCGGCGACACCAGCATCACCGGCCAACTGGCCGACAGCGGCTGCGATGACTTCAGCCTGGTCGTGGACCCGATGAGCCAATGAGGGCGGCTGCGCTTTCACTCGCGGCCCTGACGGCCTTTGTCGCCGCCCCAGCCTTGGCCGACGACGCCACGGGGGTCAGCGGGGCCTGGAGCGGGACCTATGCCTGCGGCAAGGTGGTGCGGGCGATGAGCGTCACTCTGACCGGCGGCGCCGACGGGGCGATCAGCGGCGAGCTGGTCTTCGGACCGGGGCCGAAGGGCGACAGCGCCTCGGGCAAATTCCACATCTCCGGAACCTTGCACAACGGCCTGCTGCGGTTTCGCGGCGACAAGTGGATCGAGCAACCGGCGGGCTACGAGATGATCGGCTTCCTGACCTACGCCGACCCGCCGCCGCCGCCGACCGGTGAGGCGGGGCTCTCCGGCACGGTGCTGGCCGAAGGCTGCCAGGGCTTCAAGCTCAGGCGGCAGGCCGGTCGGCCGGGCGGGGCCGTCCTCTAGGGCGGGAACCGCCGCTCCGCGCCGCCCGTTGCCCGATTGAGCAGCGAGGCGGTCCCCGTGAGCGATACCGACGACAAGACCCGGCCGACGCCGGAGCCCCGCAAGGGCATGCCCGATCCGCAGCTCGGCGAGGCGGAGTTTCGTCAGCGCTTCCTGTCGCCGTTCCAGGACCCCGCCTTCGACAATCTGAAGGACGAGCTCGACCGCATCGCCGGCGCCGCCTGGGACGGCTACAGCCATCACCGCAAGGCGCCGCGCACCCGCAAGGCGGGGCCCGGTTACGCCGATCCCGACTACGATCTGGCCATCGATTGGATCAACGCCAAGGCGGCGGTCGACGCCGCCCAGGCCCGGCATGAAGACAAGGACGGTCCCGGGCGCATCCTGCTGATCAACGCCAGCTCCCGCAGCGAGCACACCTGTCCCGGCGAGATGTCGAAGAGCTGGCGGATGCTGGAGATCGCCAAGGCGACGATCGCCCTGGAAGGTCCGGACCTGAAGGTCGAGGTGCTCGACCTGGCCCGGCTGGCCAGCGAGTACGGGCGCGAGATCCATCCCTGCAAGGCCTGTTTCTCGACGGCGGCGCCGCTCTGCCACTGGCCGTGCAGCTGCTATCCCAACTACAGCCTGGGGCAGGTCCATGACTGGATGAACGACATCTATCCGCTGTGGGTCGAGGCCCATGGGGTGATGATCGTCACCCCGGTCAACTGGTACCAGGCCACCTCGCCGCTGAAGCTGATGATCGACCGGCTGGTCTGCGCCGACGGCGGCAATCCCGACCCGACGGCGACCCACGGCAAGGATGCGAAGAAGGCCAAGGACCTGGAGATGGCCGGCTGGGACTATCCGCGCCACCTGGAGGGCCGGCTGTTCTCCGTCGTCGTGCACGGCGATGTCGAGGGGGTGGAGAACCTGCGGCGCATGCTGTCGGACTGGATGTGCTTCATGCGCATGGTCCCGGCCGGGGTGGCGGCCGAGCTCGACCGCTACATCGGCTACTGGCAGCCCTATGCGACGAGCCACGAGGCCTTCGACGGGGAGACCGCCCTGCAGGAAGAGGTGCGCAACGCCGCCCGCGTCCTGCTGACCGGCGTGCGCCAGAAGCGGGCCGGCCAATGGCCGGAGGGGCCGAACCTCAAGGATCCGCGGCAGAAGTAGCGGTCAGCCTCAGCCGTACTTGCCGGTGTAGCCTTCGTAGATGTCGAGGCAGGCGCTGCGCTGCAGGTTCCAGGCGCCGGTGCGCTTGTCGCCGCCGCGCGACAGCATGTCGTTGCCCATCTCGCGGCCGGTGGCCAGCTGTTCGGAGGCCAGGGCCAGGGCGGCCTTGCGGTCCAGCCCGCGGTCGCGGACCAGCCGGTCGACCGAGGCGTTGAGCATGGCGATGCCGGTGGTCTTGTCGGCCTCCTCGCCGCGATAGGCGAAGCCGGCCGAGAAGATGCCCGCGCACTGGGCGTGCAGCACCCAGTAGGGCTTGCCGACGTCGGTCTCGGTCAGGGTGCTGGACGCGCCCTTGCTCATGGTCAGGTCGGCGGCGGCGACCGGCGCCGCGGCAGCGATCAGGACAAGCGCGGCCAGGGTCGCGGAAAGCGTCTTCATTCTAGTAGCTCACCTGCGTGTAGGCCTCGGCGACGTCGAGGCAGGAGCTGCGGGCGAAGTTCCAGGTCGACTTGGCGCTGGTGTCGCCGCTGGCGACCAGGCCGGCGCTGTCGGTGCGGGCCTTGAGCACGGCCGGCTCGATGACCAGCAGGGCTTCCTTGCGGGTCAGGCCGCGGTCCTTGGTCAGGCGCTTGATGGCGTCGTTGGCGAAGGTCACGGCCAGCTTGCCGGAGGCGTCGGCCCCGGCGCTGTCGCCGCGGTCGGTGAGGTACTGGGCGGCGGCGCCGAACAGGCCGGCGCACTGCGCCTGGGCCGACCAGAAGGGCTGGCCGTTGAGGTTTTCGGTCAGGCTGTCGGGCGCGGCCTCGTACAGCAGATCGCCCGCCAAAGCGGGCATGGCGCCTACGGCGAGGGCCAAAGCGGCGGCGCCGGCGATGAGCTTCTTCATGGACGTCTCCAATACGTCGCGGATGGACGTAGAACATGGTGACTCGCAACGGCGCTTTGCGCAATGGATACCCGGCCTGCGGGCAAAGACGTCGCACAGTATTCTTCGCCCGGCGCACGAAAATTGCCGCACTGCACGGAGGCGCCGGAGTCATCGGGAATCCACAAGAACTTGAGGGTGTTAACCATGGGCGGTGCGAAATCTGCCTGCCTGCTTCATGTTGCGATGCAGCATTGTCTTGCGAATCAGCCACATTTGAGCCATAAAGTCTGGGATAAGGACGACCTCGGCCAATTCCTGAACCTGGCCGAATCGACCGGTTGATCGTCCGCGTAGCGTATTTTGGACCTGACCGGCGCCGATCTGGGGGGCGCATCCTGCCCTCGTCGCACAGGACTTGAGACCTTTGTTTCTGTTTGAACGGAGCCGCGCTGGCGCGCGTGCCCTGGTTGTTGGCGCATCGACTGGCGCCGCCATGGGCCTCATCGTCGCGGCCGCCTATGTGGCGGGCACCGCTGACGCACGCGCTCAGAACGTCCGTATGGCCGACATGGCCGAGGCCGCCGGTGGCGGCTATTCCGAAGTCGCCCTGCGCGACCGCGTGCTCGACATGGACCCGGCCGCCCTGGCCCTGGCCCGCCGCTACGATCCCATGCTGACCACCGGCGGCGCGCAGCGCGACCGCCAGACGGCGCTGGAAGTCGCCCGCATGGACCGTATCGAGCCGGCGCAGGCCCCCCAAGGCGCCTTGAATGGGAAATCCACGGTCGGCGTCGTGCTGCGCGCCGGCTTCGGCGGGCCGTTCAACCCCGCCGCCGAACCCTTCCGCCTGACCGGCGCCCTCGACGCCTCGCGCGATCTCGAGTGCCTGACCCAGGCCATCTACTACGAAGCCCGCGGCGAGACCCCGGCCGGCCAGGCGGCCGTCGCCCAGGTGGTGCTCAACCGCGTGCGTCACCCGGCCTTCCCCAAGAGCGTCTGCTCGGTGGTCTTCCAGCGCGCCTTCGGCGTCTGCCAGTTCAGCTTCGCCTGCGACGGCTCGATGCGCCGCGGCCGCGAGCCGGGGGCCTGGAGCCGGGCCCGCAAGGTCGCCAGCCGCGCCATCGCCGGCTATGTGATGCCGGGCGTCGGCAACGCCACCCACTTCCACACCATCAACGTCTCGCCCGGCTGGGGCCCGCGCATGGTGCGGGTCGAGCAGGTCGGCCTGCACGTCTTCTACCGCTTCGGCGGCGGACGCGGCGCGCCGGGGGCATTCGACGGCCGCCCGCGCCTGTCGGGGCCGGAGGGCGACTTCCAGGTCGCCTCAGCGACCGACCTGCCGACCGGTCCGCAGCCCTATGAGGTTGTCACCCCGTCGGGCGCCAAGGTGATCCTGGCTTCGGCCGTCACCGAGACGCAGAGCACCGGCGTCGGCGGCCCGGCTGACAAGCCCAAAGAGCCGGCGACGGCGCCCAAGGCGGACACGCCGACCCCGGCCGCGAGCGCCATGTAACTTTCCCTTCTCCCGCTCGTCGGGAGAAGGCTCGGTTCAATTGGCTTCCGCCAGCGCCTTGAACCGTTTCCGGACCATCCCCGGCATGAACCGCAGCATGAAGGCGACGTCCTTGCCGGCCTTGCCGACGATGTAGTCGAGCTTGCCGCCCTTGCCGGCCGCCGCGTCCCAGATCACCTGGGCCGCTTCCTCGACCGTGTAGACCGGCGAGCCGCCCTCGCGGATGGCGTCGGTGATCTTCATGTTGGTGCCGGTCGCGCCGGCGTTGAGGATCGGGGTGTCGACGAACCAGGGCATGATGCAGCGCACCGCCACGCCGAAGCGGGCGAACTCGGCCTCCAGCGATTCCGACAGGCCGCGCACCGCGAACTTGGTGGCCGAATAGATGGCCATGCGCGGGGCCCCGAACAGGCCGGCGCAGCTGGCGACGTTGATCAGGGTCGAGCCCGGCGTCGCCTTGAGCAGTTCCAGGCCGGATCGGGCGCCGTAGACCACGCCCTTCACATTGATGTCGATCTGCAGGTCGCCTTCCTCGACGCTCTGCTCTTCGAGGTAGCCGTAGCGGGCGATGCCGGCGTTGTTGAGCAGGACGTCGAGCCGGCCGCCGCTGGCCTTGGCGAAGGCGGTCAGGGCCTTTTCCCACTGCCTGAAGTCGCGCACATCGAGATCGACGGTGACACCGTTGCCGGGGCCGATCTCGGCCAGGGCGGCCTTGAGGCCCGGCTTGTCGATGTCGGCCAGGCCGACGAACCAGCCTTCTTTTGCAAAGCGTTTGGCGGCGCCCAGGCCAATGCCGCTGGCGCCGCCGGTGATGAAGATGCTTTTGCGCCCGTTGGCGCCGGCCGTGGCCATGGGCCGCCTCCCGTCTGGTTCTTTGTTATCAACGATCAGACGGGGGAAGACGGATGCGGTCAAGCCGGACGCAGGGGCAACTGGCGCCGGAGGCGCTAGGCCAGCGCCTTGCGCCGCAGCGCCTGCGGTGGCTGCCCGAAGGCCCGCAGGAAGGCCCTTCGCATGCGTTCGCTGTCGCCGAAGCCGGTCTCCAGGGCGACGTCCTCGACCTGCAGGGGCTGGCTTTCGAGCAGGGTGCGGGCGGCCTCCAGGCGCAGGCGTTCGACGGCCTTGGCGGGGGTGAGGCCCAGTTCGGCCGAGAAGGCGCGAAGGAAGGTGCGTTCGCTCATCTTCGCCTGTTCGGCGAGGTCGGGGACGGTCAGGGGCGAGCGCAGGTTCTCGCGCATCCAGGCCAGTAGCGGATCGAAGCGGCCGCCGGCCTCCATCTCCAGCAGGGCCGAGAACTGCGACTGGCCGCCGGGCCGGCGGTGATAGACGACCAGCTGCTGGGCGGTCTTGCGGGCGATGTCCTCGCCCAGGTCCTCGCCGATCAGGGCCAGGGCCAGGTCGATGCCGGCGGTGATGCCGGCGCTGGTCCAGACCGGGCCGTCGCGGACGAAGATGCGGTCGGCCTCGAGCGTCACCTTCGGATAGGCGCGGCGGAAATGGTCGGTGCGATTCCAGTGGGTGGTGGCCCGGCGGCCGTCCAGCAGACCGGCCTCGGCCAGGATGTAGGCTCCCGAACAGACCGAGGCGACGCGGCGGGCCGATGTCGCCGCCGTCCGCACGAAGTCGAGCGTGGTCTCGCAGATGGCCGGGCCGCGCGTGCCTTCGCCGCCGCTGACCAGCAGGGTGTCGAAGCGGTCCTGCCGGTCGAAGGCGCGGCTGTCGATGGCGACGCCGCCGGACGAGCGGACCAGGCCGCCGTCGCGGCTGACCGGTTCGATCGCATAGGCGCCGGGCCGATAGCGGGCCGCAATCTCGAAAGCCGACATCGGTCCGGCCGCGTCGAGCAGCTGGAAGTCGGGAAAGACGAGGACGCCGATGCGCCTGATCATGCGCTTGGCGTAAATTGAGGGATCAATGTCATTTCAGCCAGACGCTAGGTCGGGCAGGATGCGCAGGTCAAGCCTTTCAAGGAGCTCCGACATGCCCGCCGCCCCGCTGCACATCATCTTCGCGCTTTATCCCGGAGTCACCCACCTCGACTTCACCGGCCCGCACCAGTTTCTCAGCCGCCTGCCCGGCGCGCGGGTGACGGTGGCCTGGAAGGACGGCGGCGAACTGGAGGCCGACGGCCTGACCTTCGCCGGCCTCTCGCGGCTCGACGCCATCGAGCAATGCGACATCCTCTGCATCCCGGGCGGCTTCGGGACCAGCGCCGCCATGCTGGACGAGGCGTTCCTCGATGAGATCCGCCGGCTGGCCGCCCTGTCGCGCTATGTCACCAGCGTCTGCACCGGCTCGCTGATCCTGGCGGCGGCGGGGTTGCTGACCGGCAAGCGGGCGGCCTGCCACTGGGCCTGGCGTGACCAACTGGCGCTGTTCGGCGCTATTCCAGACCCGGCCCGGGTGGTTCGCGACGGCAACGTCTTCACCGGCGGCGGGGTGACGGCCGGCATCGACTTCGCCCTGACCCTGGCGGCCGAGGTGGCCGGCGACGAGTTCGCCCAGGCCCTGCAACTGGGCCTGGAATACGCCCCGGCCCCGCCGTTCAATTCCGGCCGGCCGGAAACGGCCCCGCCGGAAATCCTGGCGCGGGTTCAGGCGATGTACAGCGCGGCCATGCCCGAGCGGCTGGCGGCGGCCGAGCAGGCCGCGGCGGCCGCGTGATCAGCGGTCCTGGGTCTTGGCGTGCACCGTCTCGACGTTCTGGTGCAGATTGCCGTAGCGGCCCTGGCTCTTGAGGTTGGCGTCGGCGTCGCCGGGCTGGCCCGACTGCAGGCCGGTGCGCATGTCGCGGCGGTCGCCGTGGGCTTCGTCGATATCGGGGCGCTGGCCGCGGAAGCTGCGCTGTTCCTTGGGGATGGGCGGGGCTTTGGACATGGGGCGCTCCTGTGATGGCCCCCGACCCGACTGTAACGACCGCTGGCCCGGCTTGTTGCAGGACGCCGTTCAGCGAAGCCAGCGCAGCATGTGCGGAAAGGGCGGCGGGCCGTCCGGGCTGGCCTGGCGGGGCTCGATGCTCATGCCGAAGCGCTGCAGGCCCGGCACGCCGACATAGCGGCCCTCGTCGAAGTTCTCGCGCATGGTGTCGCCCCATTCCTGGAAGGAGGGCGGGTGGAAGACCACCCTGCTCGGCAGGCCGAGGTGACGGCCCGCCGCCCAGGACCAGGCCGTGGCCATCATCTCCTCGGCCGGGGTCGCGTCGAAGGGCTCGCGGTCGCGCCTGGCCGGGTCGCTGACGGCCAGGTGGCCGGCCTCGTGCAACAGGTCTCCCGGCGCATAGGCCTGGTCCGGATCGTAGACGATGACGCCCTTGCGGATGCCCATGCCGGGCAGGGGGCCGGCGTCTTCGAGGCGGCGCGCCTCGACCGCGATGCCAAGCGAGCGGATGAAGGCGACGATGACCTCGGTCGGATCATCTTCGGTCATCGCAGCCAGCGCAGCATGTGGGGGAAGACGGGCGGATCCCCGGGCCGGGCCTGCCGGGGCTCGACGGTCATGCCGTAGAGGTGCAGCAGCGGCAGGCCGAAGTAGCGGCCCGTCTCGAAGGCGTCGGTCCAGGCCTCGTGGTGGCCCTTGTGGCCCTCCTCGTGGAACAGGACTTGCGCCGGCATGCCGATGGCCTTCGCCGCCGCCCAGGACCAGGCGATGGCCGACATCTCGTCGCCGCCGTCGGCTTCGAAGGTTGGGGCGAAGCGGCGGGCCGGATCGCCGACCGCCAGGTGCCCGGCCTCATGCAAGAGATCGCCCGGACGGATGTCGAGGTCCTGGTCGTACCAGATGACCCCGGCGCGGATTTCCATGCCCAGCAGGATGGTCGGCGGTTCGACGACCCCCGGCCGCATCTCGATGCCCAGGGGCTGAAGGAAGGCCCGCACGCGGTCGACCCAGGCCTGTTTCTTGTCGTGGTCCACGCGCACCCCCTGGCCCGAGACTAGCGGGAGCGACGGGCGATCTCTAGAGCGGTGGCGCCCCGTAGGCGACCGAGGTCATCGAGATGGCGGCGAAGACGTCGTCGTTGAAGAACCGGGCCGGCTCGTCGGCATGGCTGGCGCCGAGCACATAGAGCAGCGGCAGGTAGTGTTCGGCGCTGTTGATCGAAAGGTCGGCATCGGGGCCGAGGCTCCGCCAGTCGATCAGCGGGTCGTGGTTGCGCTCGACGATCAGCCGCTTGGCCGTCTCGTTGAAGCGCGGCGACCAGTCCGGCGTCGTCCCGCTGCGGAAATTCACGGCCCGCAGGTTGTGGACGATATCGCCGCTGCCGACGATCATCACCCCCTCGTCGCGCACGGCCGCGAGGCGCCGGCCGGCCTCGTAGTGCCAGCGGTCGGGGCGGTCGCGGTCGATGGACAGCTGCACGATCGGAATGTCGGCGTCCGGATACATCGGGGCCAGCACGCTCCAGACCCCGTGGTCGAAGCCACGCTCGCTATCGAGGGCGACCTGGTCGGGGCCGAGCAGTTCGGCGACTCGCCGGGCCAGGGCCAGATCGCCCGGCGCTTTGTAGCGCACGTCGAACAGGGCCTGGGGGAAGCCGAAGAAGTCGTGGATGGTCTCCGGCGCCGACCCGGCGGTGACGGCCGCGCCGTGGGTCTCCCAGTGGGCGGAGATGATCAGGATGGCTTTGGGACGCGGCAGGGTCTGGCCGGCCCGGGCCCAGCCCTGCGTCCAGGCGTTGTTCTCGATGGCGTTCATCGGCGAGCCGTGGCCGAGGAACAGGGCGGGCATGCGGGTCATGGGTCTATTCCGTAACAAGAGAAGATACAGATAGGAAACGGCCCGCCGGTTGCAACCCTGGCTCCGAGGGGCCCGCCACGGGCCCTTATAGGCCTTGAACCATGACCGCGCTGCGCCAGAACGACACGACTTCGCCGGAGACGGGAAACGCCGTTGTCCCGGGACGGGGCGGGGCGCTCGACCTGCTGCGGTTCCTGGCGGCGGTGCTGATCGTCCTCTACCATTTCGGCCAGGACTCGCCGACCCCGCTGGAGGCCCTGCACCCGGTGTTCGGGCGCGGCTTTCTGGCCACCGACTTCTTCCTGATCCTGTCGGGCTATGTGCTGGGCCGGGCCTATGGCGGCCAGGTGCTGTCGGGCCGCATCGGGCCGGCGCGGTTCCTCGGCAAGCGGATTCAGCGCCTGTGGCCGGCCCAAGTCATCGTACTGGCCTGCCTGGCCTTGGTGCTGCTGGTCTCGGGCCTGGCCGGCCTCAGCACCCATCACCCCGAGAACTACACGCCGCAGGCCTTCGCCATGCAGCTGGTCTTCGCCCAGGCCTGGGGCATTCCGGGCGGCGGCGGCTGGAACCAGCAGAGCTGGTCGTTGTCGGCCCTGGTCGTCTGCTACGGGGCCTTTCCGCTGCTGTGGGCCTGGATCAGCCGTATGAAGAGTTCGGTGGCCATGCTGGCCCTGGGCATGCTGGCCGTGGTCGGCGGTGACCTGATCTGCGTCGCCCTGCTGGGACGGCCGATCTACGACCTGCCGTTCCAGCTCGGCCTGCTGCGGGCCATGCCGCTGTTCCTGCTCGGCCTGTGCATCGCCAAGGTGGTCGAGCAGAACAAGCCAAGCCTGATCGTCGCCCCGCTGCTCGGCTGGCTGGCGGCGGCGACCCTGGTGCTGCTGCAGGTGGCCGGGCGCTTCGACCTGGCCAGCATTGTCGCCATCGCCGCGGTGGTGCTGTCCTGCGGCCGCACGCCGGTGGCCCGGCCCTCGCGGCTGATCGAGGAGGGGGCCAGGCTCTCCTTCGCCCTGTTCATCACCCACGCCCTGACCGGCATGCTCTGGTTCGGCGCCCTGCAGGCGCTCTACGCCCGCTTCGACGTACCCACAGGGGTGCAATGGGCCCTGTGGGCCGGCTCGATCCCGGCCGCCATGGCCATGGCGGTGGCCTTCCACCATTGGGTCGACATGCCCGTGCAGGCCTGGCTGGCGCGACGGCTCGCCAGGCCGCAGCCGGCCGCGGCCTAGAGGTTTTTCGACGCCACCGAGTCCCTGACCAGCAGGATGGCGTCATAGCCGTGGACCACGCGCGCCAGCCGCGCGTCGGCCTTGGCGGTCACCGAGGCCGACATGAAGCGGCGCAACGGCCGCAGGTCGACCAGGGTCGAGCCCTGCGGCAGGGCCAGGTCTGCCAGCGGTTCGAGAGCCATTTCCTCGATGGTCGAGACGGGCACGTCCTCATAGGCGAAGTCGGCGGTCGGGTTCATCGCCGCCTGCCGGCCGCCGTTCAGCGGCACGACCAGCAGGTGGAAGCTGGCGCCGCCTTCCAGCGTGGCGGTCTCGGCCAGCAGGTTTCCGATGTCGTAGACCTCGGTCATGCTGCGGCCGCGCACCATGTGGCCGCCGCCGAACTTGAACAGGATGCGGGGCTTGGGCGAAGCGGCGCGCCATTGGCGGACGAAGCTGGCCTTCATGAAGTCGGCGCGGATCGCGTTGGACTGGAAGTAGCGTTCCTCGGTGTAGGCGCGGTTGGTGCGCAGGGTCTGCAGCAGGGTTTGCAGGATGTCGGCGCTGTCCCGGTCAGGGTTCGGCCAGGCGGCGATCAGCGCCTCGATCAGGGCCGGATCGCCGGCGAAAGTGAAGACCTTGCCGATGTCCTTGGTGGCGGCATAGGTCGCCCAGCCGGCTTGCGAGGCGGCCTCGACCGCCGCCAGCGCGGCCTTGGCCGAGGCGGGGGCCTTGGGCTTGAGGCGGGCGATCAGCCGGCGGTCCATGATCACCTCGTAGTCGAGGCCCCAGATCCGTTGGGTCCTGCCCGGCAGCGCGGCGCGGACGGCGGCCAGCATGCGGGCCTCGTCGGCCATGGTGTAGAAGGCCGGACCGGGGGGATTGGCGCGGTAGTAGGCCTTCAGGCCGTCGAGGCCGCCGCGCGCGGCCTGGTCGATCTCCTCGGCGATGGGCGGCGAGATCTCCAGCAGCAGCCGGTCCGGCTTCAGGGCCCTGGCCAGTTCGCGGACCAGCACGGGAACCTGGGCCAGGCCGTGCTCCTCGCCGAAGGCGAAGAAGCTGGCCTTGCCGCCCTCGGCCAGCAGCCAGTCCCAGCCGGCCCCGCTGACGCCGCCGGCGAGATCGATGGCGACCGGCATGCGGCCGTCCTTGAAGCCGCCCTTGAGGCGATCGAGCCAGGTCGGTTTCGGCGGTTCCTGGGCGATGGCCGGGGCGGTGGCGGCGGCAAGGCTCACGCCGGCCAGGGTGGCGAACAGGCTGCGTCGGTCGAGTTTCATGAAGGCCCCTCTTTGCAGAGGGAGAGGCCCGCCAGCCGTCCTATGGATGCGGATGACGCAAACTTAATGACCTCCCCCTGCTACCGCTCATCCCGACATTCGCCGGGATGAGCGGAATTTGGGGAGAGGTCAGGCGTCGAGACCGATGTCCAGGACGGGCGCCGAGTGGGTCAGGGCCCCGACGCTGATGACGTTCACGCCGGTGGCGGCGATGGCGGCGACGGTGTCGAGGGTGACCCCGCCCGAGGCCTCCAGCACCAGGCGGCCGGCGTTGCGGGCGACGGCCTCGCGCAGGTCCTCGAGGCTGAAGTTGTCGAGCATGATGACGTCGGGCCCGGCGGCCAGCGCCTCGTCGAACTGGGGCAGGCTGTCGACCTCGCACTCGACCTTGACCAGATGGCCGGCGAAGGCGCGGGCCCGTTCGATGGCAGGACGGACCCCGCCGCAGGCGGCGACGTGGTTGTCCTTGATGAGGATGGCGTCGTCGAGGCCGAAGCGGTGGTTGACCCCGCCGCCGCAGCGCACGGCGTACTTCTCCAGGGCGCGCAGGCCGGGGGTGGTCTTGCGCGTGTCGGTGATGCTGGCCCCCGTGCCGACCACGGCGTCGGCATAGGCGCTGGTCAGGGTGGCGATGCCGCTGAGGCGGCCGAGCAGGTTGAGGGCCGTGCGCTCGGCCGACAGCAGGGCGCGGGCGTTGGCCTCGACGCGAGCCAGGACCGCGCCGGGCTCCACGGCGTCGCCGTCGTTGACCAGGGCCTCGAAGCGGGCGGTCGGGTCGAGGGCCAGGATGGCCAGGCGGACGCAGGCGAGGCCGGCGATGGTCCCGGCCTTGCGGGCCCCGAAGCTGGCGTTCAGGCGGGTGTCGGCGTCGATGCAGGCCAGGGCCGTGATGTCGCCGGCCCGGCCAAGATCCTCGGCCAGGCTGGCGCGGACGACGGGCTCGATCAGCAGGTCGGGCAGGAGGGCGATCATTCGGCGGCGACCTCGCGGGCTTCGAGGGCGGCCAGGGTGATGAAGGTGCGGGCGGCGGGGCGCTGGCAGGGGAAGTCGCGGCGGAAGTGGCCGCCCCGGCTTTCGCGGCGCTCGAGGGCGCAACTCGTGACCAGGCGGGCGGCGGCCAGGATGGGGCCCTCGCCATAGAGGTCGCGCAGGGTCTCGATGCGGGCGAGGAGGCGGGTCAGGCCCTCGCCGTCGCGGACGACGCCGGCGTCGTGGCTCATGGCCTGGCGCAGGCCGGCCAGGGCGCCGACGGGGAGGTCGGGCCAGGGCGCGGCGGGCAGGGGATCGGTGGCCGGGTCGGCGGCCTCGCGCAGCACGGCGCCGGCCCGGGCTCCGAACACGGCCGCTTCGAGCAGCGAGTTGCTGGCCAGGCGGTTGGCGCCGTGGACGCCGGTGCTGGCGCATTCGCCGGCGGCCAGCAGGCCCGGCAGGCTGGTGCGGCCGTCGAGGTCCGTGGCCACCCCCCCCATGTGGTAGTGGCAGGCCGGGGCGACCGGCAGCGGCTGCACGCGGGGGTCGAGGCCGGCGGCCTGGGCCGCGGCGAAGACGGCCGGGAACTCGTGCGGGAAGGCTTCGCCCACCGCCGTCGTGGCGTCGAGGAAGGCCCCGTGGCCGGCGACCAGTTCCGACTGGATGGCGCGGGCCACCACGTCCCGGGGCGCCAGTTCGGCGGCGGGGTGGTAGCTCTTCATGAAGGCCCGGCCCCCAAAGCTATGGGCGGCGTTGCGCAGGATCGCGCCCTCGCCGCGCAGGGCTTCGGTGGCCAGCGGCGCGGGGTCGGCGCCGACGTCTAGGGCCGTGGGGTGGAACTGCACGAACTCCGGATCGGCGATCGTCGCCCCGGCCAGCGCGGCGAGACCGAGGCCCTCGCCGCGCACTTCGCGCGGTGTGGTGGTGACGGCGTAGAGGCCGCCCAGCCCGCCGGTGGCCAGCAGGGTGGCGGCGACGACGATCTCGGTCAGGGCGCCGTCGTCGGCCTCGACCAGGGCGCCGCGCACCCGCCCGGCGGCGTCCTGCAGCAGGCTGCGGGCCCGCAGGCCGGTGCGGACCTCGATGTGGGCTGAGGCCAGCACGGCGGCGATGACGGCGTCGTGGATGGCCCGGCCGGCTCCGTCGCCGCCGACGCGCGCGACGCGGGCGCGGCCGTGAGCGGCCTCCAGGCCTTGCGAAAAACCGCCATCTTCGGTGCGGTCGAACGGCGCGCCGAGGTCGGCCAGCGCGCGCACGGCGTCGGGTCCCTCGCGGGTCAGGACGGCGACGGCCTGCGGATCGCAGAGGCCGGCGCCGGCGGCGATGGTGTCCTGGGCGTGCAGGGCCGGGCTGTCGTCTTCGGCCAGCGCCGCGGCCATGCCGCCCTGCGCCCAGGCGCTCGAACAGCCTTCGCCGAGCGGGGTGGGGCTGAGCAGCAGCACCTTGCGCGGCGCGGCGGCGAGGGCGGCGGTGAGGCCGGCCAGGCCGGCGCCGAGGATCAGGACGCCGTCAAAAGCGATACGCGTGGTCATTACCGTAGCTCCCGGGCCGCCCGCAGGGGGTCGGCTTCGAACATGGCGTCGTAGGCGTCGTAGAGGCTGGCGCCGTGGCGGATCAGTTCCTCGACGACCTCGCGGGCGCCGAGCGGCATCAGGCTTGACCAGTCCCTGGGAACGTCAGGCCGGGTGGCCTTGACGCGGTAGACGGGTCCGAACTTGGTGATCTTGATCACGTCCTTGCCTCCTTGGGGGAGCCTCCTTCCGAGTGCTCAGATCATCTCGACATCGACATGGTGGCCGCGCGCCCTGACGAGGTCGTAACGCGCGGGGATGGCCGGCGGCGGCAGGTCGATCATCCGTTGCACCGCCAGGCGGGCGCGCAGCGCGATGGCCGGGTCGACGGTGACCTCGAACTGCTCCTTGACCAGGGCGTCGAGGATGTTCTGCAGGGTGATCCGCTTCATGTGCGGGCACATGTTGCAGGGGCCGATGAACTTCACGCCGGGCACGTCGCCGGCGACGTTGGCGGCCATGCTGCACTCCGTGATCAGCACCACCTGTTTGGGCCTGCGCTTCTCGACATAGTCGCTCATGGCGGCGGTCGAGCCGGCGAAGTCGGCGGCGTTGAGCACGTCCGCGGGGCATTCGGGGTGGGCGAGGATCTCGGCGCCGGGGTAGGCGAGGCGCATCTCGGCGATGTCCTCGACCGTGAAGCGCTGGTGCACCTCGCAGCTGCCGGCCCAGGCGACGATTCCGATGTCGGTCTGTGCGGCGACGTTGCGGGCCAGGTATTCGTCGGGGATCAGGATGACCTTGTCGACGCCCCATTCGCGGGCCGCCCATTCGACCACCTGCACGGCGTTGGCGCTGGTGCAGCAGATGTCGGTCTCGGCCTTCACGTCGGCGGTGGTGTTGACGTAAGTGACCACCGGCAGGCCCGGGTAGCGCTGCTTGATCAGCCGCACGTCGGCGCCGGTGATCGAGCTGGCCAGGCTGCAGCCGGCCCTAAGGTCGGGGATCAGCACCGTCTTGTCGGGGCAGAGCACCTTGCTGGTCTCGGCCATGAAGTGGACGCCGGCCTGGACGATGATCCTGGCGTCCGAGCGGGCGGCCTCGCGGGCCAGGCCCAGGCTGTCGCCGACATAGTCGCCGACCCCGTGGAAGATCTCGGGCGTCATGTAGTTGTGGGCCAGGATGACGGCGTTCTTCTCCCGCTTGATGCGGTTGATCTGCGCGATCAGCGGGGCGTGGACGCGCCATTCCAGCGGCGAGACCTGGTCCTTGACCTTGTCCCACGCCGGGGCGGTGAGGGCTTCCACCTGCGGGGTGAACTCGACGTCGTAGGCCATCCGCGCACTCCTTTTGCTCAACATGAGCATTACTGGCGCCTGTAAAAAGCCGGGCTGTAGGAACGCCGGCCATTCCGTTCCGTCACCTTTTGCTGAAAGTGAGCATAAGTGACAGGTCACATATAGGCCTGCGACAATCCGTGCACAAGGGGAATTGTCCGTGAACGGGAGTCTCAGTGCGCCGAGGCGTCCAGAGCGACCTTGGTCAGCACAGGCCTGAATCGCTTGCCGGACGGCGAGCTGGCGTCGTCCTCGCTTACGGGGCCGGATCGACCGTAGCCGGCGTAGCGTACGGTTCCGGTCAACCGAACCTTCTGCGACAGCGGATGGCTGGCCCCGGCCGCGTCCTGCCAGGTGACCTTGGCGAGGTCGAAGGTCATGATCTCGGGCGCGGCGGCTATGCCGCCAAGCCTCTCCTTGCTCACTTCATGCAGGTCGAGCTGGTTCGGGCCCGGCCCGTACTCCAGCTCGAAGCGGGCCAACTGGTCGCCGCCGCCGGACGGACTGCTGCGCAATTCCGGGCCCATGGCGATGGCTTCGCCGTTCCGCCCGTTGTCGAAATAGACAAACCCCTCGATCGCGATCCGCTTGCCGTCGAGGTCGGTCGCCTGGTGCAGCATGGCCTCGGCCTGCGACGGCTGGATCTCGACCGGGGGCGCCTTGGAGGCGGTCGGGCCGCAGCCAGCCAAGGACAGGGTCAGGAGCAGCAAGACAGGGTGCAGGCGCATGGCGGATCCTCCAAGTGCCATCGACATTCCGTCCCTCTCCCTAATTTTCCGCTCATCCCGGCGAATGCCGGGATGAGCGGAATTTTGGGAAGGGATTTGAGTTCTAGTCGCGGCGGCGCTCCTCACGCTCGCGGCGTTGCTCGGCCTTGCGGGCCTTCTTTGCGGCCTTCTTGCGGGCCTTGTCCTCGCGGTCGAGGCGGGCCAGGCGCTGCTTCTTGCTCTCGCCGGGGATGATGGCGCCGGCCACGGCGCCGGTGGTCTTCACCGCCGCTTCGGTGACCCCGCCGACCACGGAGCCGACGATACAGCCCGAGAGCAGCACGGCGCAGGCGGCCAGGGCCAGCGGAAGGATCAGGATGGGCTTGGTCATCGTGGTCTCCAATACCCTCGCATGGCGTGATGCGGCGCAAGGCGCAAGCCGGGGGCGGCCGCTATCGAAGCGGGGACCATTATACCTACCCGGCTCGGGGAAAAGGCGCCTTGTTCGTTGGGCCCGCGAAATTCTCCTGACGCCACAAGAGGTTACAGGCGGGTCAGGGGTGGCGGACGGGGGGTGTCGGAGCGGGTGAGCGGTGGAGCGCCGGTGGGGGAGCGGGGGAGCCGGTCTGCGGTAAAGGTGGGGCGCGGGCGGGCGAAACTGGCCGCCGGTGGCGTGCGCTCAGGAGCGCGGCGCCGCAGGGCCCTCAAGCATATGTCTAGACATATTTATCGGCCGACGACGGGGATCTTCGCCATCTCCATCGCCCACGGCTGCCCCGACTCGCAGAAGCCCTGGGCGGTCGGGATCAGCTCCGCCCGCTGGCGGATGACGCCGGTGCGCAGGAAGACGAAGGCCGGGGTGTCGCCCTTGCCGGACCAGAGGGCCGAGCCGCAGGTTCCGCAGAAAGCCGTGGTGACCGCATCGCCGCTGCCGCCGGTTTTGACGTAGCTGGTTGGCGTTCCCGTCACCGTCAGATTCTCGGTCAGCGCCGGCACGTTCACCCGGCAGGGGCCGCCCGAGATGGTCTGGCAGTCGCCGCAGTGGCAGACGATAGTCCGGGCCGGATCGACCCGCGCCTCGTAGGTAATCTCGCCGCAGTGGCAGGCGCCGTCGATCTTCATGGCGTCAGGTGGTCTCCGTCTCGGCCGGCCGCGCGTGGGTCGCCAGGGTGTGGGCCAGGACATCGAGGGTGTAGGGCTTGCGCAGCAGGGGCCAGGGGGCCTGCTCGGCGTCGTCCAGCGCCTCGCCGGTGTAGCCGCTGGTCAGCAGGATCGGCAGGGCGGGCCGAAGCGCGCTGGCCTCGCGGGCCAGGTCGACGCCGTTGCGCGGCCCCGGCATGACCACGTCGGTGAGCAGCAGGTCGAGGTCGGACGCGCCCCTCAGGGCGGTCAGGGCCGTCTCGACGGTGTCGGCGAAGGTGATGCGGTGGCCCAGCTCCCTGAGCATGGCCTGGGCCAGCTCGGCCACTTCCGGATCGTCCTCGACCAGCAGGATGTGCAGCGGCCTGGCGTCGGCCGGCAGACTGGCCGGCTCGGCCCGGGTCTCGGCGTCGTCGGTCAGCGGCAGGAAGATCGACACCGTCGTGCCGGCCCCGACCTGGCTCTCGATCTCGGCCCCGCCGCCGCTCTGGCTGGCGAAGCCGTAGACCTGGGAGAGGCCGAGGCCCGTGCCCTTGCCGACCGGCTTGGTGCTGAAGAAGGGTTCGAACACCCGGGCCACCGTCGCGGTGTCCATGCCGATCCCGCGGTCGCGGACGCTGATGCACAGGCAGGGACCGGGCAGGGTCTCGCCGATGCAGTGCTCGGCGATCCGGCTGGCCAGGGTGATCACCCCGCCGCTGTCCATGGCGTCGCGGGCGTTGACCAGCAGGTTCATCAGCGCCGCGTCCAGCTGGGCCGGGTCGATCAGCACCTTGGCCCCGGGCGCGTCCAGGTCGAGGTCGAGCATGTAGCGTTCGCCGAGCGCCCGGCTGTAGAGCTGGGCGCTGTCCTTGATCGCCGCGTCGATGACCAGCACCTCGGTGCGCAGCGGCTGGCGGCGCGAGAAGGCCAGCAGCTGGCGGGTCAGCCGCTCGCCCCGCTGGGCCGCGTCGAGGGCGGCCTTGGCCAGCCGTTCGGTGCGCGCCGCGTCGGCCGGATGGCGCTGGACGATGTCGAGGGCGCCGATGATCACCGTCAGCAGGTTGTTGAAATCGTGGGCGACGCCGCCGGTCAGCTGGCCCAGGGCCTCCAGCTTCTGCGACTGGATCAGGGCGGCCTGGGCGAGGTCGCGCTGGCTCATCGCTTCCTCGACCCGCTCGGTGAGCAGGTCGTTGAGGCGCTGCAGGTCGGCCTCGACCTGCTTGGCCTCGGTGACGTCGAAGGCGATGCCGGCGAAACCGGCGAAATCCCCCTGCGGCGACAGCCGCGGCTGGGAGAAGCTGCGCAGCCAGCGCCATTCGCCGTCGGCGCGGCGATAACGGGCCTCGAGCACGAACGATTTGCGGCTGGCCTCGCCGGCCATCTGTTCACGCAGCACCCGGTTGATGTCCTCGGGATGCAGCCGGGTCCGCCAGTCGAGGTTCAGGGCCCCGTCGTAGCCGGCCCCGACGAAGTCGACATAGGCGACGTTGACGAACTCCCGCGCCCCGCCCGGCATCGACACCCAGAGCAGGGCCGGGGCGCTGTCGGCCAGGGACCGGAAGCGGGCCTCGCTCTCGCGGATCTGCTCGGCGGCACGGTGGCGTTCGGTGACATCGAGGTTGTAGCCGACCAGCCGCCGGGCCTTGCCGGCGGCGTCGCGGTGGACCTGGCCGCGCGAGTGGATCCAGCGCTCCTGGCCGTCGTCGCCGATCGAGCGGTAGTCGATCTGATAGACCTGGGCGCCGGCGATGGCGGTGGCGTTGGCCGCCTTCAGGCGCTCGCGGTCGTCGGGGTGGACCGAGGTCAGCAGGTCTCGATAGGCCAGCGGGCCGGGGTGCGGGGCGATGCCGAGGTTGTGGTAGACGCCGCTCGACCAGTCGCCGACGCCGGTCTCCAGGTTCCAGTCCCACAGGCCCAGGCCCCCGGCCGCCTCGGCCAGCTTGAGCCGGCCCTCGGCCTCGGCGCGGGCCTGGGTTTCCTGGCGCATGCGCACCAGGGCGGCGCGGGCGGCGGCGGCGACCAGGATGGTGACGCCCCCCGACAGGCCGAACAGGATCAGGGTGCCGTCGGTCGTGCGGGTCGCCCCGAACGGCGCCCACACCCCCATGCCCAGGGCCGCCAGCAGCGATCCCCAGCCCCAGCGCTGCCCCGCATAGAGGGTGGCGATGATGAACACCGGGAAATAGGAGGAGGAGGCGTTGAAGGCGTTGTGCGAGCCGACCAGCACCAGCCGCAGCCCGAAGGCCACGAGGAACGCAAGCGCGGTGACGCCCGTTGCGCTCGCAATCGAGGGCGGCCTTTGCGGGATGACCCGCCAGAGGATCGGCTCGGCGTCCGGTCCAAACAGGTTGAGGGCGAAACGGCCCATGCGGCTCCGTCATCCATCGCAAAACGCCCGACACGCCGCGACGGCTTGTCACACAATGATGGACGACCATAAGTATGGGAGGCAAGAGAGGACCATGATGGCCGCCCAGATCGACCGCTGTTTCCGACGGAACGGCTGACTCCCCTTGCGACTTCACCGACCCCCCATCCCGCGGCCTTGGGCCCTGGCGGCCCTTATTGTCGTTGCGCTGGTCGTCGCCGCCTGCGCCAGCGACTTCTCGGTGCGCGAGGGCGCCGGCCGCGAGCGCGGCCTGTCGGCCCTGACCCGCGGCTACGGCCAGGTCGCCTTCCGCCGCCTGACCGCCGACATGGACCCGGCCATGATGGCCCTGGCGACGCGGCACGACGGGGTGGCCAGCACCGACTTCTGGGGCCGGGTCCCCGGCTGGGAAAGCTACAACCTCGCCCGCCTGCCGGTGCTGGGCGTCGGCACGATGACCGAGGACGAGGCCCGGCTGATCAACGCCCTGCAGGTGGTCGGCTCCGAGCCGCCGCCGCCGGCCAGGCCCTTCATCCTCAGGGCCAACGTCGAGGATCGCGCGGCCGCCATCAAATGCCTGACCCAGGCCATCTATTACGAGGCCGCCGTCGAGCCGCTGGACGGCCAGCGGGCGGTGGCCCAGACGGTGCTCAACCGGGTGCGCCACCCGGGCTATCCCAAGAGTGTCTGCGGCGTCGTCTACCAGGGCGCCCTGCGGGTGACCGGCTGCCAGTTCAGCTTCACCTGCGACGGGTCCCTGGCCCGCGTGCCCAACCCGGTGATCTGGAGCCGGGCCGAGCGTCTCGCCATTGAGGCGCTGGGCGGCTACGTCGAGAAATCGGTGGGGACGGCCACCCATTATCACGCCGACTATGTGTCGCCCTACTGGGCCCCGACCCTCTACAAGATCGTCCAGATCGGACGGCACATCTTCTATCGCTGGACTGGCCCCTGGGGCCTGCCGCCGGCCTTCAACGGCCGGTACGCCGGCGGCGAGGCCAACCTGACGGCGGCCATCCTGCAGGGGCTGGATTCGCGCATCCAGGGCGAGGGCCTGACGCCGGACAGCATCGCCGGCTCGGCCAGCCTGATCAGCACGGCGACCCGCACCGTGGTGCTGTCGGTCGACGGCGTCGAACAGACCTACACCATGGCCACGCCCCCGGCCCCCGGGCAGGAGACCCTGCACACGCCGGGCGTGCTGACCCCGGCGCGGCGGCCGCCGACGGCCGAGGAGATCGCCGACATCAACGCCAAGCTGAAGGCCATCGAGGAAGACCCGGACGCGCCGATCAGCACGGCGCCGAAAGCGGCTCCGCCGCCGAAGGCTGATCCGGGAACGCCGCAACCGGGCGACCTGCCGATCGGCCGGCGGCAGGATTAACGCGGGAGGGACGTCAGAGACCGAAAGCCTTGGCGTATCTAATCGTCAGCGGCTCGCTGAGCGTCCCTGGAACCAGTTCCAGCGCCATGAAGCTCGGCCCCCGGAACGGCGAGGTCACGGTCCTGGCCAGTTCGGCGCTGTAGCCGGCGCGGGGGTAGTAGGCCGGGTGGCCCAGCACGATCACCGTCTCGATGCCGGCCGCGGCCAGCCGCCGGTGGCCCTCTTCCATCAGCGCCGTGCCCAGCCCGTCCTTCTGCCGCCCTGGCTGCACCGACAGCGGCGCCAGGGCCGCCAGCCGCCGGCCATTCGTGGCCGCGAGCGGGCTGAACAGGATGTGGCCGACGATGGCGCCGGCCTCGACGGCGACCAGTTCCAGCAGGGCGTCGCCGTCGGCGCGCAGGGCGTCGACGAGATCGGCCTCGTCCGGCTGTCCGAAGGCCGCCGCGACCACCGCATGGATGGCGGCCTGGTCGGCGGGCCCGGCGGCGCGGATCGTCACCAGGCGCCGATCTTCTGGGCCTCGCCGTGGGGGATCGGGTGGTGGGCCGCCTCGTGGTCCTGTTCGGCCAGGAAGCGCACGGCCTCAAGCGCCGCCATACAGCCCATGCC
>JAQGIK010000146.1 GCA_028291265.1 Caulobacter sp. | reverse complement strand
CATCGGCATCGCGACCATCCTCTGGGCCGATCTCAGCAACCGTTATGTCTGGGTCGCGCTGTTCGTGACCATGAGCTACGGTTTCATCGGCTTCGTCGACGACTACCTGAAAGTCACCAAGCGCTCCGTCGGCGGACTCAAGGGCCGTTTGAAAATCGTCGCCGAAGTCGCCGTTGCCGGCATCGCCGCCTACTGGATCATGGTTTCGGCGACGCCCGCCCTCGCCGACAAACTCTCCGTGCCCTTCTTCAAGGACTTCCTCATCAGCCTCGGCATCTTCTACGTGCCCTTCGGCATCTTCATCATGGTGGGCGCTGCCAACTCGGTAAACCTCACCGACGGGCTTGACGGCCTGGCCATCGTGCCGGTGATGATCGCCGCCGCCGCCTTCGGCATCATCGCCTACCTGGTCGGCAACGCCGTCTTCGCGCGGTACCTGGCGGTGCCCTGGGTCCCGGGCTCGGGCGAACTCGCCGTCTTCTGCATGAGCATCATCGGGGCCGGCATGGGCTTCCTCTGGTACAACGCCCCGCCGGCCAAGATCTTCATGGGCGACACCGGCTCGCTGGCCCTCGGCGGCTCGATCAGCGCCGTCGCCGTGGCCGCCAAGCATGAGATCGTGCTGGGTATCATCGGCGGCCTGTTCGTGGTCGAGGCCCTGTCGGTGATGATCCAGGTCTTCTACTTCAAGCGGACCGGCAAGCGCATCTTCCTGATGGCCCCGATCCACCACCACTTCGAGAAGCTGGGCTGGGCGGAAAGCACCGTCGTCATCCGCTTCTGGATCGTCGCCATCATCCTGGCCTTCATCGGCCTGGCCACGTTGAAACTCAGATGAGGGGCTCGTCGCGCACATGATCCCCGTTCCCGGCTTTGAAGGGCGCACCGTCGCCGTGTTCGGCCTCGGCCGGACCGGGCTCACGGCCGCGCGCGCCCTCATCGCCGGCGGGGCCAGCGTGGCGCTGTGGGACGAAAACCCCAAGGGCCGGGAAGCGGCCGAAGCCGAGGGCCTGCCGCTCGTCGACCTCGAGAAGGCCGACTGGAGCGAGTTCGCCGCCCTGATGCTGTCGCCGGGCGTGCCGCTGACCCATCCCGTGCCGCATTGGACGGTCACCCGGGCGCAGGCCAACGGCGTCGAGGTGCTGGGCGACATCGAGCTCTTCGCCCGGGCCGTCAACGCCGCCCCGGCCCACAAGCGGCCCCGGATCGTCGCCATCACCGGCACCAACGGCAAGTCGACGACCACCGCCCTGATCGGCCACATCCTGCGCAGCGCCGGCCGCGACGCCCGCATCGGCGGCAATATCGGCTTCGGCGTGCTGGGCCTGCCCGACATGCACGGCGGCGCCGTCTACGTCCTCGAACTCTCGAGCTACCAGCTCGACCTGACCAGCAGCCTGAAGCCCGACGCTTCGGTGCTTCTGAACCTGTCGCCCGACCATCTGGATCGCCACGGCGGCATGGAAGGCTATGTCGCCGCCAAGAAGCGCATCCTCCTGAACCAGGGCAAGGGCGACACCGCCGTCATCGGCGTCGATGACGCCTGGTGCCAGCGCATCTGCACCGAGATCACCGCCGCCAACCGCCGCACCATCCGCCCGATCAGCGCCGGCAAGGCCATGGGCCGGGGCGTCTACGTCCTCTCCGGCGTCCTCTACGACGCCACCGGCGACCGCACCCTTGAGGTCGCCGACCTGACCATGGCCCGCTCGCTGCCCGGCAAGCACAATTGGCAGAACGCCGCCGCCGCCTACGCCGCTTGCCTGGCGCTGGGCCTTTCCAGCGACGACACCGCCAACGGCCTGATGACCTTCCCGGGCCTCGCCCATCGCATGGAAACCGTGGCCAAGCTCGGCCGCGTCCGTTTCGTCAACGACAGCAAGGCGACCAACGCCGACGCCGCCCGCCAGGCGCTGTCGAGCTATCCCAAGGTCTACTGGATCGCCGGCGGCCGGGCCAAGGAGGGCGGCATCGAAGCCCTCGCCGACCTCTTCCCGCGCATCGAGAAGGCCTACCTGATCGGCGAGGCCGAGCAAGCTTTCGCAGAGACGCTTGAGGGCAAGGCCCAGGTCGTCCGTTGCGGCGGCATGGAAGCCGCCGTCGCCGCGGCCTACGCCGACGCCCAAGGCAGCGAGGACGAGGCCATCGTCCTGCTCTCGCCCGCCACCGCATCCTTCGACCAGTACGCCGACTTCGAGGCCAGGGGCGAGGCGTTTCGCGCCGCCGTCCTGGCCCTGAACCAGCCCGCCGCCCGCGAGGCCCGCGCATGACCACCACCGAGTTCCCGACCAACAACAACCAGCACCTGATCTCCCGGGCCAACCGGGGGGCCCTGGCCAACTGGTGGTGGACGGTCGATCACGCCCTGCTGGCCGCCACCGGCATCCTCATCGCCATCGGCGTGCTGCTCAGCTTCACCTCCAGCCCGGCGGCCGCCATCCGCCTGCGGCTCGACGATCCGCTGCACTTCGCCATCCGCCAGGTGGTCTTCGGCCTCGGCGCCTGCGGCCTGGTGGCGGCCATCTCCATCCTCTCGCCGAGGGGGATCAAGCGGGCCGCCTTCTTCATCTATATCGCGGCCATCCTCTGCATGGCCGCCCTGCCGTTCCTGGGCCACGAGGCCAAGGGCGCCACCCGCTGGGTGACCTTCGCCGGCTTCACCCTGCAGCCGTCCGAATTCCTGAAACCCGCCCTGATCGTGCTGGTCGCCTGGATGTTCTCCGAGGGCCAGAAGGGGCAGGGGGTGCCGGGCGTCTCCATCGCCTTCGGCCTCTATTTCGTGGCCGTGGCCCTGCTGATCATCCAGCCCGACGTCGGCCAGACCATCCTGATCACCATCGCCTTCGGGGCCGCCTTCTGGATGGCCGGGGTGCCGATCAGCTGGATCCCGATCATGGGCGGGGCGGCGGCCGGGGGCCTTGGCCTGATCTACGTCCTCCTCCCCCACGCCCGCAGCCGCGTCGACCGCTTCCTGTCGCCGGAAGGCGCCGACACCCACCAGGTCGACAAGGCGGCCCAGGCCATCGCCAACGGCGGCCTGTTCGGACGCGGTCCCGGCGAGGGCGTCATGAAACAGGGCGTCCCCGACCTGCAGACCGACTTCATCTATTCGGTCGCCGCCGAGGAATACGGCCTGGTCTTCTCCCTGGCCCTGATCGGCGTCTTCGCCTTCCTGATGGTCCGCGGCCTCTACAAGTCGATGCGGCTGCAGGACAGCTTCGAGCAGGTCGCCGCCGCGGCCCTGTTCGTGCTGGTCGGCCAGCAGGCGATCATCAACATGGCGGTCAACCTCAACCTGGCCCCGACCAAGGGCATGACCCTGCCCTTCATCAGCTACGGCGGCTCCTCGATGCTGGCCATGGGGGTGACCATGGGCATGGCCCTCAGCCTGACCCGCCGCCGCCCCGGCGCCTTCGAGCCCGAGAGCAACGCCAGCGGCGCCTTCGCGCCATAGGCCTCGGTAGCCACCTCCACCCATCCATGCCAAAAGCCCGGCCACGCCGAGTCCGTTAGAGAGGTCCCGCCCATGGCCGCCCGTCTGGCCGTCATCGCCGCCGGAGGCACCGGGGGCCACATGTTCCCGGCCCAGGCCCTGGCCGAGGCCCTGACCCGCCGCGGCTGGCGCATCGTGCTGGCCACCGACGAGCGCGGCGCCCTGTACGCCGACAAGTTCCCCGCCGACGTGCGCCTGACCCTGTCGGCCGCCACGGCCAAGTCCAACGATCCCATCGGCATGATCAAGGCCGGCTGGGCGGTCCTGCAGGGCGTCCTGCAGGCCGGCGCCGCCTTCAAGCGCATGGACCCGGCCGTCGTCGTCGGCTTCGGCGGCTATCCCAGCCTGCCCAGCCTGATGGCCGCCCTCGGCCAGAAGCGCCCGACCGTCATCCACGAACAGAACGCCGTGCTCGGCCGGGTGAACCGCTTCCTGGCCCCCCGGGTCACCGAGGTCGCCTGCGCCTTCCCGACCCTGGAAAAAGCCTCGGCAAAGGTGAAGGCCCGCGCCCGCGTGGTCGGCAACCCGGTCCGTCCCGAGATCGCCGCCCTGTTCGACAAGCCCTACGAGGCCCCCGTCGACGGCCAGCCGATCAAGATCCTGGTCACCGGCGGCAGCCAGGGCGCCCGCCTGCTCAGCGAACTGGTGCCGGAAGCCATCCTGCGCCTGCCCGAAGAGACCCGCCTGCGCCTCGAGGTCCAGCAGCAGACCCGCAAGGAGTCGATGGACATCGCCCGCTCGACCTACCTCAACGCCATGGTCAAGGCCGAGGTCGCCCCCTTCTTCCGCGACATGGCCGGCCGCCTCGGCGCCGCCCACCTGGTCATCGGCCGGGCCGGGGCCAGCACGGTGTGCGAGCTTGCCGTGGCCGGCAAGCCGTCGATCCTGATCCCCCTGAAGATCGCCACCGACAACCACCAGCGCTTCAACGCTCGCCTGCTTGAAGACGCCCAGGCCGCGGCCGTCTGCCTGGAAGAGGAACTGACCGTCGACAGCCTGGCCGGCGCCCTCAAGGCCCTGCTCAAGGACCCCGCCTGGCTCGCCAACATGGCCGCCGGCGCCCACGGCGTCGCCAAGCCCGACGCCGCCGAGGACCTCGCCGATCTGGTCGAGCGCACCGCCTACAGCTGATGACCGTCCGCCTGGTCCCCTTCGACCCCGACGCTCACGGCAGGTTCGTCCTGCCCCTGGCCCAACTCTGGCTCGACAGCTGGCGCTCGACCGACACGGCCAACGAGGAGGTGGTGCTGGTCGAGGACCTCGCTGCCCGCATCCTCGAAGAGACCGCCACCGTCTGGGACCTCACCCTGGCCTTCCAGGACGACACTCTCACCGGCTTCATGGCCCTGCGCCCGCACGACGACTGCCTCGACCAGCTGTTCATGGCCCCGACCGCCAAGGGCCAGGGCCTCGGCAGCCAGCTGATGGACCTCGCCAAACAACGCCTGCCAAACGGCATGTGGCTCCGCACCGCCGAGGCCAACCACGCCGCCCGCGCCTTCTACGAAAAACGCGGCTTCCACCACTACGACACCGACCAGCACCCGACCCTCGGCTACAGCCGCGTCTTCTATCGCTGGCCGTAGGGTGCCGCTTCTGAACTCCGGCCGAAATGCGGCTCGACTTGGTGCGCCCTTCAACCTCAGCTGAATTCAAAGCCGTGCTAGCTAGGCTCCAAGCCGAACTCGATGAAGGGATCGAGCCTAACCTCGTACACGCCCGGTTCGTCCAAGAGATTGCCCGCCACCTTGGAATCCCACGTCATCAATCTGACGGCGGGAGTGGACCGCCAGTGTCGCTCCCCGGGTATCCGGTATGTGACGTTGAATACGACCGCCAGCAGTGATGATGACTTCGAGTGCTGACTGAACTCTAGCGGTGTTGGAATGGCGTATTGGAGTTCCTCGTCCGGAAATAGCGTGCGACCTACATAGGAACCCTTGCGAATCGAATCTGAAAATGCCTTTCTCGCATCTTTGAACGTGATCTCAGTCGGCCTTGATGTCTGTACAGGTAAGATATGCAGCTGGCACTCTAGGGCTGGGGTCTTGCCGATATTCTTGATGGTTGCTTCGCAGGTAAGAAAAAAGTCGTCGCTCTCAACCTCCGCCGGCCCGTCGCGGCGATGCTGAGCCGTATCCAGGGTCGAATCCCCGCGGTCGCCGCATTCGCGGCTGCAGTGGCCGCAGAAAGTGCTTCGCGGCTCGCTCCCAGCTGGCGCCAGAGAAAGTAGGCTGCGGCAGCATTAAGGACCAAAGCCAAGGCCCCGAACAGCCAAGCTGCGACCGCCGCGACTGCCGCCCAATACGCACCGTCGTGGGCCACGGAGAGTGCGTCATAACCGTTGCCGATGATTTCCCCCGTCGCTTGACTTGGTGTCTCCGGCTATCACACCGGGCAAAAGCCTCCCTCAAGATGAGAACCGGCGGCCTCTGATCACGAGTGATCGCCCACGTTCACCCGGTCTAAGCCGCGACGCCGCGCACGAGATATCCTAAGCCACTCGTCCCGCCGCTCAACGCAGTGATGGAAGATTGGTGGAACCTTTGCAGAACGTCAAGGCGCGTGCATTGTCGCGGCCCAACCTAGGCGAGTCGTCATGAAGGCCAAACCCGACCTCTTCGAAACCCGGAAATTCAACGACATCGTCGATGGCGACTTAGTCGTTCTTGAATATAGGAACGCACGCGTCCTCGGTCTGCGCACTTCAGTAAGATCGCGTCCCTTCTACGTTGTGCTTGGTGCGGTTGAGGGAGTAACGGATCTCCCTGCGCCGGACATGTTCGATGCCTTGGCGTTTCCCAACGATGACGTCATGCGGCTGGTCGATGCCCAGATCGAGCCCCTCAGTGATGGCGCCGGGGCGATCCCATACCGCCAGCTGATGCCCCAGGCTTTGGTCTATTCCGACGGCGGCCCACCGTTGCTGACCTTCCGGGACACAGGTGGCGTTCCAGGCCCGTGGGATCTCATCGAAGTGGAGACCGGGAATAAGCTGGACACCCTCCCGTTGAACCCACGCGTCTATCCGAGCTGGAAGATCACGGTGCCTGGCGATTACGACCAACGGATAACCCTCATCGAGCATCGCCACAGGCCCAAGATCGGCCTCCCGGACTGACGCAGCTAGATTCTGCGGCACGCTAGGTGTGCCAACGTTCGCGTTTTCTAGCGATGGCCCTAGGGCGGCGGTGCGTCGATCGTCGTCAAGGAAACCACCTCGACCAATTCCACGACGCTGATCGAAGCGGGTCCAGTCCGTGGCCGGATCGGCTGGGACGGGGGACGTAGTGTGGCCGCACCCTGAGCACGGCGACGAGCCGGCCCGTCCTGTCGTTGAGTGGGGTGCGGTCGTACAGGGCCTGGACCACGGGCGTGTTCTCGAGGCGGGCGGGAACGCGGATGGAGCCGACAAGACAGGGGGAGGTCGTGCAGCCTTCGTTGACCAGCATGATCCCGTGCTCGCCGCCCTGAACACCGGTGCGCAGGCGCACGATCCGGGGAAACTGGCCGGGGCGCGAGGAAGGGTAGAGGTCCTCCAGGCGGAGGAGCGGCTCAGGCCGTGGCGGCGCACAGCCCATCAGAGCTAGGGCCGTGACAAGTCCGGAAAGGAGAAACCGTCGGCTCATGAACCGGACGCTAGACCAATAAATTGACGCACATCAATCGATGTCGCCTGTCAGGATCCACCGCCGACCCGCCGCCACCGCCGCATCGACGCCTTCAACATCCGCCGCCCCCAACGGCGAGGCCCCGTCGCAGACCACCTTCGTCGCCTCATCCTCGATCCCGCCCGGCGCAATCGCCGCCATCTCTCCGCCGCCGCCCGTCACAGGTCCCTCGACCCCATCCGCCCGCACGCTGGCAAAGCCCAACCCCCGCGCCGTCCGGCCTGCGCAATCGACCTCGAACCACCGCCACCCACCGACATAGGCCACCCCGCCGGCCGTGAACCCCGTCTCCGTCACCTGCAGCACCCGAAACTTCGCCGTCGCCCCGGTCCGCTTGACGCTGTCCAGGTCGGTGAACATCGCGAACGCCCCCAGCTGCGTCGGCCGCAGGGTCGGGCCGTCCGCCGCGACCGCTCCGCCGGCCACCAGCGCGGCGACCAAAGCGAGGCCATTCCCCCACCGCCGCAAATCCTCTAATCCGCGTCTCATGATCGCCCGTCGCCGCCCCGTCCCGTTCGACCTTGGTCCCGTCCACTTCATCGGCATCGGCGGCATCGGCATGAGCGGCATCGCCGAGATCATGATCCGCATCGGCTACACCGTGCAGGGCTCCGACATGAAGTCCAGCGCCAACACCGAGCGCCTGGAACAACTCGGCGCCCGCATCTTCATCGGCCATGCCGCGCCCCAGGTCGAGGGGGCTTCGGCCATCGTCTATTCGACCGCCGTCAAGCCGGACAATCCGGAGTACCAGGCCGCCCGCGAGCTGCGCCTGCCGCTGGTCCGCCGGGCCGAGATGCTGGCCGAACTGATGCGGCTGCAGTTCTCCATCGGCGTCGCCGGCACCCACGGCAAGACCACCACCACCTCGATGGTCGCCGCCCTGCTCGACGCCGGCGGCCTCGACCCGACGGTGGTCAACGGCGGCATCATCAACGCCTACGGCACCAATGCGAAGGTCGGCGAGGGCGAGTGGATCGTCGTCGAGGCCGACGAGAGCGACGGCACCTTCCTCAAGCTCAAGTCGACCTGCGCCATCGTCACCAACATCGACCCCGAGCACCTCGACCACTACGGCGACTTCGACACCGCCCGCAAAGCCTTCAAGGACTTTGTCGAGAACATCCCCTTCTATGGCTTCGCCGCCGTCTGCCTCGACCACCCCGAGGTCCAGGCCCTGGCCGCCAAGGTCGAGAACCGCCGGCTGGTCACCTACGGCGTCAACCCGCAGGCCGAGGTCCGCGGCGTCAACGTCACCATGGGGCCGGAGGGGGCGAAGTTCGACGTCATCTTCTCGCCGCGCGACGCCGAGCCGCGCCTGCTGCAGGGCCTGCAGCTGCCGATGGCCGGCGACCACAATGTCGCCAACGCCCTGGCCGCCATCGCCGTGGCCCGCGAACTGGGCGTCGATGACGCTTCGATCAAGAAGGGCCTCAAGGGCTTCGGCGGGGTGAAGCGCCGCTTCACGACAACCGGCGTGGTCGGCGGCATCCGCATCGTCGACGACTACGGCCACCACCCGGTCGAGATTTCCTCGGTGCTCAAGGCGGCCCGCTCGATGACCCCCGACGGCCGGGTGATCGCCGTCGTCCAGCCGCACCGCTACACCCGCCTGCGCGACCTGATGGACGAGTTCTCGGCCTGCTTCAACGACGCCGACGTCGTCATCGTCGCCGACGTCTACACGGCCGGCGAGGCGCCGATCGAAGGCGTCGACCGCGACCACCTGATCGAGGGCATGAAGCGCTTCGGCCACCGCCGCGCCCTGGCCCTGAACAGCCCCGCCGACCTGCCGGCCATGATCGGCGAGGAGGCCAGGTCCGGCGACCTCGTCGTCTTCCTTGGGGCCGGCGATATCACGTCGTGGGCCTACGCCCTGCCGGGCCAGCTCGAGGCGCGCGGGTGACCCCGACCGCCTTCCTCCGCGACATCGAGGCCGAGTGCCGCCGCCGGCGCATCCCGACCAAGCACCTGCCGCAGATCGACAAGGGCCGCGGGCTGACCCCCGGCTACTGGCTCGACGTCATCGAGACGCCGACCCTGCGCTTCGAGATGTTCCTCTGGGACAAGGCCGGCCGCACCCCGGTGTTCGAAACCTACGATCCCGCCGAGGCCGAGCGCCTGATCCTCTGGCACGCCGACACCGCCGCCCGTAAGGCCACTCCATGACCGACCTGCCCGAAGTGCGCGGCAAGCTGCTGCGCGATGTTGCCCTCGCTCCCTTCACCTGGTTCCGCGTCGGCGGCCCGGCCGAGGTGCTGTTCCTGCCTGCTGACGAGGAAGACCTGTCCGACTTCCTGCGCCAGTTGCCGGCGGAGACGCCGGTGACGGTGTTGGGCGTTGGTTCGAATGTCATCGTCCGAGACGGCGGCATTCCTGGCGTCGTCATCCGCTTGGCCGGCAAGCACTTCGCAGAGATCGTCATCGACGAGGAGGACAATCAGATCATCGCCGGCGCCGGGGCGCTGGACGCCGCCGTCGCCCGCGCCGCCGCCAACGCGGGCCTGGCGGGCCTGGAGTTCTACGCCGGCATACCGGGCGCCATCGGCGGCGCCCTGACCATGAACGCCGGCTGCTACGGGGCCGAGACCAAGGACGTGCTGGTCAGCGCCTGGGGCTACGACCGCAGCGGCGAGATGCAGGTCTTCCAGCTGGCCGACTTCGGCTACACCTATCGCCACAGCCAGGCGCCCGAGGACATCATCTGGATCCAGGCCATCTACCAGGGCCGCCGCGACGACCCGGCGGCGGTCAAGGAACGGATGGCCCAGATCACCTCCCGCCGCGAGACCACCCAGCCGATCCGCGAAAAGACCGGCGGCTCGACCTTCAAGAACCCGCCCGGCCATTCCTCCTGGAAACTGGTCGACGACGCCGGCTGGCGCGGCAAGCTGCACGGCGGCGCCAAGTTCTCCGAGCTGCACAGCAACTTCATGATCAACGCCGACGAGGCGACGGCGGCGGATCTGGAGGGTCTGGGCGAGGCGGTCCGGGCGGACGTGCTCGCCAAGACCGGCGTGCAACTTGACTGGGAAATCAAGCGGATCGGGCGGCCCTGACGCGTCGCTTCTCCCGCTTGTCGGGAGAAGGTGGCCCGCGAAGCGGGTCGGATGAGGGCAGAGCCGAAGAGGGAAGACTGGCCTCAGCGCTGACCGCGCCAGAACGCGCGCAATCGCCGAAGGCCGGCGCCGCCCTCATCCGTCGGCCTTCGGCCGCCACCTTCTCCCGACAAGCGGGAGAAGGGACGCGTGAGTCTCACCCCAACATCTTTCCGCTCTCGACCACCCGGCACGTCGCCGTCGCCTTGGCCACCATCACCCCGCCCGCATCCCACAGCTTCCCCTCCAGGAAGCCGATGCTCTTGCCGATCTGCACCACTTGGCCCTCGCCCACGAACCGCCCTGGCCGGGCCGGCGCCATGAACGACACCGCCAGGTCGATGGTCGGGCTGAACTGCCGCCCCTCGCTGTGGATGTAGGCGGCCGGGCCCATGACGTCGTCCAGCATGGCGGCCAGGAAGCCGCCCTGGATGTAGCCCGCCGGGTTGCGAAATTCCGGCCGGCCCTCGAAGGCGATCTTCACCCAGCCCCGGGCCGGGTCGGCGTCGAGGATCTCCCAGCCGAGCAGTTCGGCGCAGGGCGGGCGGGGCAGGCCGTCGAGGGCGTGGGGCGGCATCGGGGAGCTCCTTGGATCGTCGCGAGCACCCTCGCACACCCCTGCCGCCACCCCGTGGCAGCAACTGCACGCACCCTTCACTTGACTTGGCGTCCCGCCTGTCGCACCCGGCCTGACATGAAGAAACAGCTCATCGCCCTCGCGGCCGGTTTCGCCCTTCTCGCCAACGCGGCAGTCGCCCAGACCTCGGCGGCGCCAGTCAAACGACAGGCCACCTACGAGACCGCCGCCGCTCTGCGCGACAAGGCGCTCGGCGACAGCACGGCCTGGGACCTGACCGAAAGCCTGACCACCGAGGTCGGCCCGCGCCTGGTCGGTTCGCCAGGCATGGCCCGCGCCAAGGACTGGGCGGTCAAGACCTTCGAGCGTCTCGGCTTCAGCAACATCAAGGTCCAGGAATACGCCAAGCCGTCCTGGACGCGCGGCGCGGAGTCGGCCTCCATCGTCGCCCCCTACGAGCTGCCGCTCAGCATCATCGGCCTCGGACGTTCGGTGCCGACGCCGGCCAAGGGCATCGAGGCCGAGATCGTCGTCTTCGACGCCTACGCCGATCTGATCGCCGCGCCGGAGGGCTCGCTGAAGGGCAAGATCGCCGTCGTCGTCCAGCCGATGACCCGCACCATGGACGGCTCGGGCTACGGCGCGGCCGGCATCGCCCGCCGCTCGGGCGCCTCGGAAGCCGCCAAGCGCGGCGCCGTCGCCTACCTGACCCGCTCGATCTCGACCTCCGACCTGCGCAGCCCGCACACCGGGGTGATGAGCTACACCGACGGGCTGCCCAAGATCCCGGCCGCCGCCCTGGGCGTGCCCGACGCCGAACTGCTGCAGCGGCTGGCCAAAAAAGGCCCGGTCCGCATCAAGCTGAAGATGGACTCCACCACCGACGACAAGGACGTCGCCTGGAACATCTCGGGCGACATCGTCGGCTCGTCCAAGCCGGACGAAGTGCTTGTCATCGGCGGTCACCTCGACAGCTGGGACGTCGGCACCGGCGCCATCGACGACGCCTCGGGCGTCGCCATCACCACGGCCGCCGCCAAGCTGATCGGCGGCCTGCCCAGACACCCGGCCCGCACCATCCGCGTCGTCATGTGGGGCAGCGAGGAGAGCGGCGGGGCCAGCGAGGCCTATGCCGAGGCCAACAAGGCGACGATGGGCAAGTTCATCGTCGCCGGTGAAAGCGACCTCGGCGCCGACAGCATCTACCGCGTCCTGCTGCCCAAGGGGGCCGCCGCGGCGCCGCAGATCGCCGACCTGCCGGCCCTGCTGGCCCCGCTGAAGGTCATGGTCTCGCGCGATCCGGCCCCCTTCGCCGGCTCCGACACCGAAGGCCTGCAGGCGGCCGGGGTGCCGGTGATGTCGCTTAGCCAGAGCGCCCTGCGCTACTTCGACCTGCACCACTCGCCGGACGACACGCTCGACAAGATCGATCCCAGCCAGATGGCGCAGAACGTCGCCACCTGGGTGACCGTCCTCTACCTGATCGCCGACAGCGACATCGACCTGCGCCAGACCGGCGAGGCCAAGGCCGGGGACGCCAAATGAGCGGCAAGCTTGCCGGTCACCACGTCGCCGTCCTGCTGGGCGGCCTGTCCTCCGAGCGTGAAGTCAGCCTGGTGTCGGGCAAGGCCTGCGCCGACGCCCTGGAGCGGATCGGCGCCAGGGTCACCCGCGTCGACGCCGGTCGCGATCTGGCCCAGGTGCTCAGCGCCCTGAAGCCCGACGTCTGCTTCAACGCCCTGCACGGCGAATGGGGCGAGGACGGCTGTGTCCAGGGCATTCTGGAGACCCTGGCCATCCCCTACACCCACTGCGGCGTGCTGGCCTCGGCCCTGGCCATGGACAAGGCGAAAGCCAAGGCCGTGCTGGCGGCGGCCGGCGTCACCGTGCCCGGTGGCGGCCTCTTCAATCGTCATGACGTGGCCCGCGATCACGTCCTGCCGCCGCCCTATGTGGTCAAGCCGAACGCCGAGGGCAGTTCGGTCGGCGTCTTCATCGTCATGGAGGGCGCCAACCGCCCGCCGGCCGAGGTCGGGGTCGAATCCTGGCCCCATGGCGAAGACGTGATGGTCGAGCCTTTCATCGACGGTCTCGAGCTGGCCGTGGCGGTCATGGACGGCGTCGCTCAGGCGGTCACCGAAATCGTTCCGACCAGCGGCTTCTACGATTTCGAGGCCAAATACGGCGAGGGCGGCTCCCAGCACCTGATCCCGGCCCGCATGCCCAAGGCCGATTACGACAAGGCTTTGCGTCTCGCCGAGCTGGCTCACGCTGCGCTTGGTTGTCGCGGCGTTACCAGAAGTGACCTTCGTTATGACCCTGTTAAGCGCAATTTGGTTCTGTTGGAGGTCAATACACAGCCCGGAATGACGCCCACCTCCCTCGCACCGGAGCAGGCGGCACACCAGGGTGTGTCGTTTGATGACCTGGTGTTCTGGATCGTGGAGGACGCGTATGCCCGCGGCGGTGCGGGGGGGCGGACGCAAAAGCGTCAACCCTCGGGGCAAAAGCCCCAGTAGTCCAAAGGCAAGGCCCGCTGCTCCCAAGGGGGGACAGGCGGCCATGAAGCTGCGCGCGGCGCGCGGCGTGGGACTTTCCCCGAAGATCGCGGTCGGCGCGGCCGGCGGCATTCTGATCCTCGGCCTGGCCGTGGCGCTGGCCACCGGCCATCGCGGCGAGGCGCTGGCTGATTCGATGACCCAGGCGGTCGCCAGCCAGACCACCGGCATGGGCTTCACCGTCCAGGAAATCCACGTCGCCGGCGCCACCCCGGCCGGCGAGGAAGCCATCCGCGCCGTCCTCGCCCCGACCAAGGGCCAGGCCATCCTCGGCCTCGACCTGGCGCAGGTTCGCGAAGGCGTCGAAAACGTCGGCTGGGTCGAGAAGGCCAAGGTCGTCCGCCTGCTGCCCAACACCCTGATGGTCGAGGTGCAGGAGCGTGGCGCCCTGGCCGTCTGGCAGAAGAACGGCCACCTGGTCGTCATCGACGGCGCCGGCCGCACCATCCCCGAGGCCGACCCGGCCGCCTTCCCTGAGTTGCCGCTGGTGGTGGGGCAGGGGGCCGAGGCGGTCGCCGGCGACATCCTCAAGGCCGTGGCCGGCCGGCCGCGCCTGAAGTCCCGCGTCGAGGCCCTGGTCCGGGTCGACGAGCGCCGCTGGGACATCCATCTGAAGGACGGTTCGATCATCCTGCTCCCCGCCGTCGACGAGGAGAGCGCCCTGATCGAACTGGACCTGCTGGACCGCCGCGATGCGATCCTCGAGGCCGGCCTCGAGCGCATCGACCTGCGCGAGCCCGGCGCCCCCGCTTTCCGCCGTCGCCAGACGGCCCAGGTTTCAGCTCCCGTCGATGGTGGCGTCTGATGATGTCGAAGGTGTTTTGTCCGTGCTGAAGACCGCGTCGCGCAATGAAGGCAAGGGCCGCAAGGCCCAGGATACGCTCAAGGCGGCCCTCAGCCGCCAGCCGCTGATCGCCGCCGTCGACCTGGGGGCCTCCAAGGTCGCCTGCTTCGTCATGAAGCCCGAGGGCGTCCGCAAGGCCGACCGGACCCTGACCGCCGCCGGCGTCGGCTATGTGCAGTCGCGCGGCATCAAGGGCGCGGCCATCGCCAGCATGGACGACGCCGCCGAAGTCATCGCCCTCGCCGTCGAACGCGCCGAGGGCGTCGCCGGCGCAGCGGTGCAGGGCGTCACCATCGCCACCGCCGGCGGCCAGCTGGCCTCCTGCCGGGTCTCGGCCCGCGTCTCGCTCGGCGCCCGGCCGATCAGCGACAACGACTGCTCGCGCGCCCTGGCCGCCGCCCTGGCCGAGATCCGCCTGCCCGGCCGCAAGCCCATCCACCTGCTGCCCATCGCCTGGCAGGTCGACAACCAGAAGGGCGTCCGCGATCCGCGCGCCATGTTCGGCAAGAGCCTGGGGCTCGAACTGCTGGTCGTCTCCATCGCCGAGAACACCTTCCAGACCCTCAGCCACTGCGTCGAGCGCGCCCACCTCGAGTTCGAGGGCGTCGTCGCCGCCCCGTTCGTCTCGGCCCTGGCCGCCCTCGAAGAGGATGAGATGGAACTGGGCTGCGTCTGCATCGACATGGGCGGCGGCTCGACCTCGGCCGCCGTGTTCGCCAACGGCAGCCTCGTCCACATCGACAGCCTGCCGGTGGGCGGCGAGCACGTCACCCAGGACATCGCCCGTGGCCTCTCCACCTCCAGGGCCGGCGCCGAGCGCATCAAGACCCTGCACGGCAGCGCCATCGCCTCGGCCAACGAGGACCGCGAGATGATCGAGGCCCCGCCGCGCGGCGACGACCCCGGCGCCGGCCCGGTCATCGCACCCCGCAGCCTGCTCAAGGGCATCATCGCCCCGCGCGTCGAAGAGACCCTCGAACTGCTGCGCGACCGGCTGAAGAACGCCGGCGTCATGATCGAGCCCGGCGCCAGCGTCATCCTGACCGGCGGCGCCAGCCAACTGGCCGGCGTCCGCGAAGTCGCCGTCCGCGTCTTCGACCGCCCGGTGCGCCTGGGCCGTCCGCGCCGCGTGCCGCACCTGGCCGACGCCGTCACCGGCCCGGCCTTCTGCGCCGCCGCCGGCATCCTGCACCGCGCCGCCTTCGGCCCGCGCGAGGCGGTGTCGTCGAAGCTGCTGGCCACCATCAAGAAGCCCCGCGCCCCGGTCGACCCGAACGCCAACGGCATCGTCAAGACGCTGAGCTGGCTGCGCGACAACCTCTAGATCGGCGAAGCGCCGCTGCAAGTGAATCGGCCGCCCTCCGGGGCGGCCGTTTTTGCGTCCGGGTGACTCACTTCGGACTCAACTATCCCCGAAAACCCCGCGTCACCCACAACTGTTGATACCTGCGACGAGCCGCCGCGATTCGCGCAAGCCCTTATGTCGCAACATATTTCCTCAGTTCACGGCTGGCTCACGGGCCGACTCACGGTAAGCGAATTAACCGCCGATTAACGATGGCGGCCGTCTAGTTAACGGGTCGTAAGGCATATCAGCGGGTGGGTCGCTGATGGCCGTGGCCAACGACTTCACCAGGACGCGGGGTCCAAGACTATGAAGCTTTACGCTCCTCAAACCACCGAACTGAAGCCGCGTATCGTGGTCTTCGGCGTCGGCGGCGCCGGCGGCAATGCCGTCAACAACATGATCGAAGCCGGCCTCGAGGGCGTTGAGTTCGTTGTCGCGAACACGGACGCCCAGCAGCTGGCCTTCTCGAAGACGCCGCTGCGCATCCAGCTCGGCGTGCAGGTGACGCAGGGCCTCGGCGCCGGCGCCCACCCCGAAGTCGGGATGAGCGCGGCCGAAGAGAGCACCGTCGAGATCGGCGAGCACCTCGACGGCGCCCACATGGTCTTCATCACCGCCGGCATGGGCGGCGGCACCGGCACCGGGGCCGCGCCGATCATCGCCAAATGCGCCCGCGAGCGCGGCATCCTCACCGTCGGCGTCGTGACCAAGCCCTTCCACTTCGAAGGCCGCCACCGCATGCGTCTCGCCGACGCCGGCATTGCCGAGCTGCAACGCTACGTCGACACCCTGATCGTCATCCCGAACCAGAACCTGTTCCGGATCGCCAACGAGCGCACCACCTTCTCCGAAGCCTTCGGCATGGCCGACCTGGTGCTGCACTCGGGCGTCCGCTCGATCACCGACGTGATGGTCCTTCCCGGCCTGTTCAACCTCGACTTCGCCGACGTCCACACGGTGATGACCGTGATGGGCAAGGCGATGATGGGCACCGGCGAGGAGAC
>JAQGIK010000121.1 GCA_028291265.1 Caulobacter sp. | reverse complement strand
TTGATTTCCCAGGCGTCGGTGGGGCGGAACAACAGCTCGCTTTCGATGCCGTAGGAGCGGGCGTCGCCGGCGTTGGTGATGTAGGCCTGCCCGTTGGTGTTGCGGAAGCTGGTCTGCAGGTCCTGCCAGTCCATGTAGTAGACGGCGGTGTTGAGATTGGCGCGGCCGTCGAGGAAGCTGATCTTGGCGCCCAGCTCGTAGTTCCACAGGGTGTCGGGATCGTACTCCAGCGGCACGCCGCCGTTGGCCCCGGAGTTGTAGTTGGTCAGGCCGAAGCGATAGCCCTCGGAAATCGTCGCATAGAGGTTGAGGTTGCGGTCCGGCTTCCAGGACAGCGAGAACCGGGGCGTGGCCGAGGTGGTCTCGGTCTCCAGGTGGCTGATGCTGGGGGTCAGCGGGGTGGCGAAGCTGTTGAGCAGGCCGCTGACGATGCCGTTGAACCTGTAGTTGTTCTTGAACACCCGCAGGCCCGCGGTCGCTTCCCATTGCTCGGCGAAGGCCCAGGTCGCCTCGCCGAAGACGGCGTATTCGGTGGCCGTCTGGTTGGCGTAGACGTCGTAGATCTTGCCGGTTCCGAAGAAGGGGGCCAGCAGCGGCTGCTCGGCCTTCTGCTCCAGGGTGCGGTAGCGGGTGTTGAAATAGGCCCCGACGACATAGCGGAACGGCTGGCCGGCGTCGGACGTGTAGCGGGCCTCGAGCGTCTTGCTGCGCGAGCGGCTCGGCTGGTCGAAGGGCGTCAGCACCGGCAGGCCAAAGGCCGTCGCGATCGGGGTGCCGTCGCCGACGTTGTCGGAGGCGTTGTAGGCCCAGGTGGCGGTGACGTTGAGGTTGGCTTCGCCCAGTTCCTTGTCGACCGACAGGGTCCCGACCACGAACTCGCTCTCGATGACGGTCGGCAGACGCGAATTCATGTCGTTGCTGTCGCGGCCGGCCGGCGGGAAGTAGTAGGTCGCGCCCTGATCGTCGGCCTTGTCATGCTGGTACATGAGGCTTCCCAGGACGTTCCAGCCGTCGCCGGCGTCGGCGGCGACATAGAGGCGGCCGCCATAGACCGTCTTGGTGTTGACGTTGCTGTCGCCGCGCACCGGATTGTCGACCCAGCCGCCGTCCTGGCGCGCGAAGGCCACCGCGCGGACGCCCAGCTTGTCGGTGATCAGGGGGATGTTCAGGGCGCCGTTCAGCGAATAGCTGGCCTCGCCGTCGTCGGTGGTGGCGCCGGTGGCCTCGAGCTTGGCGCCGAAGCCCGACAGGTCCGGCTTGGCGGTGATGATGCGGATCGAACCCGACAGCGAGGTGGCGCCGTACAGCGTGCCCTGCGGCCCGCGCAGCACCTCGATGCGCTCGACGTCGAAGATGCGGACGTCGGGCGAGGCGAAGCGGAACCAGGTGTCGTAGACCGGGTAGTCGTCGATGTAGATGCCGGCCGTCGCCGAGGTGGTGTCGGCCGAGGCCGAGGCGGAGATGCCGCGCACCGTGAAGGTCGACTGGGTGCTGTCTTCCGACAGGTGCAGGCCGGGCGTGCGGGCGATGTAGTCGCTGAAGCTGTCGATGCCCTGGGCTTCGATGGCGGACTCGGTGATGGCGGTGATGCTGAGCGGCACGTCCTGCAGGCGCTCGGACCGCTTCTGGGCGGTGACGATCAGCTCGTCGACCTCGGTCGGCGCCGCGGCAGGCTCATCGGCCGCGACCGCAACTGACGCCATCGCCAAAACGCCGCTGGCCGCGCCGCACATGAGCAGAGTCCCGATGATCTTCCGCATCCGCTTCTTCCCCGATATTCTTTTTATTCAACATATGTGGAATTGAAAGCGAGACGTGCAGAACCCACTGGGTGCTCGTCGGCTGCCATTCCGGCTCGTCCTGACATTGCCGTCAGAAAATCGGTTGTCAATTTATTTCTACGACCGTGGAATATTTGACAGGGGCGTCGGTCGCCGCTACGCCTTGATCAGTAACAAGCCATGGGAAAACAGGGCGTGACAGGGACGAGACCGAAATCAACGGACCGCAAACCGGCGGCCGAACGCACGCCCGCCAAGCCGCGAACTCGCGGCCGGCCGGGGCTTCGCGCCGAGGCGGTGGACCGCCAGAACGTCATCCTGGACGCCGCCGAGGCGCTGTTCAGCGTGCATGGCTTCTACGGCGTCACGGTGCGTCAGGTGGCCACCGAGGCCGGCGTCGATTCTTCCCTGCTGGGCTACTATTTCAACTCCAAGCGCGGGCTGTTCGAGGCGGTCCTCAACCGTCGGGCCGAGATCGCCAACGCCAATCGCCTGATGTCGATGGCCCGCTACGAGGCCGAGACCGAAATCCTGACCGTCGAGGGCTGCCTCGGAGCCTTCTTCGAACCGGTGCTGGAGCGTTGGGAGACCGGCGGCCCCGGCTGGCGCAACTACCTGCGGCTGGTCGCCCTGGTCAACAACACCCCGGCCTGGGGCGGCGACACCATGACCCGGTTCTTCGACCCGGTGATCAACATGCTGATCGGCATGCTGCGCAAGGCCGTGCCCGACGCCCGCGACGAGGACCTCTACTGGTCCTACCACTTCGTCTCCGGGGCCCTGTCGCTGTCCTTCGCCGAGACCGGCCGTATCGATCACCTGTCGGGCGGTCTCTGCCGTTCGGCGGACGTCCAGGCGGTGCGTGAGCGGATGGCTGCCTTCCTGGCCCCGGGTTTCCTTGAACTCAGCCGCAGGGCGATGGCCCGGAACAGCTGATGTACGCTTCCATCGAAGACGGCCGCGGCTGGGTCATGCCGCTGGTGATCGAGGAACAGGCGGGGCTGCGCCCGGACCAGGCCTGCGTCGCCATGGTCGGCGGCGACAGCCTGACCTATCGGGCCCTGCGCGACCAGGCGGCCCGGGTCGCATCCTTCCTGCAGAGCCTGGGGGCCGGTCCCGGCGACCGTATCGCCGTGATGATGCCCAATGGCCTGGACGCGATCCGGGCCTGGGCCGGCATCGGCCGGCTGGGGGCGACGGCGGTGATGCTCAACAGCGAGCTGACCGGCGCCTTCCTCGCCCATCCCCTGGCCGATTCGCAGCCGAAGCTTCTGATCGTCCACGCCGACTACCTGGCGCGGATCGAACCGCTCGGCGAGGCGCTGGCGGGGATCGAGCGGATCATCGTCGCGGGCGGGACCGACCTTGCGGCGGCCTACACGGACTTCGCGGACTGGGTCGTCCATCCGGCGACGACGGCGAGGTTCCCCGCCGCGCAGGACCTGGCCTGCATCATGTACACTTCCGGCACCACCGGCGCGCCGAAGGGTGTGCTGATGCCCCACGCCCATTGCTTCCTGTTCGGCCTCGGGGTCGTCGAGAACGTCGGGGTCACGCCCGACGACCACTACTACATCACCCTGCCGCTGTTTCACGCCAACGGGCTGCTGATGCAGCTCTGCGCCACCCTGATCGCCGGGGCCCGCGCCAGCGTCCGCGAGCGCTTCTCCGCCACCGCCTGGCTGGGCGACCTGAAGGCCACCGGCGCCACCCTGACCAATAGCCTGGGCGCTATCAGCGCCTTCGTCATCGGCCAGCCGCCCAGCGACGCGGACCGCGACCACGCCCTGCGCCTCATCCTCTGCGCTCCCAACGCCGTCGAGCACGAGACAGCCTGGCGCGAGCGGTTCGGCATCCCCGAGGTCATCGGCGGCTATGGCATGACCGAGGTCAACATCGCCCTCTACGGCGAGCGCGGCGTCGCCCGCCCCGGCGCCTGCGGCCGGCCCTACAGCCGCTTCTTCGAGGTCGAGATCCGCGATCCGCAGACCGACTTCCCGATGCCGCAAGGCGAGGTCGGCGAGATCATGGTGCGGCCCCGCGCGGCCGGCGGCTTCATGGCCGGCTATCACGGCCAGCCGGGCAAGACGGTCGAGGCCTGGCGGAACTTCTGGTTCCACACCGGCGACGCCGGCCGTCTCGATGCCGACGGCTATATCGTCTTCATCGACCGCATCAAGGACTGCATCCGCCGGCGCGGCGAGAACATCTCGGCCACCGACCTGGAGGCCGCCTTCGGGACCCTTCCCGGCGTCGCCGAGGTGGCCGCCTTCGCGGTGCCCTCCAGCCTGCAGGGTGGCGAGGACGAGATCATGCTGGCCGTCACCGCCACGCCGGGCGCCAGCCTCGATCCCCGCCATTTCGCCGACCACGCCGTGGCCACCATGCCGCGCTTCGCCCGGCCCCGTTACCTGGAAGTGGTGGGCGAGCTCCCCAAGACCGGCACCGAAAAGGTCCGCAAGGTCGAGCTCAAGGCCCGGGGCGTGACGGCCGCCGCCATCGATCTGGAAGCCTTTTACCCATGACCGCGGACGCCCTCCCCGCCCCCGGCGCAACCCCGGTCTTCCGCCGCGCCATCGGCCAGCAGTTGCTGGTCGCCGCCACCATGGGGGTGTCGCTGACGGCGCTCTACATGTTCAACGGCCTTGTGGAATCGGTGCGGGTCGACCTGAACCTGACCGACTTCGACCTCAGCCTGGTGCAGGGGGTGGCCGTGGCCATCCCCCTGGCCCTCTGCGGCATTCCGGTCGGCCTGCTGGTCGATCGCGCCAACCGCATGCGGGTGCTGATCGCCATGACCCTGCTGTGGGTCGTCGCCGCCGTCGCCACAGCCTGGGCGCCCAACCTGCCGCTGCTGTTCTGGGCCAGGGTGGCGGCCGCCACGGCCGGCTCGGCCATGCTGACCACCGCCGTCTCCCTGGCCTCGGACCTCAGCCCGCCAGAACACCGGGGCCAGGCCATGCAGGTGATCAACCTCGGCAAGCTGCTCGGCTCGACCGCGGCCCTGCCCGTCGGCGCCCTGCTGCTCGGCCTGTTCGCCGCCGGCCACCTGCTGCCCGGCGACCTGGGAACGCCCTGGCGCGCCGCCCACATCGCCCTGGCGGCCTTCGGGGTCGCCCTGTCGGTCATCCTGCTGTTCCTGCGCGAGCCGGCCCGGCATGAGGTCAAGGCCGGCCCCGGCGCGCCGCTGAAGACCGTGCTGATGGAACTGTGGGTGCGCCGCGCCTGGCTGGGGCCGCTGATGGTCGGCCAGGTCGGCATCCTGATGGCCGACGCCGCCGCGACCATCTGGGCGACGCCCCTGCTGAGCCGCCTGTTCGGTCTCAACCCGATGCAGTTCGCCATCTGGCTGGCCGCCGCCGGCCTGCTGGCCGGGGTTGTCGGCTCGATCCTCGGCGGTTGGGCGGCGGACGCCGGCCTGCGCTCAGGCAGGCGCGGCGGCATCATGCTGGGCGCCGTGATCGCCTCGGCCGTCGCCATTCCGGCCGGCCTCTTCCCGCTGTTGCCGGGACCGGCCAGCTTCCTGGCCGCCCTAACAGTCCTGCTGTTCTGCGGCACGGTGGCCAGCATCGCCCTGATGGCGGTGATCGGCGCCGGCCTGCCCAACGAGACCCGCGGCCTGGCCTTCGGCAGCTTCCTGGCGGTCGGCGGCCTGATCGGCTTCGGGGTCACCCCCAGCCTGGTGGTCATCGTCAGCGGCTGGATGGGCGGTCCGCATCAGCTGGCCCCGGCGCTTGCTCTCGTAGGCACGGTGATCAGCGCCCTCGCCTTCGGCGCCTTCGTGCTGGCCATGCGCCGCACGCCCATGGAGATCGGCGAGGCTTAGGCCGCCGTCACGATCCCCAGGAAGTCCGCTGCTTTGAGCGAGGCGCCGCCGACCAGGGCGCCGCCGACTTCGCGGGCCCGCAGGATCTCGGCGGCGTTGGACGGCTTCACCGAGCCGCCGTAGAGGATCGGCGGAACCTTGCCGGCCTCGCCGAACACCGCGACCAGCGTCTCGCGGATGGCGACATGCACCTCCTCGATCTGGGCCAGGGTCGGGGTCAGGCCGGTGCCGATGGCCCAGACCGGCTCATAGGCCACCGCGAAGGCCTTGCCGGCCAGCGAGGCCGGCAGGCTGCCGCGGATCTGGCCGGTGACGACGCTCAGGGTCTCGCCGGCCTCGCGCTGCCGCAGGGTCTCGCCGACGCAGACAATGGGCTCCAGGCCGGCGCGCAGGGCGGCCTCGGCCTTGGCCGCGACCAGGGCGTCGCTCTCGCCATAGCCGGCGCGGCGCTCGGAGTGGCCGAGGATGACCAGCTGGGCGCCGGCGTCGACCAGCATCTCGGCCGAGACGTCGCCGGTGAAGGCCCCGGTCTCTTCGGCCCGGCAATCCTGGCCGCCGACCTCGACGCCCGTGCCGTTCAAGAGCTCGGCCATGCGCTGGACCAGCGTCGCCGGCGGGCAGAGGGCCACGCGGCAGGCCGGCGGATGGGCGTCGACGGCGGCCGAAACCGCCCGCGCCTCGTCCAGCGACAGGCTGAGGCCGTTCATCTTCCAGTTTCCGGCGACCAGCGGGCGGGCGGCTGTCATGAGCGGGCGATCTCCCTCGAATTTCGATGGCCGCAACTAGCTCTGTCGGCGCCCGATGTCACGCCAACAATCCGCCGCGCTTGCCTGCTCTGGGAAGGGCCGACTATACCCGCCGTTCACGGCCTCGCGCGCCGCCCGTCTCAAAGGTTTAAACGACCCGATGCTCGCCACCATCAAGAAGCTCATGAAGTCCTGGTTCGCCGCCGTGCTTCTGGGTCTGGTCATCGTCAGCACCGCCTTCCTCGGCCAGCGGATGGACGTCCTCGGCTCGATCAGCGGCAACGCCGGCACCTGGATCGTCAAGGCCGGCGCCCAGACGGTCGGCCCGACGGAGTTCAAGTCCCTCTTCGAACGCATGAGGAAGAACGCCGAACAGCAGTACCAGCGGCAGATCACCACCGAGGACGCCATCAAGGGCGGCCTGGAGAAACAGGTGGTCGAAGACCTGATGAGCAGCGAGTCGGTCAACGCCATGTTCGCCAAACTGGGCCTGCGCGCGCCGGACTCGCTGGTCGACGACGCGATGAAGCAGCAGCTGGCCCAGTACCCGGGCGTCTTCGACGAGATCACCGGCGAACTGAACCAGGCCGCCCTCGCCCAGCTTCTGGAACAGAACGGCCTCGATGTCGCGCAGTACCGCAAGGCGCTGGCCGGCTCGATCACCGAGGCCCAGTTCTTCACCGCCATGACCAACGGCTTCAAGGCCCCGCGCATCTATTCCTCGCTGCAGGGCGCTTTTGCGCTGGAAGAGCGCGACCTCGACTATTTCGTCGTGACGCCGCAGAGCGTCGGCGCCATTCCGCAACCCACCGACGCGGAGATGGAAGCCTTCCTGAAGGAAAACGCCGCCCGGTTGATGCGTCCCGAAATGCGGGTCCTCAAGCTGGTCCGCTTCAACGCCGCCGACTTCCAGGGCAAGGTCACGGCCGACCCGGCCGAGGTCCAGAAGCGCTTCGACTTCCGCAAGGATTCGCTGTCCTCGCCCGAAACGCGCAGCTTCGTGCAGATCCCGGTCAAGAACGCCGCCCAGGCGACGACCGTCGCCGACCGCCTGAACAAGGGCGAGGACCCGGCCGCCATCGCCAAGTCGGTCGGCGCCTCGGTGGTCAGCAACACCGACAAGCCGAAGTCGGCCATCTTCGACAAGGCCGTGGCTGAAGCCGCCTTCCGCCTGCCGGCCGGGGCCGTCAGCGGCGCCCTGCAGGGCGAGCTGGGCCAGTCGGTGATCAAGGTCACCAAGATCACCCCCGCCCGCGTCGCCAACCTCGAGGAGCATCGCGCCGAGCTGGAAAAGGACGTCATCAAGTCGGCCGCCGCCAACAAGGCCTACGAACAGGCCCAGGCCTTTGACAAGGCCCACAGCGAAGGCGCGACGCTCGACCAGGCCGCCCAGAAGGTCGGCGCCACGGTCATCACCCTGGGCCCGCTGACGGCGCAGGGCGGCGACGCCCTCAACAAGCCCGCCGATCCGAAGATCGTCACCAAGGAAGTGCTGGAAACCGCCTTCAGCCTGCCGGCCGGTTCGGACAGCACCCTGATCGAGGTCACCGCCGGCGACCAGTTCTTCGTCCGCGTCGAAAAGGTCATCCCGCCCGCGCCGCCGGCGCTGAGCGAGGTGCGTGTCGAGCTGACCAAGCTGTTGATGGGCCGCAAGCAGGCCCAGCTGATGCAGGCCCGCGCCAAGGCCCTGTCGGACCGCGCCCGCAAGGGTGAGAGCCTGGAGGCCATCGCCGCCTCCAGCGGCTATCGCCTCGTCAAGCTGCCGAAGATGACCCGCCAGGGCGCGCAGCAGCACGCCGCGCTCGGCAACGAAATGCTCTCCACCCTCTTCAACGGCGCCACCGGCCAGGTGTTCGCCGTGCCGGTGCAGGGCAAGGACGGCGGTCTGGCGGTCGGCAAGATCGGCGCGATCCGCCCCGGCGCCGTCGACCAGGTCGCCCAGGCCACGGAGATGGGCCGTCAGTCCTTCGCTCGCGGCATCTTCCAGGACATCGACACCACCACCCGCACCTGGGCCAAGGACAAGATCAAGCCCAAGTCGGACCGTGACCGCGCCCTCAAGGCGCTGGGCGTCGATCCCAAGGACTATGCCGAGAAGAAGGACGATCCGAAGGGCAAGGACAAGGCCAAGGACGCCAAGTCCAAGTGACCCGGCAGGCCGTCCCCGAACCCTCCTTTGAAGCGTTTGCGGCGGCCTGGGACGGAGGGCGGCCGCAGGTCGTCTGGACCCGGCTGATCGACGACCTCGAGACGCCGGTCTCGGCCTATCTGAAGATCGCCCGGGCGCGGCCCTACGCTTTCCTGTTCGAAAGCGTCGAGGGCGGCGCCTGGCGCGGCCGCTACTCCATCGTCGCCATGAAGCCGGACCTGGTCTGGCGCTGCCGGGGCGATCATGCCGAGATCGCGGTCGGGGACGACATCGAGGCCGGCCGCTTCACCGGCCAGGACGACGGGGCGCTGGACAGCCTGCGCGACCTGGTCGCCGCCTCGCGCATCGAGCTGCCGGCCGGCCTGCCGCCGCCCAGCGCCGGGGTGTTCGGGGCCATCGGCTACGACATGGTGCGGCTGGTCGAGCGGCTGCCGAACGTCAATCCCGATCCGCTGGACCTGCCCGACGGGCTGATGATCCGGCCGTCGGTCGTGGCGGTGTTCGACGCCATCGCCCAGGAGATTTTGCTGGTCGCCCCGGCCCGGCCCCGCGCCGGCGTCACGGCGAAAAAGGCCTGGGACGAGGTTCAGGCGACCCTCTCCGAAGTCCTGGCCGATCTGGAAGGCCCGATGCCAGCCCCCGGCCCGGCGATGACCGCCGGCGAGGTCGCTTTCGCGCCCGGTGTCAGCCGCAGTCAGTACGGTGAGATCGTCGGGCGCTGCCGCGACTACATCGAGGCCGGCGACATCTTCCAGGTGGTGCCCAGCCACCGGTTCAGCGCCCCCTATTCGGGCCAGCCCTTCGCCCTCTACCGATCGCTGCGGCGGACCAACCCCTCGCCCTTCCTGTTCTACCTGAACTTCGGGCCGTTCCAGCTGGTCGGCTCTTCGCCCGAAATCCTCGTCCGCCTGCGCGACAACAAGATCACCATCCGCCCCATCGCCGGCACCCGCCCCCGCGGCGGGACGCCAGAGGAGGACGCGGCGCTGGAGGCCGAACTGCTGGCCGATCCCAAGGAACGGGCCGAGCACCTGATGCTGCTGGACCTCGGCCGCAACGACGTCGGCCGCGTCGCCCGCCTGCGCGAGGACGGCCGCAACGATGTGGAGCCGACCGGCAAGGGCCCGGCGGTGCGCGTCACCCAGAGCTTCTTCATCGAGCGCTACAGCCACGTCATGCACATCGTCTCCAACGTCGAAGGCGACGCGCCGGACGGTCTCGACCCCGTCGACGTGCTGATGGCCGCCCTCCCCGCCGGCACTCTGTCGGGGGCGCCGAAGGTGCGGGCGATGGAGATCATCGACGAGATGGAGGTCGTCAAGCGCGGCCTGACCTACGCCGGCGCGGTCGGCTATTTCGGCGCCGACGGCTCGGTCGACACCTGCATCGTCCTGCGCACGGCCATGATCAAGGACGGCACGGTCTATGTGCAGGCGGGCGGCGGCATCGTCGCCGACAGCGACCCGGACGCCGAGTACGACGAGACCCTGCACAAGTCCCGCGCCATCAAGCGCGCGGCGGAAGAGGCCTGGCGCTTCAGCTAGGCGGCGCCTTTTAGTTCAGGAACGCCAGCGATTGCTGGAAGCGGTTGGTCCGGCTGGATTTCGAGACGGGGTTGGGCGACAGGGCCTTACCGTCGAGCACGTAGAGACGCTGGCCGATG
>JAQGIK010000141.1 GCA_028291265.1 Caulobacter sp. | reverse complement strand
AACACCTTGGGGGCGGGGCGCGCCTGGGGCTGTTCGGGCGCCGGGGCGAAGGTGGGCTGGGCGGGGGCCGCGCCGGCGACCGGCGCCTCACCGTTCTCGGCGTGGTAGATCTGCAGTCCTTCCGCGGGATTGACCGGCTGGGCCTCGGGCGGGGCCGGCGCCTTGATGTCGTTGACCGCCACGCCCACGGGCCGGGGCGCGCCGTTGTCCGGGCGCAGGCCGCCGCGATAGACGAAGAACACCGCCGCGATCAGCACGAGCAGGATCATGCCGCTGATGATCAGGGTCATGGGCGCGGGGGAGCCGCCCCGCACGGGACGGCGGGCGTCGAAGGCCAGCGGCGCATCGCCGCGATAGTCGCGATCATAGTCGGACATGCCGAGGGCTCCAGCTGCAGGGAGCGTTGCCCGCGCTGGGCCGCCGCTCCGGGGTCAATCATCAAAGGCCGCCATCCCCCCGGGACAACCTCCATCGGGCCGCACTCCACCCGAAAGATACTCATAAACCCTTTATTCAGGACATTTTCGGCGACTTTTTCCAATCCGCCGGGCCGGCTTCAGGCCTAGTTCCAGACGTCCAGGTGGAACAGCTTGCGGTGTTCCTCGATGGCGAAACGGTCGGTCATGCCGGCGATGTAGTCGCACACCACCCTGGCGCGGCCGAAGTCGTCGCAGTTCTGCGACCGGGCGAACCAGTCGGTGGGCAGCACCTCCGGTTCGGCCATGAACAGCTGGAACATCTCGGCCAGGATGCGGCGCGCCTGGCTGCGGGTGCGGTTGACCTTCCAGTGGCGATACATGCGCTCGAAGAGGAATTCGCGCAGGCGCGACAGGTCCTCCAGCATGTCGGGCGAGAAGGCGACCAGGGCCTGGTCGAGGCCGCGCACGTCCGACGGGCTGGCGACGCCGGTGATGGCGGCGCGCTTCAGCGTCTCGCCCATGACGTCGTCGACCATGGCCCCGATCATCCGGCGCACGGCCTCCAGGCGGGTGATGCGGTCGTCGAGGTCGGGCCGCTCGCTGCGCACCCCCTGCAGGATCGGGCCGATCAGCGGCACCTCCAGCAGGTCCTCCAGCCGGAACAGCTCGGCCTGCAGGCCGTCGTCCACGTCGTGGTTGTTATAGGCGATGTCGTCCGCCAGGGCGGCGACCTGGGCCTCGGCCGAGGCCCAGCCACCCAGCTCCAGGTCCATCTTCTCGTTGAAGCGGGCCACCGCCGCCCAGCTGGGGCGGGTCATTTTGTCGGTCACCGGGCCGTTGTGCTTGATGACGCCCTCCAGCGTCTCCCAAGTCAGGTTGATGCCGTGGAAGTCGGGGTAGCGGTGCTCGAGCTCGGTCACCACCCGGAAGGTCTGCACATTATGATCGAAGCCGCCCCAGGGCTTCATGCTGTCGTCGAGGGCGTCCTCGCCGGCGTGGCCGAACGGCGGATGACCGAGATCGTGGGCCAGGGCGATGGTTTCGGCGAGGTCGGCGTCGAGGCCCAGGGCCCCGGCCAACGATCTGGCGATCTGCGCCACTTCCAGCGAATGGGTCCGCCGGGTGCGGTAGTGGTCGCCTTCGTGGGCCACGAAGACCTGGGTCTTTTCCTTCAGCCGGCGAAAGGCCGTCGAATGGATGATGCGGTCGCGGTCGCGGGCGAAGGGGTTGCGGGTGCGGCTCTCGGCTTCCGGGAACAGCCGCCCGCGCGACGCCTTCGGGACTTCCGAATAGGGAGAACGGAAGACGGTGTAGCTGGACGTCATCTGGTGCCTTCGAGCGTGCGCCCCTTTCCAGCGGGCGCGAGGTTGCACATATAGGGGCAGAAGAGAGTTTTCCACAGCATGACCGCCACCCCCGTAACCCTCAGTTCGTCAGCCGCCGCCCGCATCCGCGCCATCGGCGCGGCCGAAGGCCGGGCGCTGATGTTGCGCGTGGCGGTCGATGGCGGCGGCTGCTCGGGCTTCCAGTACCGCTTCGACCTGGTCGACGCGGTCGAGACCGACGACCTGCGGATCGAACGCGACGGGGCCGTGGCCCTGATCGACGACATCTCGCTGGGCCTCTTGAAGGGCTCGGAGATCGACTTCGTCGACGAACTGGCCGGGGCCGAGTTCCGGGTGCGCAACCCCAACGCCAAGTCCAGTTGCGGCTGCGGCGTCAGCTTCTCGCTGTAGAGATCAACCTGCATTCCAGATTGTGGTTTCCGGCCTTTCCCGTCAGGATCGAAGGTCAGGGGGAGACCTGCCATGGAATGGTTCAAAGATGTCGGGATTCCTGTTCTGACATTCGTAGGCGGGGCGGTGCTCGTCCTGCTGCTCATGAAGAACCGGTATTCGGTTTCAGTGAAGCAAGTGAACCTCCCCTTCGTCGAATTCGAGATCAGCAAGTTTAACGGACTGAGCCCGGTAGTGATGTTCAGCCGCCTGACCCGGATGCTGATCCTGCCGGCCGAGGCCGAGAAGGTTGAAAAGCTTCTGAAACGAGACGGCGCCAGCCGGATCAGCGAGCCGGTCGCCATGATCCACGCAGGATGGACAGTGGTGTGTGACGCCTTCGTCTATCGCTTCAAATCATACCCCAGCGATCAGAACGTCCATGCAATCGCGGAGTCAATTGGCGGCCAGAATGCCGAGTTCATCATCATGTTTCGCCGGATCTACGAGTTGTCGCTTAGGCACGTGGACAAAATCGAAGACGAATTCGCGCTTGAGTACCTGAAGCGAGGCCCGACTCTGGCGGACCGGATCTTGGGGACGCAACGGCTGCCAAAGGACGGTCTAGCCCGCGATTTGGTGCAGCAGCACTACGATCACTAGGGTCGTCTCGTTCTTCCGTCCAGCAGGCGGTCGTCGGCCGCCGTGGTCACGTTTAGCCGCATCCAGGTCGACGGCCGCTGGTCGGCCGAAAACAGACTGCCCGGCGCGACCAGCAGGCCGCGTCCGCGCGCCTCAGCGGCCAGCAGGTTGGTGTCGCGGCCGGTATCGACCCACAGGAACATGCCGCTGTCCGGCCGACCGAAGATCGGAACGCCTTCGCGGTCCAGCATCTGCAGCATCCGCTCGCGGCTTTCCGCCAGCCGGGTCCGCAGCCCGGCCACGTGGCGCGCCTGGCCGCCCTCGACCAGCAGCCTGTGGACCAACCGTTCGTTGATTTCCGGCGTCGTGAAGCCGGTCAGAATCTTGGCCTGGGTCAGCGTCCGGGCACGCGCCTCGCCGGCCACCAGGAAGCCGACGCGGACATTGGCGGCCAGGGTCTTCGAGAAGCCGCCTGCGTAGATCACCCGGTCCAGGCCGTCGCGGGCGGCCAGCCGCACGGCCGAAGGCGAGCCGAGGTCGGCGTAGATGTCATCCTCGAAGATCGCAAAATCATGGGTCCGGGCGATAGCCAGGATGCTGTCCACGGCTTGCGCCGGGAGGGTGAAGCCGGTCGGGTTGTGCGCCGTGGCGCTCAGCACCATCAGGCGCGGTCGCACCTCGCCGGCGATCCGCTCCAACGCCGCCAGGTCTGGCCCGGCCGGCGTACAGGGCACGGGCACGATGCGGACGCCGTGGGCGGCCAGCATGCCCAGCGCTCCAAACCAGCAGGGCTCGGTGACCAGCACCGCCTCGCCCGGCCTGACCAAGCTGCGCAGCACCAGGTCCAGCCCCTGGGTGACGCCGGTGGTCAGGACGATCTGCTCTGTGCCCGCGACGATGTCGAGCGCCGCCAGCCTCCGTTGCAGCACCTGGCGCAGGGGCTCGAAGCCATGCGAACTGCCGGCCGCCAGCCAGCGGTCGGCGCCCTGCCGGCCCAGCGCCCGTAGAGCCTCCGCCACCCGCGAGCCGTCCAGCCATGAGGCCGGCAGCACGCCCAGGCCAGGCCCCTGAGCCCGGCCGCTGTCCAGCATGTGGCGCATGAGCCAGTTGAGGTCGATGCCGGTCGGCAGCGGCGCTGGCCGCGCCGGCTCGGCGGGCGGCAACACATAGAAGCCGGACCCGCGCCGCGCCTCGGCCAGGCCCATGGCCACAAGCTGGTCGTAGGCCGCCGCCGCCGTGAACGGCGAGACGCCACGCAGCCGGGCCAGTTCCCGCACCGAAGGCAGCCGCGCGCCGGTGCGGAACACCTGGCCGTCGATCCGTCGCCGGACCCAGCCGATACAGGCCTCTACCCGGCTTTGCCCCGGGGAGGTGTCGTCAGGCCTTGTGTCTGTAGCGCTCATTGCGATCCAAACTGTATCGGTACTGTATTGGCGAGACTAGCCATCATCCCGGCCATCCGATGGAGGCCCCATGACCCGAGCCCTGCTGATCGCCATGCTGCTGCTGTCGGCCGCGCCCGCCGCCGCGCAATCCAGCCGGGAGGCTCAGCTGGCCGACCTCGCCTTGGTCCGGACCGAATACCTGCCCAAGGAAATGGCCTACAGCGCCGCGGCCCGCGCCGCCGCCGATCGCAGGCTCAGCGCCCTGGAGGCGCGCGCCGGCGCTCTCACTCCCAGCGAATTGCTGGTCGGCCTGTCGGAAGTCGGGGCCCTGGCCGACAACGCCCACAGCGGCCTGCGCTACCACGACCCGCTGGCCGTGCCCGACAAGCGCCTGCCGCTGCGCCTGCTGTGGTTCACGGACGGCCTGATCGTCGCCCGCGCCAGTGGCGAGGCCGGCGATCTCGCCGGCGCCCGGGTGCTGACCATCGAGGGGCTGAGCCCGGGCGCCCTCTACGAGCGGACCAGGGGCCTGAAGGGCGGCAAGGCGGTCGACCGCAAGAAGTACCTGCCCGAACTGATCGAGTCCGAAGGCGTGCTGCACGCCATGGGCCTGGCAAAGGCGCCGGACGCCCTGCGCCTCAGCCTGCGGCTGCCGAACGGCCGGCGCGTCGAGCGGCGGATCACCATGGTCCCGCAGGCGGCCTCGCCGACGGCCGAGTTCATCCGCCTGTGGTCGCCGCAGCCCTTGGCCGGCGAAACCGGCTGGACGGCCGTCAAACCGGCCTCGACGCCGCTCTATCTACAGGACCCCGACCAACCGTTCCGGCTCGTCGATCTGCCAGACCGGGACGCCCTCTACATCCAGTTCCGCTCGAACGAGGACGAGGACGGCCACCCCATCGCCGACTTCCTGAAGGCCGCCGACGCCCGCATCGCCGCCACCCGGCCACGCCACCTGATCATCGACCTGCGCTTCGACGTCGGCGGCAACCTGCTGACCACGCTGGACTTCATGCGCCGCCTGCCCGCCGCCGCGACGGGTCGGACCTTCGTCCTGGTCGGGCCCCACACCTACTCGGCCGGCATCGTCTCGGCCGCGGCGGTCAAAAAGGGCGGCGGCGAACGGGTGACCGTGGTCGGCGACGAGCTGGGCGACCGCCTGCACTTCTGGTCGGAAGGCGGCCTCGTCCGTCTTCCCAATTCGCATCTGGCCCTGCGCTACACCAACGGCCAGTTCGACCTCGACAAGGGCTGCGCCGGCAAACCGGCCTGTCTCGACGATATGGTCATGGTCAACTTCGTCTCCCTGGAGCCGCGGATTCGCGCGCCTATAACGGCCAGGGCCTGGCTGGCTGGCCGCGATCCGGCCATGGAAGCAATCAGCGTCGCCCTGGCCAAACCGGAATGAGCCCCGATCTGCGGGTGACCATCGCCGGCGTCCCCTTCCCGGCCCGGTTCGAACCCGCGGCGCCGCTGACCCGCGCGGCCTTCGAACAGCTGCTGCCGCACGCCGACCGCCTGATCCACGCCCGCTGGAGCGGCGAGGCCTGCTGGGTCCCGCTCGGCGACCGGGACTTCGGCCTTGCCGTCGAAAACCCGCTCGCCGCCCCGCAGCCCGGCCAGCTTCTGTTCTATCCGGGCGGAATCAGCGAGGCGGAAATCCTCATCCCCTATGGCCCCAGCCGCTTCGCCTGCCGGGCCGGCGCGCTGGCCGGAAGCCATTTCCTGACCTTGGGCGGAGACCTGGACCGCATGGCGGCCCTGGGCCGCGACACCCTCTGGACCGGCGCCGCCGACATCCGCTTCGAAACGGCCTGACGACGACGATTAGGGAACCTCCTAATTCTTCTTGCAATTAGCAAAATTCCTAATTAGCCTCTTCCCTATGAACACCCTGTTCAAAGCCCTGTCGCACCCGGCCCGCCGCCAGATCATCGAGATGCTGCGCGCCGGTCCCAGGTCTTCCGGCGACATCGCCGGGGCCTTCGACATGGCCTGGCCGACCATTACCGGCCACCTGACATCCCTGCGCGAGGCCGGGCTCGTCGAGTCCGAGCGTGACGGGGCCTCGATCATCTACCGGCTGAACATTTCCGCCGTCGAGGAGGCCGTCGGCTTTCTCATGGACCTCATGAAGACCGGCGAAGCGCCGGCCGCCACCCCCAAGGGAGCGCCGCAATGACCTTCAAACTGACCCGCATGGAAACCGCCGCCGGCGTCGTCGTCCTGGCCCAGCTGGCCCTGGCCGCCTATGTCGCCAGGTTCGGGACCACCGGCCCGGTGCCGATGCACTTCGACCTGGCCGGCAATGTCGACCGCTGGGGCGACCGCGCCGACGCCGCCAACTTCATCCTGATCATCGCGGCCGTCACCGCCGCCTGCGCCGGTTTCATGGCCTTCAGCCTGCGCCGCGACAATCCGGACGCCGCCCGCAAGCGTGGCCTGACCCTGGGCATGGGCCTCGTCCTGGCCGTCACCGGCGCCGTCGCCCTGCTGCCTTTCACCCTGGCCACGCCGGTGTTCTCCGCCGCCCAGGCCGGCAAGCTGGGCGGGGCCTTCCTCTGTCTGATCCTCGCCGTGGTCGGCGCCGTGCTCGGCAAGGTGCCGCCCAATGCCCTGGTCGGGGTGCGCACGCCCTGGAGCCTGACCAGCCGCCTGGCCTGGGACCGCTCCAACCGCCTGGCCGGCCGGCTGTTCTTCTGGGGTGGGCTGATCGGCCTGCCGGTCACCTTCCTGCTGCCGACCCAGCTGGCCATGGGCGGCGTCACTACCGCAGTGCTGCTGATCGGCGTCTACGTCGTCTTCGAGAGCTGGCGCGTCTGGCGCACCGATCCCGACCGCCGGGTCGTCTAGCCGGGCACGAACTGCAGCGCCACCGCCATCGCCGTCAGCCACACGGCCGGCATGGCGATGGCGATCCAGGCATAGCGTTCCTGGTTCCGTTTCCAGGTCACCCAGGCCACGAACGGGGCGATGAGGCAGACGATCCAGAAGGCGATCATCAGCAGGAAGGCGATCCAGGCCATGGGGTTCAGGAGGTTTGGCCGGTTATCGAACACCAGCGGCGAGAACAGCGCCCCGATGGCCCCGAGCGGCAGGGTCGCCAGCCAGCCGAACATCAGCACCAGCAGCAGGATGGCCCGCCACTGTTTCTCGCGTCGCTCTCGCCCCTTGAGCCCCTCGGTCATGGGCCCTAGCCTCTCAGGCCTTAACCGGAGCCGTCAATGCGTATCGCCACCTGGAACGTGAACTCGGTCAACGCTCGCCTGCCGACTGTATTGAAGGGGTTCGAAGCCGCCCAGCCGGACGTCGCCTGCCTGCAGGAGATCAAGTGCATCGACGAGAAGTTCCCGAGGGAGGACTTCGAACGCCTCGGCTACAACGTCGAGGTCCACGGCCAGAAGACCTACAACGGCGTGGCCATGCTCTCGAAGACGCCGTTCGAGGACGTCCGCAAGGGCCTGCCGGAGGTCATCGGCCTGACCGGCGAGGCCGACGACCATGCCCGCTACATCGAGGCGGTGGTCTCCGGGCCAACGCCGGTGCGGGTGGTCGGCATCTACCTGCCCAACGGCAATCCGGTCGGGACCGACCGGTTCGACTACAAGCTGCGCTGGATGAAGGCCCTGCACATCCACGCCAAAAAGCTCCTCGAACTCGAGGAGCCGCTGGTCATCTGCGGCGACTACAACGTCATTCCGGAACCCGGCGACGCCGACAAGCCGGAGGGCTGGCTGGGCGACGCCCTGTTCCAGCCGGAGAGCCGCGGCGCCTTCCGGGCCCTCAAGAACCTCGGCTTCACCGACGCCTACGCCCAGCTCGACGGTCGCGCCGGCGGCTACACCTTCTGGGACTACCAGGCCGGGGCCTGGCAGCGGAACCACGGCATCCGCATCGACCATCACCTCTTGAGCCCGCAGGCGGCGGACCGCCTGCAGGCTCTGGATATCCACAAGGACGTCCGCGACTGGGAAAAGCCGTCGGACCATGTGCCGGTTGTGATGACGCTCGCCGCCTGACGGGCAAGAAAAAGGGGCGGCCCGTGAAGGCCGCCCCTCTCTCGTTTCGTCCGACCGGACTTAGGTGCGGATCTTGAAGCTGATCTCGCGTTGCAGCAGGTCCAGGCGGTAGTTCAGGTTCCGGACCTCGGCGCGGCTGAGGTCGCGGTTGTGGCGCTTGTAGCCCCGCTCCATCTGCTCGATGTTCTGCAGCTTGAAGAAGAAGTTACGGGCTTCGCCGGGGCTCAGGGCCCGGCGACGGGCGGCGGTGTCGATGCGCTCGGCCAGCTGGGCTTCACGCTCGTCGATGCGGCGGGCCTGGACCCACTCACGACGCGAACCGTCGTTCCAGCGGCGGTTGCCGAATTCGTTGGGGTTGTAGCGCTCGCCGCCACCGCGACGGTCTTCACCACCACGACGGTCGTTGTCACGACGCTGGTCGTAGCCGCCGCGGCCATCGCGGTCGCTCGGCTGATAGGACTGGGCTGCGGCGGGCATGGCGGCGACGATCGCGGCGGTCGCGGCGACGGTCAGCAGAATCTTCTTCATCATGGTCTTGCTCCTTCAGGTCTGGTCCACCCGAGGCGGGATGAACAGCTTGAGGAGGGTTTTAGTTGCCCGGGCCTGACCGTGACCTGAGCCCTTCGTTATGTTCGGTTCATATTTGTCACAGCCCGGCCTGGCCGCCCTGCGCCTTTGCCAATACTGAGGACGAGGCCTCAGATCGGCATCCGCATGATTTCCTGATAGGCGCTGATCACCTGGTCGCGCACGGCCATCACCGTCTCCAGGCTGGCCTCGGCCGAGCTGATGGCGGTGACCACGTCGATCAGCTGGCCCTTGCCCTGCACATGGCTGGCCATCTGCGTCTCGGCCGCCTTGGAGCTCTGCATGGCGTCGCCCATGACGTTCTTCAGCAGGTCGCCAAAGGTGGCGCCGGGGACGGCCCCGGCGTCGGCCCCGGGGATGCCGCCGGTCTTCTGGGTGGCGGCGTAGGCCTTGGCGGCGGCGAGCGCGGTGATCATGCCTTAAGGCCTATTTCCGGAGGAGTTCGAGGGTGCGCTGTTCCATCGAGCGCGCCGTCTCGATGACGTTGAGGTTGGCCTCATAGGCCCGCTGCGCCTCGCGCAGGTCCAGCGCCTCGATCAGCGAATCGACGTTGGGCATCTTCACATAGCCCTGGGCGTTGGCGGCCGGATGGCTGGGGTCGTAGACCTCCTTGAAGGCCTTCTGGTCCTGCTCGACCCTGGCCAGGCGCACGCCCTGGCCGCCGTCGATCATCTCCGGCTTGAACACCGAAATCTGCCGCCGGTAGGGGTCGCCGTCGGCCGTCCGCGACGTCGAGTTGGCGTTGGCCAGGTTCTCGGCGATGACCCGCATCCGCGCCTGCTGGGCCCGAAGACCCGAGGCGGCGATCCGCATGGTGGAATTGGAGGTCGAGGGGATGTCGGCCATCGCTTACGCTCCTATCGGCCCGGCGGGCGGGCGGCCATGCGCAGCAGGGCCATGGATTTCTGGTAGAAGCCTATGGCCGCGTCGTATTCCATCCGCGTCTCGGTCAGCTTCATCATCTGGTCCTCGAGCACCACGGCGTTGCCGTCGAGGGTGGTCTCGGAATCGCCGGCCTTCACGGCCTTGCCGTAGGTCTGGTCATTGGTCGAGCGAACCGGCGTGCCGGCCATATGGCCGGGGCGCGTCATCACCGGCGCGGCCACGGCCATCGGACCGCCGGCCCCCGCCCCGCCCACGCCCTGCATATGGGCGTCGAAGCTGAACGGCTTGAGGTCTCGCGCCACGAAGTCGGGCGTGTTGGCGTTGGCGATGTTCTCGGCGATGACGTTCTGGCGGTCGGACAGATAGCCCAGCCGGTTGCGCAGCATCGAGAACAGCGGGATGTCCGTGATGTTCATGGAAATCATGGTGAACAAACAGGGTTAATCCGGCCTTAAGTTTTGGGGCTCATCTGGGGTGTGTTCCCTTACAGAGTCCGCGCGCGCTTCATGGACATCGTCCAAATTCTCCAGGCCATTTTCGCCTTGGCCGTGACCTTGGGCCTCATCGGCCTGACGGCCGTCGGCCTGCGCCGCTTTGGCCCCGACGTCATCGCCCGCTTCCAGGGCGGCGAGTCCAGGGAGCGCCGGCTGAAGCTGGTCGAGACTCTGGTCATCGACCCCACCCGCCGCCTGGTGCTGATCCGCCTCGACGACCAGGAACGGCTGATCCTGCTCGGCGAAGGCCGCATGCTGGAAGCCGTCAAATCGCGCCCCGCACCGCGCAAGACCCCCACCGTGGAGACGACCTGATGGCCAGGCTCCCCAAGCCCCCCGTTCACCGGCCGGTCGATAGCGACCCCTGGCGCATGAAGCGCCAGATCGGCCTGGCCCTGCTGCTCGGCGTCGCCACCGCCCTGCCCGGCGTCGCCGCCGCCCAGGCCGTCAACATCGACCTGGGCACCGGCGCCGGCCTGACCGAGCGCGTCGTCCAGCTGGTCGGGCTGATGACCGTGCTGTCGCTGGCCCCGTCCATCGTCATCATGACCACCAGCTTCGTGCGCATCGTCGTCGTGCTCGGCCTGCTTCGCACCGCGCTTGGTCTGCAGCAGAGCCCGCCCAACGCCGTGCTGGTCAGCCTGGCCCTCTTTCTGACGTCCATCGTCATGGGCCCGACCTTCCAGAAGTCCTACGACGAGGGCATCCGCCCCCTGCTCGACCAGCAGGTCGAGCTGCCCCAGGCCTTCGACGCGGCCTCCGCGCCGGTGAAAACCTTCATGCTCAGCCAGGTCGACCGCGACGACCTCGGCCTCTTCATCCGCCTCTCGAAGATCCAGCGCCCGGCCAACATCCAGGACACCCCGCTGCGCGTGGTCACCCCGGCCTTCATGATCAGCGAGCTGAAGCGGGCCTTCGAGATCGGTTTCCTGCTGTTCGTGCCCTTCCTGGTCATCGACCTGGTCGTCGCCAGCGTGCTGATGAGCATGGGGATGATGATGCTGCCACCGGTGGTGATCAGTCTGCCCTTCAAGCTGATCTTCTTCGTGCTGGTCGACGGTTGGCGACTGGTGGCGGGAAGCCTGGTCGAGAGCTTCACACCCGGATAGCGACGCTTATCGAAGCGGCGATCCATTATACCCACCGTCAGCGACATCAAGTAGCCTTAGCTTAAGGCCGACTCGTGATTTCCCTTGCAAGACAATGGGTTAACGGTAGGTCGTCGGTGGCGGAGCGGGTGGGATCGAGGGGGCCTTCGGCAGGGGGCCGGTGGGGCCCAGGCGGGCCCCAGTTGCCGCAAAGTGGGGCCCTGACGGCGGCGGCTCGCGCGGACCGGTGCGACACCGCCGCCGAATATGTCTAGACATATTCATCGGCGGTGGACTTGGCAAACAGAGGTCCTGGGTCGGCTTCCGGCCCGTTCCAGACGTTCATCGCGGTGTCGGGTGAGCTGCCAAGTGAGCCGCGATGGCGGCATACGCCGGGATCGTGACGGGGTTGATGTCCCGGTTTGAGGCCGTGGGGTGGCTGGCGAAGCGCGCGATCACGAGTTCGGCCTTCGGATCGATGTAGATGCCTT
>JAQGIK010000133.1 GCA_028291265.1 Caulobacter sp. | reverse complement strand
TCTCGATCGACTTGGCGATGTTCTGCAGCATCACCGTCTTGCCGACCCGCGGCGGGGCGACGATCAGGCAGCGCTGGCCCTTGCCGAGCGGGGCGACGATGTCGATGACCCGGCCCGAGCGATCCTTCACGGTCGGATCGGGCAGCTCCATGTTGAGCCGCTCCTCGGGGTAGAGGGGGGTCAGGTTGTCGAAGTGGACCTTGTGGCGGACGTTTTCCGGCGGCTCGAAGTTGATCTGCTTGACGTCGACCAGGGCGAAGTAGCGCTCGCCCTCGCGGGGGGCGCGGACGCCGCCGTCGACGCTGTCGCCGGTGCGCAGGCCGAATTTGCGGATCTGGCTGGGCGAGACATAGATGTCGTCGGGGCCGGGCAGGTAGTTGGCTTCGGGTGAGCGCAGGAAGCCGAAGCCGTCGCTCAGGACTTCCATGGTGCCGGATCCGGAGATCTCCACGCCTTCCTCGGCGAGGGTCTTGAGGATCGAGAACATCATGTCCTGCTTGCGCATGGAGTTGGCGTTCTCGACCTCCAGCTTTTCGGCCAGGGCCAGCAGGTCGGCGGGCGGGGTGTCCTTCAACTGCTGAAGGGACATGCGGGTGAAGCCGAGCTCGGCCACCACGGCGGCCAGTTCGTCGTCGCCCTCGTCGCCGGTGACGGCGTCGTCGGGGCCCGCCGCGACGGCGGTGGTGTCGGGGCCTTCTTCGTGGCCGGCGTCATGACCGATGTCGGAGTTATCCTCGACGGCGTCGGTTTCGGTTTCGGGGGTGTCGGTTTCGATAGGGGTGTCTTCGGACATAGTTGGACTCTGGGTGTCAGGACGCGAGGCGCCCTTTGGGTAGCGTGAACGCCGGACCTCAGGGAGGGTGCGGCTATGGGATATTTCGTTCGGGGATCCGGCTGGTCGTCGGCGCTGGTCGCAGCGCGGAGGGGCCGGAAAGAGGAGACTGCCGAAGCAGCGCCGTGAGGGGAACCACAGGGCTCCGCTGACGTCAAGGTGGGACGGCGCCGCGCCCGGTTCAAGAGCGGGGCGAAATCAGCGGCTCAGGAACTGCGTCGTGGCCGCCAGGACGATGACGATGGCGACGATGAAGGGGCCCTCGTTGCTCATCCGCCAGAACTTCTCCGAGCGCTTGTTTGTCCCGGCGGCGAACTGTTTCTGCGACGACGACAGGAAGCCGTGCCAGCCGGACATGACGACGACCAGCACCAGCTTGGTCAGCATCCAGGGCTGCAGCAGCCAGGACCAGTCGCCGCCGCGCAGGCCCGTGTTAGCCCCGATCAGCAAGAGGCCGAACAGCCAGGCCGCGGCCATGGCCGGGACCATGATGATCCGCAGCAGCTTGGATTCCATTTCCTGGAAGGTGGTGTCCAGCTCAGAGCCGCGGGCGGCGCGGGTGTGGTAGACGTAGAGCCTGGGCAGGTAGAGCAGCCCGGCCATCCAGGCGATGACCGCGATGATGTGCAGGCCGCGCAGCAGGTCGTAGTGTCCGGCGAGGAAGGTCATGCGGCGAGGTTTAAGCCGCCCGCGGGCACTTGCCCAGACCGGCGCAACGGAACGAGCCGTCGCTGTCCAGGCCTTCGCGGCCGAGCGCCTCGAGCGCCAGATGGGCGAGGCCGGCGATGAAGCCGGCGTCGACGCCGAGGGCCGGGACGCGGATGTAGGCGGGGCAACCTTCCTTGGCCGCCATCGCCCCGTACTCGATGTCGAGCTCGACCAGGGTCTCGATATGTTCGGAGACGAAGGCGATCGGCACGACGACCAGGGGCCGGCCTTCTTTCGACGCCGCGCGGATCTCGTCCTCGGTGTTGGGGCCGATCCATTTCATCGGCCCGACCCGTGACTGGTAGCTGATCTTCCAGTCCCACGGGCCTTTCAGCCGGGCGGCGACGCCGGCGGCGGTGGCCTCGACCTGGGCCTGATAGGGATCGCCGGCCTTGATGACCTTTTCGGGCAGGCCGTGGGCGGAAAACAGCAGGCGGGCGCCGGCCGGGCTGCCGGCGGCCTCGTAAGCCTGCTGGATCAGCCGGGCATGGGCGGCGAGGAAACTCTCCCCGGCCGGCCAGCAGCAGAGGGTGCGGCTCCGGCCCGGGCCCTGGTAGGCCTCATGCCAGGCCTTCAGCGACGATCCGGTCGTCGTCGTCGAGAACTGCGGATAGAGCGGCAGCAGCAGGATCTCGTCGGGCGCGAAGGCGGCGACCTGGGCCGCCGTCTCCTCGGTCAGCGGCTTCCAGTAGCGCATGGCGATGAAGCAGCGGACCTCGTCGCCGGGCAGGGAGGCCGAGAGCAGCACCTCCAGGGCCGTGGCCTGCTTCTTCGTTTCCGGCAGCAGGGGCGAGCCGCCGCCCATGCGGGCGTAGTTGCCCCGGGCGTGCGGGGCGCGGCGGCGGGCGATGAAGCGGGCCAGCCGGGTGCGGATGAAACCCGGCAGGCCGATGATGGCCGGGTCGTTGAACAGGTTGAACAGGAAGGGCTCGACACTGCGCGGCCCGTCCGGCCCGCCGAGGTTGAACAGGACGACCGCGACCTTCCTGCCGCTCATTTGCCGGTCACCATCTTCAGCACCCGCTCGACGTGGGGGATCGGGGTGTCGGGCAGGATGCCGTGGCCGAGGTTGAAGATGTAGCGGCCGTCGCCCCATTGCCGCAGCAGCTGGTCGACGCGGCCGTCGAGCTCGGGCCCGCCGGCCCGCAGCAGCAGGGGATCGAGCGCCCCCTGGATGGCCACCCGCTTCTGCAGGCTCTGGCCGAGCGCCGCCGGGGCGGCGGTGTCCAGCGCCACGCAGGCGACGTCGACCTGGTCGGCATAGGTCTCGGCATAGGCGGCCGAGCCGCGCGGGAAGCCGATGACCGGGGCGGTGACGCCCAGTTCCTTCAGGCGCTTGAGGATGAGGTTGTGGGGCCGGATGACCAGCCGGTGGAAGAGGTCCTCCGGCAGGCCCTCGGACCAGCTTTCGAAGATCTTCAGCACCTGGGCGCCGGCTTCCTCCTGCATGGCCAGGTAGCGGGCGGTGGATTCGGCGAGGATGTCCATCAGCCGGTCCATGGCCTGCGGCTGCTCATAGGCGAAGGTCCGGGCTTTGCTGCGGTCCGAGGAGCCGCCCTCGATCATATAGCTGCCGACCGTCCAAGGCGCGCCGGCGAAGCCGATCAGGGTCTTGTCGTCGGGCAGCTTCGCCCGCACCAGCGACAGGGTCTGGCCGATGGCCGACAGGCGGTCGGTGGAGGCCTCGATCTCGCCGGCCATGCTGTCGAGCGAGGGCAGCTCGCCCAGCCGGGGACCCTCGCCGGCCTCGAACCAGACTTTCTGGCCGAGTGCGCCGGGGATCAGCAGGATGTCGGCGAAGACGATGGCCGCGTCGAAGGGAAACCGGCGCAGGGGCTGAAGGGTGACCTCGGCGGCCTTCTCCGGGTCATGGCAGAAGGCGATGAAATCGGGCGCCGTGGCCCGCACGGCCCTATACTCAGGCAGGTATCGGCCGGCCTGGCGCATGAACCAGACGGGCGGGCGCTTGAGGGTCTCGCCGGCGAGGACACGGAGCAGGGGGGAAAGGGGAGCGGGCGTCATGGCCTGCCTTCTTGCCTCCCCTCCTTCCCAAAGCAAGGGGCCCCCACACGCAAGGCCCCTCCTTAAAGTCTTAATAGAAGATTAATTTAAGGGGGAAGTTGAAGGTGGGGCAGGGCGCCGCGGGGATAACTCTGACGGCCCGGCGGCGGCGCCCAGGCCGACTCCCCGGAGGCTCAGGAGATTCCCACAGACTGCGGGTGGGTTGGGGATTGCGGGGACAGACGGGGAAGCGGCTGATTCCGATAGCGGAATCGAACCCTGTCCCATGGGCGCCAGGCTGGATGAACGGGAGTCGCTGGAACCATCCCCACACGGACTGTCCGCGAGGCCTGGATCGGGGGCCGGCCTGTGGGTCCGGAAGAGGTAAACGAAAGGTTAATCCACGGCCCTCCAGGCGAGCGCCCGCGCGCCGGGGAGCGTTGTGGAGCGGTTAACGAACTCTTAACGACCCATCCACAGGCTGGTTCCGCATCGCCGCCGGCGTTATGGAACACCCCAGATGACCGCGCCGGCCCGCATCGCCACCTATTTCCACGTCCATCTCGTGTCGGATTCGACCGGCGAGACGCTCAACGCCATGGCCCGCGCCGTCTGCGCCCGGTTCAGCGACACCCTGCCGATCGAGCACATCTACGCCCTGGTCCGCTCGCCCCGCCAACTGGAGCGGGCGCTGGAGGAGATCGCCGCCGCCCCGGGCATCGTCATGCACACCATCGCCGAGCCGGAGCTGCGGGCGGCGCTGGAGGAGGGCTGCCGGGGCCTGGAAATGCCCTGTATCGCGCCGCTCGATCCGGTGATGGCCAGCATGAGCCGCTATCTGGGCATCGCCGTCTCGGCCCGGGTCGGGGCGCAGCATGCGCTCGACAGCGACTATTTCGACCGCATGGAGGCGCTGAACTACGCCATCGGCCATGACGACGGGGCCGGCGGGCCGCAGGACCTCAACCAGGCCGACGTCGTGCTGGTCGGGGTTTCGCGGACCTCCAAGACCCCGACCTGCATCTACCTGGCCCATCGCGGGGTGCGGGCGGCCAACATCCCGCTGGTGCCGCATATGCCGATCCCGCCGCAGCTCATGGGGTTGCGCAAGGAGATCCTCATCGTCGGCCTGATCGCCAGTCCCGACCGCCTGGCCCAGATCCGCCGCAACCGGCTGCTCTCCCTGAAGGAGGACCGCGGCAGCGACTACGCCGACACCGACGCCATCCGCCAGGAGATCATCCACGCCCGCCGGCTGTTCGAGCGCGAGGGCTGGCCGGTGATCGACGTCACCCGGCGCTCGGTCGAGGAGACGGCGGCGGCCATCATCAACCTGCTGCACAGCCCGCGCGGCCAGGGCGAGGTGCTGTCGTGAAGGTCGTCCTGGCCTCGACCTCGTCCGCCCGCCGGGCCCTGCTCAGCGCGGCCGGGGTCGAGCATGAGGCGATTTCACCAGGCGTCGACGAGGACGCCGCCAAGGCCTCCCTGCTGGCCGACAACGCCACCCCGCGCGAGGTGGCCGACGCGCTGGCCGAGCTGAAGGCGGTGCGGGCCAGCGGCAAACGCCCCGGGGCCCTGGTCATCGGGGCTGACCAGACCCTCGATTTCGAAGGCCGGCTGTTCGACAAGGCCCCGACCATGGAAGCGGCGCGCGAGCGGCTGCAGCTGCTGCGCGGCCAGCGCCACCAGCTGCATTCGGCCGTGGTGGTGGCCCTCGACGGCCGGCCGATCTGGCGCGAGGTTCCGTCGGCCAGCCTGACCATGCGGCCGTTTAGCGACGACTATCTCGACGGCTGGCTTGGCCGTCAGGGCGAGGGGATCCTGGGGTCGGTGGGCTGCTACCGGCTGGAGGACGAGGGGGTTCAGCTGTTTTCCAAGATCGAGGGCGACTATTTCACCATCCTGGGCCTGCCGATGCTGGGCCTGCTGGACCTGCTGCGCCGGCACGGGGCGCTGGCCCAATGAGGATCAGCGGTACAACCATGGTGGCCGGCATCGCCGGCTGTCCGGTCACCCACTCTCTCAGCCCGGTGATCCACAACGCCTGGATCGCCGCCGCCGGGCTCGATGCCGTCTATGTGCCGTTCAATGTGCCCGAGGACGGGTTCGCCGCCTTCGCGACCTCGCTGCGCGGCGGGGTGATCAAGGGCATCAACGTCACCATCCCGTTCAAGGAAACGGCGCTGGAGCTTTCCGACCTGGCCGGCCAGCTGGCCGAGAAGGCGGGGGCGGCCAACCTGCTGACCTTTCCGGCCGACGGCGGCATCGTCGCCCGCAACACCGACGGGCCCGGCATGCTGGACGCCATCTTCGAGCAGGCGGCGGGGTTCGACCCGGCCGCCGCCCCGGCCGTCATCCTCGGGGCCGGCGGCGCG
>JAQGIK010000132.1 GCA_028291265.1 Caulobacter sp. | reverse complement strand
GCCGCCTCGGCCGCCGGCGCCACGGCCGCCGCCACCGGCCGGGTGCTGATCGTCGACGACGACGAAGCCGCCCGCGAGGCCCTGGCCGGTCTGTTCAGCGACCACGGCTGGCGCGTCGGCGCCGCCGACGGCGTCGCTCAGGCCGGCGCCCTGGCCCGCGAGACGGCCTTCGACCTGATCATCTCCGACTGGCGCCTCGGCGGCGGCGACACCGGCGCCGACGCCATTGCCGCTGTCCGCGCCACCGCGCCGGGCCTGCCCGCCATGCTGATCACCGGCGACGGCTCGCCCGAGAGCCACCGGGCCATCCAAGCCACGGGGCTGCCGGTGCTCTACAAACCCACCCCGCCCGACCGCATTCTCGGGCTGGCGGCAGAACTGCTCTAGAGCAGGAAGTCCGCCGCCGTCAGGCTGGTGGTGTTCAGCATCGACAGGCTGAAGTCCGCCGTCCCGTCGCCGTCGACATCGGCCTCCAGCATCAGGTCGGCGCCGGCCACCGTGTAGCGCAGCTGCCCCGCCACGTTCGAGAAGGCCGACAGGCCGATGAAGGCGAAGGCCTGATCCCCCGCCAGGCCGCTGTTGGCGTCCATGCCGTAGAGATAGAGCTTGTCGCCCGAGCCGCTGACGAAGTCGTCGATGACATCGACGTCGCTGCCGTCCAGGTCGGCCTGGTCGAAGATGAACAGGTCCATGCCCGTGCCGCCGCTCAGGGTATCGACGCCCAGCCCGCCGACCAGGATGTCGTTGCCGCCGAGGCCCGACAGGACGTTGGCCGCACCATTGCCGACCAGGGCGTTCTTGATCTCGTTGCCCGTGCCATCGATGGCCGCCACGCCGGTCAGCACCAGGGTCTCGAGATTGTCGCCGAGCGTCCAGCTGATCGCCGCCTGCACCGTGTCGTTGGCCCCCTCGCCCGACAGTTCGGTGACCACATCCCCGGCCGTCACAATATAGGTGTCCGAGCCCAGCCCGCCCTCGAGCGTGTCGGCGCCGTCACCGCCGTCGAGGGTGTCCTTGCCGTCTCCGCCCTTCAGCAGGTCGGCCCCGTCGCCGCCGCTGAGCACATTGTCCTTGTCGTTGCCGACGAGGGTGTTGGCCAGGGCGTTGCCCGTGCCGTTGATCGCCGCCGTCCCGCTCAGGGTCAGGTTCTCGGTGAAGTCGCCGAGCGTCCAGGTGACCGAGGCGTTGACCTCGTCGGTCCCCTCGCCGTCCAGTTCGGTCACCGTGTCGGCCAGGGAGTCGACATAGGCGACGTCGTCGCCCTCGCCGCCGGACATGGCGTCGTCGCCGGTCCCGCCGAACAGGAAGTCGGCCCCCTTGCCGCCGATCAGGATGTCGTCGCCAGCCTCGCCGCCGATGTTGTCGTCGCCATCGAGGCCGGACAGGGTGTTGGCCCCGTCATTGCCGCTGAGGCCGTTGTCGGCGCTGTTGCCCGTGCCGTCGATATCGTCCGAACCGTAGAGGTAGAGGTTCTCGAGGTAGTCGACCAAGGTGTAGCTGACCGTCGCCCGCACGGTGTCGGCGCCCTCGCCGTCGAGTTCGGTGGTCACGTCGCCGGCATTGTCGACCAGATAGGTGTCGTTCCCCTGCCCGCCGATCAGGATGTCGGCCCCGGCCCCGCCATCGAGGTTGTCGTCGCCGTCCAGGCCCCGCAGCGTGTTGACCCCGCTGTTGCCAACCAGTTCGTTGAACTGGTTGGTGCCGGTGCCGTCGAAGTCACCGGTTCCGGTCAGGGTCAGAAACTCGATGTAGTCGCCCAGCGTGTAGCTGAAGGCCGCGACCACGCCGTCGGCCCCCTCGCCGTCGAGTTCGACCGTCAGGTCGCCGAGGTCGTCGATGTAGAAGGTGTCGTCGCCGATGCCGCCGACCATGGTGTCGATGCCCGACTGGCCGTCGAGGATGTCATTGCCGTCGCCGCCGCGCAGGATGTCGTCACCGTCGCCGCCGTACAGGGTGTCGAACCCGTTCAGGCCTTCCAGGGTGTTGGCCTGGCCGTTGCCGGTCAGGGTGTTGGCCCCGCCGTTGCCGGTGCCGTTCAGCGCGGCGCCGGTCAGAGTCAGCCGTTCGACGTCGCCGCCCAGGGTGTAGTCGATCGAGGCTTGGACCAGGTCGTCGCCCTGACCGTTCGTCTCGGTCACCGCATCGCCAGCGTTGTCGACCACATAGGTGTCGTCGCCGTCGCCGCCGGTCATGGCGTCCGCGCCCGCGCCGCCATCCAGCAGGTTGTTGCCCGCGTTGCCGATCAGCACATTGCCGCCGGCGTTGCCCGTGCCGTTGAGGGCCGAGCCGGTCAGCTCCAGCCGCTCGGCCTCGGCGCCCAGCACGTAGTCGGCCGAGGCCTGGACGGTGTCGTAGCCCTCGCCGGCCAGTTCGGTGACGACATCGCCGCTGTCGTCGACGATGTAGAGGTCGTCGCCGCCACCGCCCTCCAGGGTGTCGACGCCGGTCCCGCCGTTCAGGGTGTCGGCCGCGAGGCCGCCGCGCAGGATGTCGTTGTCGCTGTCCCCGCTCAGCACATTGGCCCCCTCGTTGCCGAGGATCAGGTTGGCCAGGCCGTTGCCCGTGCCGTTGATGGCGATCGGACCGCCGGTCAGGGTCAGGTTCTCGAACTCGGTCAGCAGGGTGTAGCTGGCCCCGATGACGACGGTGTCGGTCCCCTCCCCGGCCAGTTCCTCCAGGGTGTCGTCGAGGTCGGCGTTGTAGGTGTCGTTGCCGTCGCCGCCCTTCAGGTTATCGGCCCCGGCCTTGCCGTACAGGATGTCGGCCCCCAGGCCGCCGCGGACGATGTCGTCGCCGGCCCCGCCCGACAGTTCGTCATCGCCGTCCAGACCGTCCAGCGTGTCGGCCCCGATGCCGCCGAGGATCAGGTTGTTCTGCGCGTTGCCGGTCAGGATCGCATTGCCGACCCCGATCATCGTCAGGTTCTCGAAAAACTGGCCGAGCGTGAAGCTGGCCGCGACCCGCACGGTGTCGGTCCCCTCGCCATTGTTCTCGGTCAGGGTGTCGAACTCGTCGGCATAGTAGATGTCATTGCCGATGCCGCCGGTCAGGGTGTCGGCGCCGGCCCCGCCGTCCAGGGTGTCGTTGTCGGCCCCGCCCAGCAGGATGTCGTCGCCGGCCATGCCGGTCAGCTTGTCGTCGCCCGCCATCCCGGTCAGCGAGTTGTTCCCCGACTGGCCGCGGATCTGGTTGGCCGAGACGTTGCCCGTGCCGTTGACGTTGCCCGTGCCGCTCAGGGTCAGGTTCTCGAGGAAGGCCTGCAGCGCATAGCTGGACCCGGTCTTGACCGTATCGACGCCGGCGCTGTCGGTGATCGTGTCGCCGCCGTTGTCGATCGTATAGGTGTCGTCGCCATTGCCGCCGTTCATGGCGTCGGCGCCGGTCCCGCCGTCGAGGACGTCGTTGCCCTCGCCGCCCTCGATCAGGTCGCTGCCCGCCCCGCCGACCAGCAGGTCGTCGCCGTCCATCCCCTTGAGGATGTCGTTGTTGGCCCCGCCGACGATGTGGTTCTTCAGAGCGTTGCCCGTGCCCTCGGCCGCCCCGCCCAGCAAGGTCAGGTTCTCCAGGTCCGCCGACAGGATGTAGTTGAAGCTGGCCCGGACGGTATCGGTCCCCTGGCCTGCCAGCTCAACGATGGTGTCGCCGACGCTGTCGAGCACATAGGTGTCGTCGCCATCGCCACCGGTCATGCTGTCCGTGCCGGTCCCGCCTTCCAGCCAGTCGGCCCCCAGGCCGCCGACCAGGATGTCGTTGCCGTTGTAGCCGTAGAGGTTGTCGTCGCCGTCACCGCCGTCGAGCATGTTGCCCGCGTCGGTGCCCTTGATGATGTTGGCGCCGGCGTTGCCCGTGCCGTTCAGCCCGGCCTGGACCAGCAGCAGGATCTCGATCTCGTCCGACAGCACATAGGACACCGAGGCCTGCACCGTGTCGTTGCCGCCTGCGTAGTATTCCACGACGGTGTCGCCGGCATCGTCGACATAGAAGATGTCGTCGCCGCCGCCGCCCGTCATGGCATCGGCGCCGGTCCCGCCGTCCAGCTTGTCGGCGCCCTCGCCGCCGTCGAGGACGTCCGCCCCCTCCCTGCCGTACAGAGTGTCGGCCCCGCCGCCGCCGTAGAAGGTGTTGATCCCCGCCGTGCCGTTCAGGGTGTTGGCGCTGTCGTTGCCGTAGACCGTGGTGTCGCCCACGATGGTGAAGGTGATCGCCTCGATCTCGGCCTGCAGGGTGTAGAAATCCAGCGCCGTATTGACCGTGTCGGTCCCGCCGGCCGCCAGTTCGATGGTCAGGTCGTCGTAGCTGTCGACCTGGAAGATGTCGTTGCCCAGTCCGCCGATCATCCGGTCGCCGCCGGCCTTGCCGTCCAGCTTGTCGGCGCCCGCCCCGCCGTCCAGCACGTCGATGCCGGCCGTGCCGACCAGGTTGTCGATGCCGTCGAGCCCGGCGAACGAGGAGGCGGTGCTGGTGGTCCCCGACAGATTGTCGTTGCCGGCCGTGGCGACGATGCTCTTGACTGTCACCGTGCCGATGGAGACGCCGCCGTCGTCGTCGACCACCGAATACTTGAAGCTGCCGGTCGCCGCCGTGGCGGTGATCTGGATCTCGCCGCCCATGATCGAGACGGTGCAGCCGACCGGGTTGCTGACCCCGAGCACGGTCAGCTGATCGCCGTCGGCGTCGCTGTCGTTGCCGGTCAGGGCCGCGAACGGCAGCAGGACCGCGACATTGCGGGTGACGCTGATGGTATCGGCCGTCGCCGTCGGCGTGGTCTTGGTCTCCACCCCGCCGCCGGCAATGAAAGTCGTAAGCTGCGCGACCGTGACGTCCTCGATCAGCACCGTCGGCCCATCCACCACGCCGGTGAAGGCCAGCAGCACGTCGTCGCCGATCTGGGTCTTGGTCAGGTTGGCCAGGGTCAGCCCCAGGCCCGTGAAATAGATCTTGTGATAGTTGAGGTCGAAGCCGCTGATGGTGTCGGCCCCGTCGCCCAGGGCGAAGTGATAGCGGTCCTGGTAGGCGGCCCCGCCGATCAGGGTGTCATTGCCGGCGCTGCCGTAGAAGTCGTCGGCCCCGACGCCGCCGACCAGCACATCGTCCCCGCCGCCGCCGAACAGCTTGTCGTCGGCCCCGCCGCCCTCCAGCCGGTTGGCGCCGCTGTTGCCGGTCAGCTTGTCGAAGCTGTTGCCGCCCTTGGCGTTCTCGATGCTGACCAGGGTGTCGGAGCCCTGCCCCGTCGCCTTGCCGGTGGTCAGGTTGATGTCGAAGGCGCTGTTGGAGTCGGTGGCGTCGTAGGTGTCGATGCCCAGGCCGCCGTCGATGGCGTCGTTGCCGTCGGCCCCGAAGGAAAACAGGTTGCCGTCACCGGCCAGGAAGCTGTCGTCGCCCGACTGGCCGAACAGCTGGTCGTCGCCCAGGCCGCCGCGGATCACGTCGCCGCCGCCGCCGCCGAACACCTGGTCGTTGCCGCCCTTGGCGTCGATGGTGTCGGCGCCGTCGGTCAGGTCGTCGGCCCCGCCGATCAGCAGCTCGACCCAGACACCGCCGTTGAGGATGTCGGCGCCGGCCCCGCCGTCGAGGGTGACGTTGAAGGTCGAGGCCGGCAGGGACAACGACTGCAGGGTGATGACGTCGTCGCCGGCCCCGCCGCTGGCGAGCTTCATCGACTGGCCGCCCTGGATGAAGTCGTTGCCATCCTCGCCGTACAGCCGGTCCTCGGGCGTCGGCTGGTTGGGGATGATGTACTCGCTGGCGAACAGCGTGTCGGCGCCCTTGCCGCCGTGCAGGATGTCGCTGCCCTGGCCGCCGTTGAGGAAGTCGTTGCCGTCGCCGGAGGTGATGTTGTCGGCCCCGACGCCGCCGCTGTAGTAGATCACCTCGATGCTGGTGAGCACCGTGCCGTCGCTGAACACCCCCGTGCCGCCGGCATCCTGGTGCACGAAGGTGGCGCCGCCGGTGCGGCTGATGAAGGCCGTGTCGATGCCCGCGCCGCCCGCCAGCAACAGGTCGGCGTCGTTGCTGATCAGGGTGTCGTTGTCGTCCTGCCCCTCGAGGGTGTCGAGGTTGCCGCCGCCGTCCAGCGTGTCGTCGCCGCCGCCGCCGAGGAAGTGGTTGGGATCGTCGTCGCCGATGAAGGTGTTGCCGCCGCCGCCGCCCTGGATGCCGACGGAATCGATGCCGGAGAAGGTGGTGCCGTCGTAGAGGTTGCCGTTCGAGACGGTGATCGTGGTGTCGCTGGCGTCGGCCGAGGCGTCGATGAACAGGCTGTCGCCGAACGACAGATCCTGACTCTCATCGCCGCCATAGATGGTGTCGGCGCCCTGGTTCATGACATGGACGATGCTGTCATCGCCGTCGCCGCCGGCGATGATGTCGTTGTCCAGCCCGCCGTTCAGCGTGTCGGCGCCGCCGTCGCCGTACAGATAGTCCTGCCCGCCGCCGCCGTTCAGCGTATCGCCGCCGTCGCCGCCGTGCAGTTCGTCGCCCGCGTCGCTGCCGGTGACGATGTCGGCGAGGGCCCCGCCGCGAAAGTCGATCAGCTCGAAGCCGTCGTAGGTCTTGCCGGCGGCGATGACGCCGGTGACGGCCGTGCCCGAGAAGGTGTGGGTCAGGGCCACGCCGGTCCCGTCGACGATCAGGCGGTCGAAGTTGCCGGTATCGCCGCCGGTCAGGTCGCCGTGGGCCGCAAAGCCCGCCGCCGCCAGCCGGATGGTGACGGTGTCGTCGCCCTCCTCGCCGGTCAGCTGGTCCGTGCCATCGCCGCCGAACAGCTGGTCGTTGCCCTCCTCGCCCCACAGCGAGTTGGTCGCCCCGCCGCCGGCCTCGATGATGTCGTCGCCGGTCCCGCCGGTCATGTTGTCGACGCCGTCGCCGCCATAGAGGGTGTCGTTGTCGGCGCCGCCGTCGATGATGTCGCCGCCGCCGTCGCCGTACAGGGTGTCGGCCCCGGCCGCGCCGTGGATGGTGTCGTCGTCGTCGCCGCCGTGGATCGTGTTGGCCAGGGCGTTGCCGGTGATGTCGTCATTGCCGGCCAGGCCGTCGTAAGCGACCTGGTGCGGCGTCAGCGGCGCGGTGTCGGCCCCGGCCGTGCCGACATAGAACTTCTCCCAGCTGACCGTGTAGGTGCGGACCTGCGGCGGGAAGAAGCTCGTCATATCGAAGGTGTTGGTGAACAGCGGGATGGCCGGGAAGTCGTAGCCATCGGGGGCCGGCAACCGTCCGGGCCCGAACACCGGCCCGACGTCGACATCGAACTCGGCGACCCAGACGTCCAGATGCAGGTGCGCGAACAGGGCCTTGTAGTTGAGGCCGGCGTTGAGCACGAGGCTGATGGCGTTGGTCAGCTGGCCGTGCAGCGTATAGGTCTCGGTGACGTCGAAGCTGCCGAACCCGGCCTCCGGCAGCTCGAAGTCGTAGTCGTCGCCCAGCTTGCCGTGGAAGTCGCTGTCGCCCGCCAGGGTGGTGGTGATGTCGAGGTCGATGCTGCTCGGCGTGAAGGTCAGCTCCTGCTTGAGGCCCGCCTTCACCGAGGCGATGATCTCCAGGATCGTGTAGTTGATCGAGGCTGGACCGATATCGAAGCTGTTGCTGAACTGCAGGACGGGAATGGCTGTCTGCAGGAGCTGGGTGATGTTGAGGCCGAGCTCGGCGAACCAGCTGCCCTGGCCCGAACCGCTGCTGGTCGGCAGGCCGTTGTAGACCGGCGCGCCCTGCGAGGCGACGATGGTCGGCAGGGTCGGGAAGTCATAGTAGCCGTTGAAAACCGGCGTGCCGAACGTCTGCTGCGGGTCGGAATCGGTGATCCGGAACAGCTCGTAGAGGAACTGGCCGCCGAACAGGTGGATGGGGTCGAGGGTGAAGTCGGGCAGGTAGTCTAGGGTCAGGCCGATGTCGGTGATGTCGGCCGAGTAGTCGAGCACGAACTCGGTCGAGAAATAGCTGGCCCCGCTCGCCGGCAGGGTCGCGCCCAGGCCGACGTTGGTGATCGAATAGCCCGAGGTGTGGACGCCCGGGGCGTTATTGAGCTGCAGCCCGCCCCCCGCCGCGGCCGGCAGGTCGAAGCCGTAGCCGACGTTCAGGCCGCCGGCCAGCCAGTTGAGCGTGAACCGCAGCCCCGCCGTCAGCGTCAGCGTGAACTTGGCCCCCAGGAAGGCGCCGTCGCCGCCATACCCGAGCGGCACCGACAGCGGCAGGCTGATGGTCGGCGTGTTGTAGACCTCGAGCAGGTCGCCGCCGCCCCAGATCGAGCCGCCACTGTTGGTGAACTGGATATCCGGCATGGTGGCCCCCTGGAATTGATCTCGGATACGCGACGGTTCCGGGCCTGGATCATCCGCGCCGGGCCCCGAACACGCCTGCGCGCAGATTCAGAAAACGACGCTATCCGAGCCGCCGGGCGGCAGCGAGGACAAAAAGGGTGGGCGCCCAGAATGGGGGCTCTCTCCTCATTCTGGGCGGCGTTGCCGTTTACGGGTAACGCCGTTCATTTCTAGGCTGGAAGCCCGCCAGCCTTCCGCTGGCGCCAGCAACAGGCGTCCCGACCCATGCCCAGCTTCACCACCCCGATCAACCTGTCCACCCTGGACGGGACCACCGGCTTCCGCGTCGACGGGGTGGCGGGCTTCGACTACAGCGGCTACAGCGTCTCGAACGCCGGGGACGTCAACGGCGACGGCATCGGCGACTTCATCATCGGCGCCTACTTCGCCGATCCGCCGGGGTCCAACACCGGCAACAGCTATGTGGTGTTCGGCCGCACGGGCGCGGTCAACCCGATCCTCCTCCTGTCCAGCCTGAACGGGACCAACGGTTTTCGCCTGACCGGCACGACCAACGGTGACATGAGCGCCCGGTCGGTGTCGTCGGCCGGCGACGTCAACGGCGACGGTTACGACGACCTGATCATCGGGGCCGACGGCTCCGACATCGCCGGCAATGCGTCCGGAACCAGCTATGTGGTGTTCGGCCACGCCGGCGCCTTTGCCGCCAGCATCCCGCTGGGCGGGCTCAACGGAACCACCGGCTTCAGCATCACCGGCGTGGCGGCAAGCGACTCCTCGGGCTGGGATGTCGCGTCGGCTGGCGACGTCAACAACGATGGCTGGGACGACCTGATCATCGGCGCCTGGGGCGCCGACAACAACGCCCTCGCCAATTCCGGTTCGGCCTACGTGGTGTTCGGCCATGCCGGCGTCTTCGCCTCCACCCTCTCGCTCAGCAGCCTGAACGGAACCAACGGCTTCCGTCTCGACGGCGTGGCGGCGAACGACGAGGCCGGGCGCAAGGTCTCCTCGGCCGGCGACGTCAACGGCGACGGCTTCGCCGACCTGCTGGTCGGCGCCTTCAGGGCCGATCCCAACGGCAACAACTCCGGCGCCGCCTATGTCGTGTTCGGCAAGGCCTCGGGTTTCGGCGCCAGCCTGGCGCTGTCCACGCTCGACGGAACCAACGGTTTCCGCCTGGCCGGCGGCACGGCGCTCGACTACACGGCCTTCGGCATCGACTCCGCGGGCGACGTCAACGGCGACGGCTATGACGATATGATCGTCGGCGCCAAGTTCGCCGATACCAACGGCAACACCAACGGCGTGACCTACGTCGTCTTCGGCAAGGCCTTGGGCTTCACCGCGAGCCTTAACCTCACCGGCCTGGACGGAACCAACGGCTTCCGCATCCACGGCGGGGCGCAGGGCGACTACAGCGGCAGGTCGGTAGCCGGGGCCGGCGACGTCAATGGCGACGGCTTCGACGACATGCTCATCGGCTCGCACGGGTCCGACGTCAACGGCGACCGCTCCGGCTCGGCCTTCCTGCTCTTCGGCAAGGCGACCTGGAGCGCCAACACCTTCCTCAACCTGCTGACGACCCCGGACGGTGTCCGCTTCAACGGCGTCAACATCCAGGACTTCGCCGGCTATTCCGTCTCCGGCGCAGGCGACGTCAACGGCGATGGCGTCGCCGACATCCTCATCGGCGCCTACAAGGCCGACCCGACCCAGTCGGGGGCGGGGTCCAGCTACGTCATCTTCGGCCGCCAGATCGAGCTTACCCGCACCGGCGGCGGTGGTTCCGAAACCCTCAACGGGGCGAGCGCCGACGACCAGCTCAGCGGCAACGGCGGCAACGACTTCCTCTACGGCTTCGGCGGCGACGACGTGCTCGACGGCGGCGACCTCTCCGACCAGCTGTTCGGCGGCGACGGGGCCGACGACCTGGTCGGCGGCGCGGGCGGCGACATCCTGACCGGCGGGGCCGGGGCCGACCAGCTCAGCGGCGGCGACGGGGCCGACAAACTGTTCGGCGGCCTCGGCTCCGACGAACTCGGCGGCGGGGCCGGCAACGACCGCATCAACGGCGAGGACGACATCGACACCCTGACCGGCGGCGGCGGCAACGACCTGCTCGACGGCGGCGTCGGGGCCGACGTCATGACCGGCGGCACGGAGAACGACATCTACATCGTCGACAACGCCCTCGATCAGACCATCGAACTGGCCGGCGAAGGCTTCGACATCGTCCGCACCGACTTCGACGGCTGGGTGCTCAGCGACAATATCGAGGGGCTTGAACTGCAGGGTGTCGCCGACATCGACGGCAGCGGCAACAGCGGCGCCAACAACATCCAGGGCAACGCTGGCGGCAACACCCTGTCGGGCCTGGCCGGGGTCGACACCATCAACGGCAACGACGGCAATGACATCGTCATCGGCGGCGAGGGCAACGACCTGCTGCGCGGCGGCCTGGGCCTCGACAGCTTCGTCGTCGCCCATGCCTTCGGCGCCACCCTGGAGACCGACCAGGTCTTCGACTTCCAGACGGCCGAGGGGGACCTCGTCGACCTGTCCGGGGCCTTCGCCGGGACCGTCGTCCTGGTCGGCGCCTTCACCCGCCACGCCGGCGAGATGACCCTGACCTTCGCCGCCGGCATTACCACCCTGCGGCTCGACACCACCGGCGACGGCCGCACCGACTACCAGATGAAGATCAACGGCGACGTTACCGCCGACAGCGGGGGGTGGCTGTTGTGATCCCCAATGTAAATCCGCTCATCCCGAGCATTCGGCGGAATGAGCGGTAGGGGATAGAGTTCTCGCGAGCCCTACCCCCTGCCGTTCCGGTCTCTACTTCCCCGCCTTCGTCGCCGCGATGTAGTCGTCGACCACATGCTCCAGCACCTCCAGCGGCGTGCCGCCGGACAGCAGCACGGCGTCGTGGAACTTGCGGATGTCGAACTTGGAACCCAGTTCCTTCTTGGCCTTGGCCCGCGCTTTAAGGAAAGTAAGTTTGCCGACCATGTAGCTGCAGGCCTGGCCCGGCCAGACGCAGTAGCGTTCGATCTCGGTGATCGCGCCGCTTTCCTGGTCGCCGATATTGTCGACGTAGTACTTCACCGCCTGTTCGCGGCTCCAGCCGTAATAGTGCATGCCGCTGTCGACCACGAGCCGCACGGCGCGGAACATGGCGTCGTGGATCATGCCGGCCTCGTCGAGCGGGGCGCCCTTGTACATGCCCATCTCGACGGCCAGTTCCTCGGCGTAGAGGGCCCAGCCCTCGCTGTAGCCCGAGAAGCCGATCACCTTGCGGATCAGCGGCAGGTCGCCGGCCTCGTTGCTCAGGCTGAGCTGCAGGTGGTGGCCCGGAATGGCCTCGTGGTAGGTCAGGGTCGGCAGCACGAACCGGGGCTGCTCGGCGGTGTCGCGCAGGTTGATCCAGTAGATCCCCGGCCGCTTGCCATCCAGCGACGGCGAATTGTAGTAGCCGCCCGGCGCCCCGGCCTCGATGGCCTTGGGCACCCGCCGGATCTCCACCGGCGCCTTGGGCAACTGGCCGAACCACTGCGGCAGCTTGGCCTGGACCACCTTCACCTGCTCGTTGAGGTGGGCCAGCAGCTCCTCCTTGCCGGCGTCGGTGTTCTCGTAGTGCTGCTTGGGATCGGCGTAGATGGCGGCATAGCGCTCGCCGACCGTGCCCTTGCTGTAGCCGGCCTTCTTCATCAGGGCGTCGGCCTTCGAGCCGAGGCTCTTGACCATCTCCAGGCCGGTCTTGTGGACCTCTTCGGGGGTGATCTCGCTGGTCGTGTAGTTCTTCAGGGAGACCGCGTAGTACTCGTCGCCCTTGGGCAGGCGCTTGACGCCGGCGTCGTGCACCGCCTTGCCCTGCCAGCTTTCCAGCAGCGCCAGCTGGCGCTCCAGCGCCGGCTTGACCCGCTCGTTGTAGAGGGCGGTGGACACCTTGGCGTAGTCGCCTTCGATCTTGGCGGCGCCGACCCGGCGGACCAGCGAGGAGACCAGGGTCGTCTCTTCCGTCTTGGTCGACAGGAACGACTTCATCTGGGTGATGGCCTTGACCAGCACGAAGTCCGGCGGGATCACCCCGATGCCGGCGTCATGCCGCGCCGTCTCGGCCTCGTTGTCGAGGGTGCGGGCGAAGCATTCCATCCGCGACAGATAGGCGTCGGCGTCGTCCTTGGTCTCGATGCTGTGGGCGGTGTCGAGGAAGTCCGGGGTCGACTGGTAGCTGCCGGTCAGCTGGCTCAGCACATAAGGCGCGCCCGAACCGCCGCCGTTGTAGTCGAACTTCGAATTGCCCTCTTCCTGCACCGACAGCACGAAGTCGACGGTGTCGTAGTTGATGGCGTCCATGCCGGTCAGCTGCTTGCGGTCGATGGCGTGCAGTTCGGCCAGCTGTTTGGTGTTGTCCTTGCGCGACTCGAGGTTGGCCGTCCGCGAGTTGTCACTGAGCAGGCTCTTGCTCCAGGCCATCGCCCCGCTGTCGATGCCCAGGTAGGTCGGCAGTTCCGGCGAGCGCCGCATGGCCTCGTCCATCGCCCGGTCGAACAGCCCGTACATCTTGGCCGCCTCGCCCGTCGGGGCGGCGCCCTGGGCGGAGGCCAGACCCGGCAGGGCCGCGAAGGCGGCGACAGCGGTGGCGGAGGCGAAGAGTTCGCGACGGTTCATCATGGATGGAGGCTCCCCAGGGCGCGATGCGCCTAAAAATGCTGGATGGAAGCGTTAGGCCCCACAGGCCGGGGCGGCAACGGGGCCGGGGTTAAATCGGCGTAATGCCAAGCGAGGCTTCGCCGCTCGCCGCTTGGCGAGCCGCCTCGGCCAGGCAGATCCAGTACATCGGCAGGAAATGGCTGATGTGGAACAGCAGCAGCGGCGACAGGATGGTCTTGCCGTCTTCGCCGGGCAACAGGAAGCCGGCCTCGGCGCCGGCGCGGAGCACCGCCTGGACCTGCCCGCGGGAGGCGGCGCTGCGCCGGCCCAGCTCACTCAGCGCCAGCTTGACCGGCCTGACCGACGGGAACGGGCCGTCGTCGTCGGCGGCCCGCATGATCTGGCTGAGGATGATCAGCCCCCTGCGGCGGTGGGAAAACACGTCCAGGGTGGGCGGCGGCCCGGGGTCGATCCGCTGGCTGCCGTAGATGATGGCGCTGTAGGCCGCCACCAGCCGGTCGAGCATTCCCGGCTCGTCCATCCGGGCCAGCATTTCGCCGACCTCCGGGATGATGATGGCGCAGGCCCCCAGCTCCCGCCGGAACCAGTAGGCGAACTGCACGCGCAGGGCCTCGGTCGGGGCATAGCGGCTGACCCGGCGGTCGGCCGAGGGCGCCGGCCGGATCATCCCCCGGAACCGCAGATAGGCCAGCGTCGGCCCCACTCGTCCGCGGCTGGCGAACCCCCAGGCCGACAGCACGGCCGCCAGGCTGCCGTGCGTCAGGCCCCAGGGCCCGGCGTGCAGCTGGATGGCCCAGAGGCCGGCCGTGAACAGGCCGACGTCCTGCAGGGCCCGGCTCTTGGCCAGCTCGTCGTCCGGCTCCGGCGACCAGACCTCGAAGGTGTGGCGGGCCGCCTCGCCGAAGGCCGGATGGGCGATCAGGCGGTCGATGTTGGCCTGCGAGACCAGCGCGCGGACCATCGGCCCGAGGTCGGCGTCGAAGACGGGCGAGTCGGGAAACAGGGTTCCGATATCCGGCAGGGTTTTGCTGGAAGGCTCGCTGTGAAAGCCGGCGGTTCTATCCGTCTCGGGCTGAATGTCTCGCTCGGGGCCGATGTTCGTCAAAGATCACGCCCGCCCTGAACTGGCGCCGGCAAGAAAGCGCGCCCCCAACGTCTGGGACGATGCGCGCGAATGCCGACCGCCCCCCGATAGAACCAGAAATTTTCGATCCGGGCTAATTTTTTTCACTGCCGCGCGGCGGGGCCCGCTGATCTGACGGTCTTCCATTCCGCCGCCGTTCCGGGGGCGAACCGACCCGGCCGCGACGCCCAGCGAGCGGCCCGACTGGAGACCCGCCATGCCCTTCCCCGCCGTGATCGAACTGAGCGCCCTGAACGGAACCGACGGGTTCAGGATCAGCGGCGTGGCGGCGAACGACAGCAGCGGCTGGGCGGTGGCCTCGGCGGGGGACGTGAACGGTGATGGGATCGGCGACTTGATCCTCGGGGTCCCCCGCGCCGGCCGCAACTCCGGAGCCAGCTATGTTGTGTTCGGTACGGCCGCCGGCTTCCCGGCCAATCTCAACCTCAGCACGCTGAATGGAACGGATGGCTTCCGGATCAGCGGCGCGGCGGCTTACGACTACAGCGGCTGCTCGGTGGCCTCGGCGGGGGATGTCAATGGCGATGGCATCGACGATCTGATCGTCGGAGCCAGAGTCGCCGACCCGAACGGAAACTACTCGGGGGCCAGCTACGTGGTGTTCGGCAAGGACACGGCGAACACCGGAGCATTCGCCGCCAACCTCAACCTCGGCGCCTTGAATGGCGCCGACGGCTTCCGGATCAGCGGCGCTGCGGCTTTCAACTACAGCGGCTGCTCGGTGGCCTCGGCGGGGGACGTCATCGGGGATGGCTTCGGCGATCTGATCTTCGGGGCCTTTGTCGCCGACCCGAACGGAAACTACTCC
>JAQGIK010000107.1 GCA_028291265.1 Caulobacter sp. | reverse complement strand
TGGCGCGCGAAGCTCTCCAGCATGTGGTCGTAGAAGCCGATGCCGGTCGAGATGGTCGACACGCCTGTGCCATCGAGGTCGATCCAGACCTTGATCTGGGTCTCTTTGGTGTCGCGCGAGATTTCAGCCGTGCGGTTCATTTCAGCAGCCCTTTGGCGATGGCCAGGTCACGCAGGTTCTTTTCAGGCCGGGGCCCGTAGTGGCCGATGACCTCGGCCGCCGCCATCGAGCCCAGCCGGCCGCAGACGTCGAACGAGAGGCCCTTGGCCAGGCCGAACATGAAGCCGGCGGCGTACTGGTCGCCGGCTCCGGTGGTGTCGAGCACCTTGTCCACAGGGTCGGCGGGAATGCGATGGCTGTTGGTCCCGGCGAGGACAAGCGAGCCCTGTTCGCCCCGGGTGATGGCGGCGATGTTGGTGATGGCGCCCAGTTTCGCGGCGGCGATGTCGAAATCGTCGGTCTGGAACAGGGCCTTCACCTCCGCCTCGTTGGCGAAGACGAGGTCGGCCTGGCCCTCGATGAAGCCGAGCAGCTCGCCCCGGTGGCGCTCGACGACAAAGGCGTCCGACAGGGTGATGCCGATCAGGCGGTTGGAACTGTGGGCGATGCCGGCGGCCTTGGCGAAGGCGCGGCGGGCGTCCGAAGGGTCGAACAGGTAGCCTTCGAGATAGACGATGGCCGATTGTTCGATGAGCTCGGTGGGCACGTCTTCCGGGGTCAGTTCGGTGGAGGCGCCGAGGTAGGTGCACATGGTCCGCTGGCCGTCGGGGGTGACGTTGATCAGGCAGCGGGCGGTGGCCGGGCCGCCGATCAGCGGGACGGTGTCGAACCGCACGCCGATGTCCTTCATGGCCTTGGAGAAGGCGTCGCCGAGGGCGTCCGGCGCCACCTTGCCGAGGTAGGCGGCGCGGCCGCCGAAGCTGGCGACGCCGGCGATGGTGTTGCCGGCCGAGCCGCCGCTGGTCTCCAGCCCCCTGGCCATGCGGCCGTAGAGCTCGACGCCGCGCGCCTCGTCGATCAGCTGCATGGAGCCCTTCACCAGGCTTTCCGAATGCAGGAAGCCTTCGTCCGCCGGGGCGATGACATCGACGATGGCGTTGCCGATGGCGGCGACGTCGTAGGTGGCGGTCATGGGCGGGCCTTCACGTGATCAAACGGAGGGGTCGTTACAGGACGTAACGGTGAACGGCAACGGTGGCGGCCCCCTCCCACGGCGTCACCCTCGCGCTTGTTGCGAGGGCCCATACGCGCGGGCGGTGGGATTTTGGCGACCTTGGCGGGGTTTGGCTTGTCTGATGGGCTTGCGAGTATGGGTCCTCGCAACAAGTGCGAGGATGACGAGGGGGTGGGTGGTCGCGTAGACCTCACCCCATGAAGGTCGCCATCCTCACCCCCGCCGTCGAAGAACTGCTCTACAAGGCGTTCTGGCCCGAGTGGTTCGCCAAGCTGGAGGTTGGCCTGGCCGCGTCCGGCATCGAAGCGACGCCGCAGATCTGGACCGAGCCGCTGGACGGCGCGTTCGACGCCGTGCTGCCGATGATCGCCTGGGGCTATCACAAGCGGCCGGCCGACTGGCTGGCGCGGCTGGGCCAGTTCGAGGCGGCCGGGCAGCGGATGGTCAATCCACTGTCGGTGCTGAAGTGGAATACCGACAAGGCCTATCTGGCCGAGCTTGGGGCCAAGGGGGCGCCGGTGGTGCCGACGATCAGCGTCGAGGCGCTGACGGTGGAGAACCTCGAGGCGGCGCGGGACAGCTTCGGCGGCGGCGTGGTGGTGGCCAAGCCGCGGATCAGCGGCGGGTCGCACCAGACGTTGAAGCTCAGCCCCGGCGACGACCTGGGCGACGGCGTCGACGGGCCGGCCCTGATCCAGCCCTTCCTGCCGGCGGTCGGCAAGGAGGGCGAGATCTCGCTGCTCTATTTCGGCGGCAGGTTCAGCCATGCGGTGACCAAGGTGGCGGCCAGGGGCGACTTCCGCGTCCAGCCGCAGTTCGGCGGCAAGATCTCGCGGGTGAAGCCCTGGGAGGGGGCCGAGGAGGTGGCGCAGGAGATTCTCGCCGCCGTGCCGCCGCTGGCCTATGCGCGGATCGACCTGCTGCGCGGTCTGGACGGACAGCTGAAGCTCATGGAGCTGGAGGCGATCGAGCCGGACCTGTTCCTGCAGTATGCGCCGAAGGCCGGCGGACGGTTCGGGGCGGCGGTGAAGGCGGCCCTGGAGAGTTGACGCGGGTTTGCGGGCCTTGCTGAGGGATTTCAACAGGTTGACCCCGCGGCGGTTTGAAGTCTGTTTGAAGTGGATTTGAAGTCGGCTTGAGGTGCTTATGAAGCGCGTTTGAAGTCGGCTTGCGCGAGTGCGCGGCATCGGGAAGCCCTTATCGAAGCGGGCTTCCATTATCGCATATCGGGACCGCACATCTCCCTCTCTACCGCTCATCCCGGCGAATGCCGGGACCCATCCGCCAGAGCGCCGACATGTCCGATTTTCCGCCTTCCAGATGTTGGTGACGGTCTTGATCCGCGCCTCTCCTGACGCACGGAGATCACGCGGATGGGTCCCGGCATTCGCCGGGATGAGCGGATATTTTGGGGGTGGGGGTGGGCCGCCGCTAGCCGCCCATGAACAGTTCGCGCGACGGGCAGAGGTCGGCGACCTGGCATTCGGGGCATTTGGGTTTGCGGGCCAGGCAGACGTAGCGGCCGTGCAGGATCAGCCAGTGATGGGCGCGGGTCAGGTAGGGCGTGGGGACGATGGCCATGAGGTCGGCTTCGACGGCGTCGGGGGTTTTGCCGGTCGAGAGCTTGAGGCGGTGGGAGACGCGGAAGACGTGGGTGTCGACGGCGATGGCCGGTTCGATGTCGAGTTCGTTGAGGACGACGCTGGCGGTCTTGCGGCCGACGCCGGGGAGGGCCTGGAGGGCTTCCCGGGTCAGGGGGGTCTGGCCGCCGTGCTCCTGCAGGATGATGCGGCTGAGCTCGATGACGTTCTTGGCCTTGTTGCGGAACAGGCCGATGGAATTGATCCAGGGGATCAGGCCGTCGACGCCGAGGTCGTAGATGGCCTGCGGCGTGTCGGCGACGGCGAAGAGCTTGGCGGTGGCCTTGTTGACCTGGACGTCGGTGGCCTGGGCCGAGAGGGCGACGGCGACGACCAGGGTGAAGGGCGAACTGAAGTTGAGCTCGGTCTTGGGGTTTTCGGAGAGGGTGGAGAAGCGGGCGAAGAGTTCGTCGACGCGGGCGCGCTCCTTCGGGGACAGACGCTTTTTACGTACAGGCTGTTTGTTTGTTTTCTTGGGCGCGGCGGGCATGGGGTGAGAGTGGCTTGGGTCGGCAGGGGAAACAACTCTCCCCCGCGGAGCGGGGGGAGCGTTGTCGATGACTCAGCCGCTCAGCTTCTCGTCCATCAGGGCGAGGGTGCGGGGGAGGCCGAAGATGGCGGCGAAGGAGCCGAAGCGGGGGCCCTGGCTTTGGCCGAGCAACACTTCATATAGCGCCTGGAACCACGACCGCAGGGGGTCGAAGCCGGCGTCGTTGCCGGCCGAGTAGACCTCGTTCTGGATCAGTTCGGCGTCCTGGCAGTCGGACGGCAGGGCGGCCAGCCGGGCCCGCAGGTCGAGCATGGCGGCGCGCTCCCTGTCGTCGGGGGCGCGGAAGGCCTTGTTCGGCTTGATCTGGTCTTCGTAGTAGGCGACCGCATAGCCGGCCAGGGTGTCGAGCAGCGGATGCGTCTGCGGCGAGGCGCCGGGGATGTAGCGGCTCAGGAACCCCCAGAGCACAGCCTTGTCCTGGGCGTCGGCGGCCGAGACCAGGTTGAGCAGCAGGCTGAAGCTGACCGGCGAGCCCTCCTGCGGCGGGCGGCCGCCGTGGATGTGCCAGACCGGGTTGTTGATCTGCTGGGCCGGCTCCTGGCGCTGGTAGGCGTCGAGCTGCTGCAGGTATTCGTCGGCCGCCTTGGGCACCACGTCGCGGTGCAGGCGCTTGGCCGACCTGGGGCTCTGGAAGATGTAGTAGGCCAGGCTCTCGGGCGTGCCGAAGGCCAGCCACTCGTCCATGGTCAGGCCGTTGCCCTTGGTCTTGGAGATCTTCTGGCCGGTCTCGTCGAGGAAGAGCTCGTAGTTGAAGCCCTCCGGCGGCACGCCGCCCAGGGCCTTGCAGATCTGGTTGGAGGCCTTGACCGAGTCGATCAGGTCCTTGCCGCTCATCTCGTAGTCGATGCCGAGGGCGGTCCAGCGCAGGGCCCAGTCGGGCTTCCACTGCATCTTCACATGGCCGCCGGTGACGGGGACCTCGGTCAGGGTCCCGTCCTCGTCGTGGAAGACGATGGTCCCCTTGTCGACGTGGCGCTCGAGGGTCGGGACCTGCAGGACGCGGCCGGTGGTCGGGCTGATCGGCAGGAAGGGCGAATAGGTGGCGCGGCGCTCTTCGCCCAGGGTCGGCAGCATGACCTTCTGGATGGCGTCGAAGCGTTGCAGGGCGACCAGCAGGGTCGCGTCGAAGACCCCCCCACGATAGCAGTCGGTCGAGCTGACGAACTCGTAGTCGAAGCCGAAGTTGTCGAGGAAGGCCTGCAGGCGGGCGTTGTTGTGGGCCCCGAAGCTCTCGTGCGTGCCGAAGGGGTCGCGGACGACGGTCAGGGGCTTGCCCATGTCCTCGGTCAGCATGGCCTGGTTGGGCAGGTTGGGGGCGATCTTGCGCAGGCCGTCCATGTCGTCGCTGAAGCTGATCAGGCGGGTCGGGATGGCGTCGTCGGTCAGCGAGCGGAAGGCGGCGCGGACCATGGTGGTGCGCGCCACCTCCTGGAAGGTGCCCAGGTGCGGCAGGCCGGACGGGCCGTAGCCGGTCTCGAGGATCACGGGTTTGCCCAGGGCCGGGAAGGTCGCCACGGCCTCGGCGGTCTTGCCGGAATTGATCAGGGTGACGGCGAGATCGCGTTCGGCGTCGGACAGGCGGATGCGCAGGGTGCGGGCGAGCAGGTTGCGGGCCTGTTCGAACGGCCAGGCCTTGGCGTCGCGGGCGAGGGAGGAGAGACCTTCAAACATGGCGGGGCGATTAGGCCGTGGGGGGCCGGGGGTCAATGTTTGCTCGCCCCAAACCCTGTCATCCTTCGGCCGCGCGCAGCGCGGACCGGAGGACCCATGGCGGGTGCGGGACCGGCTGGAGGGCGGAGCGTTTCACCAAGGTCGGCGCAAATCCGGCCACGCCATGCGCCTGGCGGACGAATGGGTCCTCCGGTCGCCCTGCGGGCGCCGAAGAATGACAGAAAAGATTATAGCGCCGCGAAGAGGGCCCGCGCCTCGTCCCAGCTGGTCACCACCCGCTCGGCCCCGGCCGCCAGCAGGCCGGCGTCCGCGCGTTCGTCCAGGTGGCCGCCGCCGGTGAAGCCCCACACCGTCATGCCGGCGGCTTTCGCAGCGGTGACGCCGTTGACGCTGTCCTCGATGGCCAGGGACCGGGTCGGGTCGACCGCCAGCTTCTCCGCTGCGTGCAGGAAGATGTCGGGGTGCGGCTTGCCGTGGGCGACGCGGTCGGCCGAGTAGATGTGGGGGGCGAACAGGGCGCCCAGGCCCACCTTGGCCAGCTTGCGGTAGAGGGCCTCCTCGTCGGAACTGCTGGCGACGGCGCGGGGCAGACCGACGGCCTCGACGGCGGCGTGGGCGCCGAGCACGCATTCGAGGCGCTCGTCGCAGGCGATGCGGGAGAGGCCGCGGACGGTGCGCAGGAAGTCTTCGGGGAGAGGGGCGCCGTTGTGCCTGCGGTGCTCGGCGTCGAGGGCGGCGACGTAGGTGCGCTCGTGCATGCCCATGAAGCGGCTGCGGTAATCGTGGGGGTCCCAGGTCAGGCCGTAGCCGCCCAATACCTCCATCTCGATGGCGTGGTAGATGACCTCGGAGTCGATGAGGACTCCGTCGGCGTCGAAGATGACGGCGTCGAACATGGCCGGGGTTTAGCGATGTTCGCGCGGGGCGCAAGGCAACTGCGGTTGCCGTTTGTTACTCCGCCCCTCCTTACTCGGCGGCGGCGGTCAGGCATTCCTTGCGCAGGGCTTTGAGGGCCCGGACCATGTCGTTCTTCATGGCGTCGCGGGTCCAGCCGGCCGGTATGGCCGGGTAGGGCGAGGAGGCGCGGTTGCTGTAGGCCACCCGGGTGCCGCCGCCGGGCAGGGCGGTGAGGCGCCACTCCCCCTCGCAGACCTTCACGTCGCCGGCCGTGCATTTGAAGGTGATGCGCCGGACCGGCTCGTAGGAGGAGCGGAACACCGAGCGGACTTTTGGCACCAGCGGCGGGGCGACGACCATCTCGCGGACGTCCCAGCTGCCGTCGGCGGCGCGATCGAGCACCTTGCAGCTCTGGACGTTGGGGGCCATGCGCCTGGCCCGTTTGCAGTCGAGGATGACGTTCCAGACCACCGCCGGCGGGGCCTCGATGTCGACCCGGCCGCGCACGATGCCGGCCGTCCCGTCGGGATCGGGGGAAACCTCGGCGAAAACGCCGCTGGCGGCGACGGCCATGAACAACGCAGCCCACATGGCCAGCAAGCTAGACCCTTTGCGCGGCAAGGGAAGGGCCGGCGTTTCCCGTGAAAGGGGGGATCAGGCGTCGAAGCGCCAGGTCTCGCCGTCGGTGACGACGTGGCCGGCGGTGGGGGCGGCGAAGTGGGTGCCGATGACCAGGATCGGCTGGTCGGCGACGGCGCCGAGCACGGCGCGGCGGGTCTCCAGGGCCAGGGCCGGGTCGTTGTCGAAGGGCGGGGCCCAGTCGGGGCGGGCGACCTGGCAGGGGTGGTGCATCAGGTCGCCGGTGATCAGGGCCCGCTGGCCCTGGGATTCGATGGCGACGCTGACGTGGCCGGGGGTGTGGCCGGGGGTCGGCTGCAGGGCGATCTCGGGGGAGAGGCGGTGGTCGGGGGCGACGAAGTCGGCGAGGCCGGCGTCGAGGATGGGCTGGATGGAGTCGGAGAGCACGACCTGCTGTTCGGCGTCGCCCTCGGCCGACCAGTGGTCGTACTCGGCCCTGCCGATCAGATAGCGGGCGTTCGGGAAGGTCGGGACCCAGGCGCCGTCGACCAGCATGGTGTTCCAGCCGACGTGGTCGACATGGAGGTGGGTGCAGACCACGGCGTCGACGGTTTCGGGGCCCCAGCCGGCGGCCTTCATCTGGTCGAGGAAGGGGGTGGCCAGCGGCTGCCTGCCGGTGATGCGGCGCGGGCGGTCGTTGCCGACGCAGGTGTCGACGACGAGGCGCAGGCCGGGGGCCTCGACCAGCAGGGCGTGGATGGAGAGGCGCAGGGCGCCGTCCGCGGTGACGTAATGGGGATGCAGCCAGTCGATGGCGGCGAGCGCCTCGGGCGTCGCGCCGTTCAGGAAGGGCCGGGGCTCGTAATACGGCACCGGCAGCTCGATCTCGAGGATGCGGGTGACGGTGACGGCGCCGATGCGCCAGCTGGGCGGGGCGGTCATCCGGCGATCCGGTTGGCGACCAGGTCGTCGACCACCGACGGGTCGGCAAGGGTGGTGGTGTCGCCGAGGTTGGAGACGTCGCCCTCGGCCACCTTGCGCAGGATGCGGCGCATGATCTTGCCCGAGCGGGTCTTGGGCAGGCCCGGGGCCCACTGGATGGCGTCGGGGGCGGCGAAGGGGCCGATCTCCTGGCGCACCCATTTGATCAGCTCGGCGCGCAGTTCGTCCGTGGGCGTACGATCGGCCTTCAGGGTGACGTAGGCGTAGATCGCCTGGCCCTTGATGTCGTGCGGGAAGCCGACCACCGCAGCCTCGGCGACCTTGGCGTGGGCGACCAGGGCCGACTCGATCTCGGCGGTGCCCAGCCGGTGG
>JAQGIK010000087.1 GCA_028291265.1 Caulobacter sp. | reverse complement strand
CGCGCCCGGCCCGCGCCAGCCCCTCCCGGAACCGCCCGAACTGCTCCGCCGTCAGCGCCGCCACCGCCGCGATCCCGTCCCGCCGCCCGCGCGCCAGCCCCGCCGCCTCGTCCCGCGCCTCCAGCATCGGCAGCAGCTTGATCAGCGCCGCCGACCGGTCGGCCAGCTTGAAGCCGACGGTCCGCGTCACCGCCCCGCTCTTCGGGTCCGTCTGCTCGACCACGGTCAGCTCCTTCACCGCCCCGGCCCGATCCCGCTCCAGCCGCCACAGGTCCAGCTCCAGCGCCCCGCCCGGACCAGTGCGCGCATAGTCCAGCACGTTGGCCTCGGCCACCTGGCGCAGCGCCGCCATGACGCTCTCCCGCGACATCGGCGCCGCCCGCCGCGCCCGCTCGGCGGCGACCGCCGCCTTGACGGCGGGCTTCTTCAGCATCTCGCAGCCGTAAGACTTCGACCGCTTCACCTCATACCCGGCCCGCCGCGCGGCCGCCGCCGCGTTGCCGTCGACCAGATACTCATGCACGAACCGCTGCTGGCGCAGCCGCAGCGGCTTGAGGACAGGCGTGGGGGCGGCCTTGGACATGCGGAAGGCTCCGGTGGGGGAGGGGAGCCGCTTATCGAAGCGGGCAACCATTATCGCATTTTCGCCCCCGCAATCCTCTCCCGCCTGCCGGGAAGGTGGCCCTGCGAAGCCTTGGCGGAGCAGGGTCGGATGAGGGCGGCGCCGGCTTCTGAAGAACCGCGCACCCGGCTTCCTCACCTGTTGTCTACAGTTTACAGTTCGGTTCAAGACAGACCATGCCCACCCAAACCCGCCCCTTCGACTCCGCCCTGGTCCTCGACACCCCCGAGGCCATCGAGGAATACCTGACCGACGCCTTCGAATCTGATGACGGCGCCGTCATCGCCCAGGCCCTCGGCGTCGTCGCCCGCGCCAAGGGCATGTCCGCCCTCGCCGAATAGACGGCCTCACCCGCCAGGCGCTCTACAAGGCGCTGAGTAGCGAGGGGAACCCGGAGTTCTCGACGGTGATGAAGGTGGCCCACGCGCTGGGGTTCACGCTACGGTCGGAGCGCGTGCGGGTGCAGCTGCATTTCGGGTATCTTGCGGGAATCGGGCATACTGCGACCATATTTTGCTTGAAGAAGGCGAGAGTATATTTGCGTTGGTTGGGACCGCGGTCGAATGGGCGACAATAACGAAGATGCCGGTCAGGCCCGTCCCAAGTTAGAGGATGTGGTTAAGCAACTGCGAAAGCAGGTGGTTTTGGGCCGTCTCTTTGAAACCAAAGCCGGATCCGCCTCGATGATTGTTACATCTGAAGAGCTTCAAGCGGAAATCCGACTCTCTGGCCAAGGTTTAGGGCTGGGGAACCCGGCAAATTTTCTAAAAGACATTGTACGCCGCGTCGGTGCGAGCGGACTCTGGCCCCCAGAGTTAACCGCCCAGCGTGTAACCGCTCGACAGAGGTTTGGCGGCAAGCGCGTCCTGGAATTTATTCCGTTCGACGTCGATCAGACCGAGCCCTTTCCTGATCGTTTCGAGCCTGATGCCCGAACAGCTGTCTACGATATCCAATCTATTTCCTTGCCTCACGCTGCGCGACGCCTAGGCCGTGAAGAGGAAACTTGGCTTGCGCAGATCGTGGTGAATCTCGGGATCATAGAATCCCAAATTGCCTTTCAGTCGACGATGGCGGGCCGAGTGAAGGACTTGGTGCATTTACAAATCGGCATGAAGACGCAGCCCGAAATCGACGCAACGTTCATTCTTACGGCGAGCAGTATTGCGGGAGATAAGGAAGAGCATATTCTTATTACGTGCGAAGCAAAGGGGGATGGAGAACGGTTACTTGAGGATCAAATTAGATTCCAAATTCATCAAGGATTCAAGAGTACAAAGCATCTGTCAGACCCGTTCATTTCCGGAGTTAAGCCAATTGCTGTCAAATTGGTAACCGATCCGGCCGGTGATGGTCGAGAGAGGCTGATTTATGTGGTTGAATTTCGTACAATTGACCGCGCAACCTATGAAGCTTCCTGGGAGCCGAGGACCGCCGCTAAAGGCAAACGGGTCGATGACACGCCAGTATATTTAATTCCGCTCGAATGTGAGTCGAAGGCGCTCTTTCGAGTTCGGCCGCCTGTCAGCGGCATCTCATATCGAAAATCTAAGGCGAAGCCCAAAGCGTGACCGCAGCGTTCAACGAACATGGTCGACAACAGATCGAAGAAAAGCCGTAGCGCCCTGATGAGCCGGGTAGGTTCCAAGAACACCGCACCCGAACTAATCGTTCGAAAATATCTCCACGAGCGAGGCTACCGTTACCGCCTCCACCGAAGCGACCTGCCCGGCAGGCCAGATATCGTTTTGCCGGCACGCAAGGCCGCGATCTTTGTGCATGGTTGTTTCTGGCATGGGCACGGATGTCGGATTGGGCGGCCTCCCAAGTCACGCCCGGAATTTTGGCTGCCCAAGCTGGAGCGAAACCGATTGAGGGATCTGCTGAACGAAACCGCTTTAACGAATGCAGGCTGGCGGGTTCTCACCATATGGCAATGCGAAATTCGCGATGCGAGTGCACTAAGAGAACGCTTAGTGAACTTTCTTGGCCCCTCTAAGCAATTTTCGATCGACACGTCGCCCTCGCGCGGGTAGGGTTCGCCGAGTCAGACGACGAGGCGAGTATGCGGCGACCGATAGGCGTGGATCTTTTTGCCGGCGCGGGCGGCATGAGCCTTGGGTTCGAGCAGGCGGGCTTCGATGTGGTCGCGGCGGTGGAGATCGATCCCGTCCACTGTGCTGCTCACAAGTTCAATTTTCCCGACTGCGCCGTTGTTGCGAAGTCCGTTCAGCAGGTGACGGCCGCCGAAATCCGAAGCGCGGCGGGAATCGGACTTCGAACGGTCGACGTGGTCTTCGGGGGGGCGCCCTGCCAAGGCTTCTCGATGATCGGCCAGCGCATTTTGGACGATCCTCGGAACGCCTTGGTGAAGGACTTCGTCAGGCTGGTTCATGACCTGCGCGCTTCGTATTTTGTGTTCGAGAACGTCAAAGGCTTGACGGTCGGAAAGCACCGACAGTTCCTCGAAGAGCTCATCGGGGCGTTCGACGCGGTAGGTTACGATGTTCGCCTGCCTTGGAAGGTACTGGACGCGGCCGACTACGCCGTTCCCCAACATCGGGAGAGGCTCATCTTGTTCGGCGCTCGTCGTGGCCTTGCTACGCCGACGTATCCGAATCCGACGACCCGCCCCGCAGATAGCAAACGGCCTTCCCCGCTTCCTGTCGGCCCGTCCTGTAAGGACGCGTTGGACGACTTGCCGGACGCGGAAGCCTTCGACGATCTGATCGTGACCGATGAGGTGCGCACCGCTTCCTGGGGCGAATCAAGCGCCTTTGCCCGGGTTCTGCGCGGGCTCGACATCGACCCGACCGATTTTTCCCATCCGCGTTTGTGGGATGACGAAGTCCTGACCTCGAGCGCCCGCACTCACCATTCCGTCATCTCGCGCCGGCGCTTTGGCGAGACGGCAGGCGGCGCCGTCGAACCGATCTCGAGGTTCTTCCGTCTTCCGGCATCCGGCCTGAGCAACACGCTGAGGGCGGGCACCGATGCGGCTCGAGGCGCCTTCACCAGCCCCAGGCCGATCCATTATCGCCATGCGCGGTGCGTAACTGTCCGGGAGATGGCGCGCCTTCATGGCTTCCCCGACTGGTTTCGTTTCAACGAGACGAAATGGCACGGCGCCCGTCAGATCGGAAATGCGGTCCCTCCGCCGCTTGCGCGGGCGATTGCTGCTCAGGTGATCGGTGCATTGGGCTTGGTCCCGGAGCGGCCCGACTATCCGATGGAACTGGGCGACAGGGACTTGATCCGGATGACCGTTTCGCAGGCCGCTGCTCACTTCAACGTCGAAGCGCCGGCAGGCAAACGCGACCGCAAGAGCGGCGCCCGGAAGCGCAAGCAGATCGATATCGAACTTGGCTTGGCGGAAGAGGCGCGCGCCTTCGGATGACCGTCCCCGCGGCCGAGACCAATCGATACAAGGCGCTCGTCGAGCATATCTTTTTCGATGAGGCGTACGGCGCCTATGGTCCTAGCAAGATCGATCTGCCCTTCGCCCGCGAAGATCTGGAGCGGGCGGCCGCCGAATTGGGATTGAAGCTCCCCAAGAATCTCGGCGACGTCATCTATTCCATTCGCTACCGGGTTCCCATGCCGGAACGGGTGCTGGCCACCCAGCCCGAGGGCATGGAGTGGATAGTCGAAGGCGCCGGACGGGCGCTCTATAGGTTCCGTTTGGTGCCGATCAACCGGATCCTCCCCAATCCAAACCTCGTTACCATCAAGATTCCCGATGCGACGCCGGCAATCATCGGCTCCTACACGCTCAACGACGAGCAGGCGCTGCTGGCCAAGGTGCGATACAACCGGCTGATCGACACTTTCCTGGGTCTCACGGCCTACTCCCTCCAAAATCACCTGCGCACAACGGTGAAGGGAGTCGGGCAGATCGAGATCGACGAGGTTTATGTCGGCGTCGACCGGCACGGTGTTCAGTATGTTCTGCCGGTGCAGGCGAAAGGCGGCTCGGACCAGCTATCCGTTGTCCAATCCAAGCAGGACATCGCCTGCTGCGCCGAGAAGTTTCCCGGCCTCGTCTGTCGATCGATTTCGACCCAGTTCATGGGCGATGATCGGATCGCCATGTTCGAGCTTGCGGTTGAAGAGGACCAGGTTCGCATTGTTGAAGAGCGCCACTATCGCCTCGTCGCCGGCGATGTGCCGCCTGACGAGCTGGCCGCCTACCGACGCCGGTTGTAGCGGGACCTGCGCGACTTAAGCCGCCGTAGCAAACCGCTCTCTGTGTTTTTGGACATAGGGCAAGTGCGGCCAATGTTGAGGGTTGCGGGGCAGATGAATCCTTTCCATCTGGCCTGCGAACAGCCGCTGCAACTCGACTGGCACCTTGTTGTGCGACACGAGGAGTTTGTACTCGTCGGTTAAAGAGATCATGTGTCGGTCGAACAACCAATGGGCCGTTGCTGACAAGGCGATTCCATTCTGCACCACGTCTGGCCCGCCGTCCGCGACCGGCCAAATGTGCGCCGCTTGTGCCTCCGCCCGACCCCCGCCGTTGACGATACGCAGGCCGCTGACGGCGCACTTGTTGTCGTAAGCGTCGATAACCGCACGCCGGAACGCTGCGTCCCTGATCTTTCGGTTGAGCACCACCTGTTCGCTCACGCGAGGCGGCTCGTCCCAGAGGATCGCCGGCTCGCCGAATCCTGAAGCAACCCATGAAGTGGCCGGGGAAAGAATCTCGGGCCGATCTAGGTTCAACCGGCGGGCATTTTCGGGCGCTAAAGTCTCACTCAGGCCCGCGGTTACGATGGCCGCGAAATCGGCTTCCGACAGCGGACGGATTGAACGACCCTGTAGAGACCGGCCCGCCAAAGCCCGATTGTCCAGCGCGTTGAGCGGGCTCTCGCGATACTGGGCGGCGTCGCGGAACGGCACCGGGTGGTCGAACTCCAGATACTCGGCCAACCGAGCGTAGTGATGCCCAGAGACAGAGGGGTCCGGGGCGATGGCGGTGACCCGGGCAATCGCGATGTAGGCCTCTCGACCGCCGTTACGCCTTGGTTCGCGATAGACAATCCAGTCACCCAACATTTCCATCGCCTGGGCGAGATACCGCCCGGGAAAATGGTACCGCTCAACGAGGTCGTCGTCGTAGGCCGAGTGGGGTTTGCAGTCGAACACGCCCTTCATCGCAACAGGCGATCACGCGCGAGGTCAGGACGCAATGATGGAGTTGGCGGCCCTAATCCTACTTCCCCACCTTATCCCCCGTCTTCGTCTCAAAATCCCCCGCGTCGTGCCGCTCCCAAAGCTGGCTCGCCGGGTCCCCGAACACGCGGTTGACCATCCGCCCGCGCTTCACCGCCGGCCGCTCGGCGATGGCGTCGGTCCAGCGCTGGACGTGTCTGTACTCGGCCACCGACAGATACTCCCCCGCCTCATAGACCAGCCCCTTGGCCAAGGCCCCGTACCAGGGCCAGACGGCTATGTCGGCGATGGTGTAGGCGTCGCCGGCCAGGTACTCGGCCTCCCCTAAGCGCCGGTCCAGCACGTCCAGCTGGCGTTTCACCTCCATGGCGAAGCGGTCGATGGCGTATTCGATCTTGAACGGGGCGTAGGCGTAGAAGTGGCCGAAGCCGCCGCCCAGGTAGGGGGCGCTGCCCATCTGCCACATCAGCCAGCTGAGGGTCTCGGCCCGGAGGCCTGCGTCGGTCGGCAGGAATTCGCCGAACTTCTCGGCCAGGTGGATCAGGATGGCGCCGCTCTCGAAGATGCGGATCGGCCTGGCCGGGTCGCTGTGGTCGACCAGGGCCGGGATCTTGGAGTTGGGGTTGGCGGCGACGAAGCCGCTGGAGAACTGGTCGCCGGCGTTGATGTTGATCAGCCATGCGTCGTACTCGGCGCCGCTGTGGCCGAGGGCCAGCAGCTCCTCCAGCATCACCGTCACCTTCACCCCGTTGGGCGTGGCCAGGGAATAGAGCTGCAGCGGGTGCTTGCCGACCTGGAGGTCCTTGTCGTGGGTCGGGCCGGCGATGGGGCGGTTGATGGCGGCGAAGCGGCCGCCGCTGGCCTTGTTCCAGGTCCAGACCTTGTCCGGAACGTAGCCCTCGGGATGGTTGGCGGGCGGCGGGGCCTCGGCGGCGTCGGACATCGGAACGTTCCTTTTGCGTTGCAGGAAAGCTAGGGCCGCCGGCCCCGCCGCGCCATGGGGGAGGGCCGATTTTCGCCGCCAGACTGTCTGGGCCGGCTTTCAGCTCAGGTGGAAGCGGCAGGGGGGGCGCCGATCCGCCCACTGACGAATCCCCGCCGTTGCGCTACACCCCGCCTGTATCCGCTCGACGAGGCTCTCCGCATGCTCCGCTGGTTCCAGGCCCTGCTGCCCAGGGAAGACAATTTCTTCCGCCTGTTCGCCGCCCATGCCGACACCCTGGTCGTCGGGGCCGCCGCCCTGCGCCGGATGCTCGACGGCGGCGAGGAAACCCCGACCTGGTGCGCCGCCATCGTCGACGCCGAGCACAAGGCCGACGACGTCGCCCGCGAGGTGCTGGTCGCCGTGCGCCGCAGCTTCATCACCCCCTTCGACCGCTCCGACATCCGCCGGCTGACCAACAGCCTCGACGACGCCGTCGACCAGATGCAGAAGACCGCCAAGGCCGTCACCCTCTATGAGGTGCGCGACTTCTCCCCCCACATGCGCGAGCTGGGCGACGTCGCCGTCCAGGCCGCCGCCCTGACCGTCGAGGCCGTTTCCCTGCTGCCCGAGATGACCCGCGAGCGGCTGCGGCTCAACGCCCTGACCGAGCAGATCGCCCATCTGGAGAGCCACAGCGACGACCTCTACGACGCCGGCATGAAGGCGCTGTACCAGGCCCAGAAGCGGGAGGGCGGCGGCGACGCCCTCGCCTTCATCATCGGGGCGGAGATCTACGACCACCTGGAAAAGGTCGTCGACCGCTTCGAGGACGTCGCCAACCACATCAACGGCGTGCTGGTCGAGCACCTGTAAGGGCGGAAACGGACATGGACGCCGCCCTCATCGTGCTGGTCTTCCTGATCGGCGTCGCCCTGCTGTTCGACTTCCTGAACGGCCTGCACGACAGCGCCAACTCGATCGCCACCATCGTCGCCACCCGGGTGCTGCCGCCGATCTACGCGGTCGGCTGGGCGGCCTTCTTCAACTTCATCGCCTTCCTGTTCTTCGGCCTGCATGTGGCCGGCACCATCGGCAAGGGCATCATCTCGGCCGACGTCATCAGCGACAAGGTGATCTTCGGGGCGCTGATCGGGGCCATCGCCTGGAACGTCATCACCTGGCTGCGCGGCATCCCCTCGTCCAGTTCGCACGCCCTGGTCGGCGGCCTGCTCGGGGCCGGCATCGTCAAGGCCGGCTTCGGGGCCGTGGTGGTCGGCGGGGTGACCAAGACGGTGCTCGCCATCTTCCTGTCGCCGGCCGTCGGCTTCGGGCTGGCCCTGGTCCTGGTGCTGATCGTCAGCTGGCTGTTCGTGCGGGCCCATCCGGTCTTCGCCGACCGCTTCTTCCGCGGCCTGCAGTTCGTCTCGGCCAGCGCCTACAGCCTCGGCCACGGCGGCAACGACGCCCAGAAGACCATGGGCATCATCGCCGTGCTGCTCTACGCCCACGGCATGACCGCCGGTGAATTCACCGTACCCTTGTGGGTCGTGCTTTCCTGCCAGACCGCCATGGCGCTTGGGACCCTCTTCGGCGGTTGGCGCATTGTCCACACCATGGGCTCGAAGATCACCCGCCTGACGCCGCAACAGGGCTTTTGCGCCGAGACCGGCGGCGCGATCACCCTTTTCGGCGCGACCTATCTGGGCATACCGGTATCGACCACCCACACCATCACCGGCGCCATCGTCGGCGTCGGCGCGGCCCGGCGCACATCTGCGGTGCGATGGGGCGTGGCCAAGAACATCGTCATCGCCTGGATAATAACTATGCCGATGGCGGGACTCATGGGTGCACTCTTCTATGCCCTTGGGCGGATGTGGATGAAATGAGGGACGAACTCGGCCGCAAGATTCCCTGGGGCGCCGTCGAATGCGCCCGCCAGGTGGCCGCCCTGCCCTATCGGCTGGCGGGGGCGCCCGAGGTGTTGCTCATCACCTCCCGCGAGACCCGCCGCTGGGTGATCCCCAAAGGCTGGCCGATGAAGGACCGCACCTTCTCCGAGGCCGCGGCCCAGGAGGCGCTGGAAGAGGCCGGCGTGCGCGGTGTGACGGCGGAGGAGTCCATCGGCGCCTACCGCTATCTGAAGCAGATCAAGAACGGCGCCTCCATCCTCTGCGAGGTCGCGGTCTATCCGCTCGAGGTGTCCGAGCAACTCGACGCCTGGCC
>JAQGIK010000022.1 GCA_028291265.1 Caulobacter sp. | reverse complement strand
CCGGGGTCGGCGCCTACCAGGCGGCGATGTTCCACCTGTTCACCCATGCCTTCTTCAAGGCCCTGCTGTTCCTCGGCGCCGGCTCGGTGATCCACGGGATGCACCACGAGCAGGACATGCGGAAGATGGGCGGGCTGTGGAAGTACCTGCCCTTCACCTATGCGGTGATGACCATCGGCACGCTTGCCATCACCGGCGTCGGCATCCCCGGCATCGACCTGGGCTTCGCCGGCTTCTATTCCAAGGACACCATCATCGAGGCCAGCTGGGCCGCCGGGCAGCACAACGCCGCCGCCCAGTTCGCCTTCGTGGTCAGCCTGCTGGCCGCCGGCCTGACCAGCTTCTACAGCTGGCGCCTGGCCTTCATGACCTTCCACGGCAAGGCCAAGTGGGCGCACGACGATCACGCGCATGCCGATGCGCATGCCCACGACGACCACGCGAGCCACGCCCAGCTTGAGACCCACAGCGAGCCGTTGCCTGACGCCCATGACGACCACGGCCATGACCACAAGCCGCACGAGAGCCCGCTGACCATGCTGGTTCCGCTCGGGCTGCTGGCCCTGGGCGCCGTCGTCGCCGGCTATTTCTTCGTCGAGTATTTCGTCGGCCATGACCAGGTCGAGTTCTGGGCCGGCTCGGTGTTCAACGCCGCCAGCAACCACGTGCTGCACGAGATGCACGAGGCGCCCGACTGGGTGATCTGGGCGCCGCTGGTGGTCACCGCCACGGGCTTCGCCATCGCCGTCTACGTCTACCTGCTCAACGAGGGCATGGGGGCGCGGCTGGCCGCCCAGGAGGGGCCGCTTTGGCGCTTCCTCTACAACAAGTGGTACTTCGACGAGATCTACGACGCCACGTTCGTTCGCCTCGCCCGCGTCCTCGGCGACCTGTTCTGGAAGGGCGGCGACCAGAAGATCATCGACGGCCTGGGTCCGGACGGCGTCTCGGCCGCCTCGATGCTCGTCGGCAAGGGCACGGGCCGGCTGCAGACCGGCTACGTCTATCACTACGCCTTCGTTATGCTGCTCGGGATCGCGGGTCTGCTGACCTACGCCCTGTTCCAGTTCCGAGGGTAGGCCAGGACCATGACCGGCATTCTCTCCCTCATCACCTTCTCGCCGCTCATCGGCGTCCTCGCCATCCTGGCCCTGCGCTTCAGCGGCCGCACCGGCCCGGCCGTGGACAACGCCGCCCGCTGGATCACCCTGACCACCACCGTGGTGACCTGCGGCTTGAGCCTGCTGATGCTGGCCTCGTTCAAGGCCGGCGATCCGGGCTTCCAGTTCCTCGAGGAGTTCCCGCTGTTCGCGGGCTTGCACTACCGGATGGGCGTCGACGGCATCTCCATCCTGTTCGTGATCCTGACCACCTTCCTGCTGCCGCTCTGTATCGCGGCCAGCTGGAAGTCGATCGAGACCCGCGTGCCCGAATACATGATCGCCTTCCTGATCCTGGAAGTGCTGGTCATCGGCGTCTTCACGGCGCTCGACCTGATCCTGTTCTACATGTTCTTCGAATTTGGCCTGGTGCCGATGTTCCTGATCATCGGCATCTGGGGCGGCAAGCGGCGGGTCTACGCGGCCTTCAAGTTCTTCCTCTACACCCTGCTGGGCAGCGTGCTGATGCTGGCGGCGGTGCTGGCCATGATCGGGATTTCAGGCACCAGCTCGATCCCAGAGCTGATGCACTACAAGTTCGACCCGATGCTGCAGACCTGGCTGTGGCTGGCCTTCTTCGCGTCGTTCGCGGTGAAGATGCCGATGTGGCCGGTCCACACCTGGCTGCCCGACGCCCACGTCGAGGCGCCGACGGCCGGTTCGGTCATCCTGGCCGGGATCCTGCTGAAGCTCGGCGGTTACGGCTTCCTGCGCTTCTCGTTGCCGATGTTCCCGCAGGCCTCCGAGGTCTGGGCCCCGCTGGTCTTCGGCCTGTCGGCCATCGCCATCATCTACACCTCGCTGGTCGCCTTCCGGCAGACCGACATCAAGAAGCTGATCGCCTACAGCTCGGTCGCCCACATGGGCTTCGTGACCATGGGCATCTTCAGCGGCAATTCGGTCGGGGTGCAGGGCGCCGTCTACCAGATGATCAGCCACGGGGTGATCTCCGGGGCCCTCTTCCTCTGCGTCGGCGTCGTCTACGACCGCATGCACACCCGCGAGATCGCCTTCTACGGCGGCCTGACCCAGCGCATGCCCTGGTATGCAGCGGTGTTCATGCTGTTCACCATGGGCAACGTCGGCCTGCCCGGCACCAGCGGTTTCGTCGGCGAGATCATGACCCTGACCGGGACCTACCAGGCCTCGACCTGGACGGCCCTGCTGGCCGCTACCGGGGTGATCCTGTCGGCCGTCTACGCCCTGACGCTCTACCGGCGCGTGATGTTCGGCGAGATCACCAATCCGCAGCTGATGAACATCACCGACCTGGACTGGCGCGAGATCGCCATCTTCGTTCCGCTGATCGTCGCGACCCTGTTCCTCGGGGTCTATCCGCACAGCATCTTCCAATACACCGGCGCCTCGGTCGATGCGCTGGTCGGCGCCTATCGCGCCGCGACGGGCGGGTAGGGGTCACGCCATGTTCTTGAGCCACCTCTCCCTCGCCTGGCCCGAAGTCATCCTGATGGTCGCGGCCTGCGTGCTGCTGGTCTGGGGCGCCTTCCAGGGCAAGGTCACGGCGCTGTTCAACGGCGTCGCCATCCTGTCGCTGATCGGCGCCGCCGTCGCCGCCGTGGTCGGTCCGCACGGGACCGCCTTCGCCGGCGGCCTGATCTCCGATCCCATCGCCGCCTTCGCCAAGGTCTTCATCTACGGCTTCTCGGCCGTCTCGATCCTGCTCACCGACCGCTGGCTGGCCCGGCGCGGCGAGGCCAAGTTCGAATTGACGGTGCTGATCCTGCTGGCCGCCCTCGGCATGGGCGTCATGGCCAGCGCCGGCGACCTGATCAGCCTCTACATGGGCATCGAGCTGCACAGCCTGGCCCTCTACGTCCTCGCCGCCTTCCGCCGCGACGACGCCAAGGGCTCGGAAGCCGGCCTCAAGTACTTCGTGCTCGGGGCCTTGAGCTCCGGCCTGCTGCTCTACGGCGCCTCGCTGATCTACGGCTTCGCCGGCTCCACCCAGTTCCCGGTCATCGCCGAGGCGGTGAAGGCGGGCGGGGCGGGGGCGGGCGTGCTGTTCGGCCTGGTCTTCCTGATCTGCGGCATCGCCTTCAAGGTCTCCGCCGCGCCGTTCCACATGTGGACGCCGGACGTCTACGAGGGCGCCCCGACCCCCATCGTCGGCTTCTTCTCGGCCGCGCCGAAGCTGGCCGCCATGGTGCTGCTGGCCCGGGTGCTGAGCGAGGGCTTCGGCAGCGCCATCGACGAATGGCGCCAGGTCATTGTCGCCCTGGCGATGATCTCCATCTTCGTCGGCGCCTTCGCCGGCCTGGCGCAGCGCAACCTCAAACGCCTGTGGGCCTACAGCTCCATCGCCAACATCGGCTACGCCCTGCTGGGCCTGGCCGCCGGCGGCGAGGCGGGCGTGCAGTCGATGCTGCTGTTCATGGTCCTCTACATGGTCGACGTCACCGGCTTCTTCGCCGTGCTCTGCGCACTGGAGCGGGATGGCCGTCCGATGGAGACCATCGACGACATGGCCGGGCTGGTGAAGGAACGCCCGGGCATGGCCCTGGCCATCACCGCCTTCTCGTTGTCGGCCATCGGCATGCCGCCGTTCGCGGGCTTCTGGGCCAAGTACTACGTGTTCAAGGCGGCCATCGGCGCCTCGGGCGGCATTCCGTTCGTCGACGCCGGCGCCAACGGCTACATGGCCTGGGCGGCCATCCTCGGCCTGGTCGGCAGCGTGGTGGCGGCCTTCTACTACCTGCGCCTGATCAAGGTCATGTGGATGGACCCGTCGCCCGGCGCGACCGAGAAGCCGCCGCTGGAGGCCCGCACCATCGGCATCCTGGCGGCGCTGTTCAGCTTCCCGGTCTGTATCGTGGCGCTGATCTGGCTCGACCCGCTGGCCACGGCCGCTGCGGCCGCGCTGGGGTAGGTCATCCTCGTTGCTTCCATACTAGCGCCGTCATCCTCGGGCTTGTCCCGAGGACCCATGGTCGGGCAAGGCACGAACGCGACCGCACCGACCCAGCCCTGTGGGCAACCGTTCGTGCGAGCTGACGAATGGGTCCTCGGGACAAGCCCGAGGATGACGATTGGGGGTGCGGAGTGATGGCGGCATGAGCATCCCCCCCATCGTCGCCTACGACGAGATCGACTCCACCAACGCCGAGGCTCGCCGCCGCGCCGAAGCCGGCGAGATGGGGCCCGTCTGGCTGACCGCCGGGCGCCAGACCGCCGGGCGGGGCCGCCGGGGCCGGGCCTGGGAGACGGGGCAGGGGCGCAACCTGGCCGCCACGCTGCTCTTGACCACCCAGCGGCCGCCGGGCGAGGCGGCGCAGATATCGTTCGTGGCGGCGCTGGCCGTGGCCGACCTCGCCGACGCCTTCGTCCCCGCCAGCCTCGTCACCCTGAAGTGGCCGAACGATCCGCTGATCGGTGGCAAGAAAACCAGCGGCGTCCTCATCGAGTCCGGGCCCTCGCCGCTCGGCGGGCTGTGGCTGGCCGTCGGCATCGGCGTCAACCTGGCCGAGGCCCCCGAGAACCCCGAACGCCCCGCCACCACCTTCGCCGCCCACATGACCGCCCCGCCGCCCAAGCCGCTCGAAGCCCTCACCGTCCTGGCGACGGCCTTCGCCCGCTGGCAGGACGTCTGGGACCGGCTCGGCTTCCCGGCCATCGCCGACGCCTGGACCCGCCGGGCCCACGGCCTTGGCGAGCCCTGCGTGGCCCGCCTGGGCAATGAAACCGTCGAGGGCGTCGCCGAGGGCCTCGATACCGACGGATCGCTCAGACTGCGCTTGCCAGACGGCATGCTGCGCCGCATCACGGCGGGCGACGTGTTTTTCGGAGACCGCTGAATGCTGCTGGCCATCGAACAGGGCAACACCAACACCCTCTTCGCCGTCCATGACGGCAAGGACTGGATCGCCCAGTGGCGCACCGCCACCGAGAGCACCCGCACGGCCGACGAATACGCGGTCTGGCTGTCGCAGCTGCTGGCCATGTCCGGCATGAGCCTCGGCGCCCTGACCGCCTGCATCATTTCCAGCGTCGTGCCGCAGTCGCTGTTCAACCTGCGCAACCTCTCGCGCCGCTACCTGCACGTCGAACCGCTGGTCATCGGCGAGAACGCCGAGCTCGGCATCCCCATCCGGATCGACAAGCCCAGCGAGGCCGGCGCCGACCGGCTGGTCAACGCTATCGGGGCCCACATCAAATACCCCGGCCCACTGATCATCATCGACAGCGGCACCGCCACCACCTTCGACGTCATCGGAGCCGACGGCGGCTTCGAGGGCGGCGTCATCGCCCCCGGCATCAACCTCTCCATGCAGGCCCTGCACGAGGCGGCGGCAAAACTGCCCCGAATCGCCATCCAGCGGCCGCCGAATGGCCGCGTGGTTGGCGCCGACACCGTCACCGCCATGCAGTCGGGCGTCTTCTGGGGCTACATCGGCCTCATCGAGGGCCTGATCAAACGCATCAAGGATGAACGCGGCGGCCACCTGACCGTTGTCGCCACGGGCGGGGTCTTCTCCCTGTTCGAGGGGGCCACCGACACCATCGACATCTTCGACGGCGACCTCACGATCCGGGGTCTGCTGGAAATCCACCGCAGGAACACCACTTGACCGTCATGCCTAAGCCTTCCCCCCAAGATGAATTGATCTTCCTGCCGCTGGGGGGCTCCAACGAGATCGGCATGAACTTCAACCTCTACGGCTATGGGCCGGCAGAGGCCCGCCAATGGATCGTCGTCGACCTCGGCATCACCTTCGGCGACCAGACGACGCCCGGCGTCGAGGTCATCCTGCCCGACCCCGAGTATATCGAGGCCTATGCCAAGGACATCCTCGGCATCGTCCTGACCCACGCCCACGAGGACCACATCGGCGCCGTCGCCTGGCTGTGGCCGCGCCTCAAGGCGCCGGTCTATGCGACGCCGTTCACCGCCTTCCTGCTGCGCGAGAAGCTGCGCGAGAAGGGCATCCTCGACGACGTCGACATCACCGTCGTCGAGCTGGGCGGCCATATCGAGCTGGGGCCGTTCGAGCTCGAGCTGATCACCCTGACCCACTCGATCCCGGAACCCAACGGCCTGGCCATCCGCACGCCGCTGGGGACCATCCTCCATACCGGCGATTGGAAAATCGATCCCGACCCGCTGCTCGGCGCCGTCACCGACGCCGCCGCCATCCGCCGGCTCGGCGACGAGGGCGTGCTGGCCATGGTCTGCGACAGCACCAACGTCTTCGTGGACGGCGTCGCCGGCTCGGAGGGCGAGGTTCGCGTGGCGATGACCAAGCTGATCGGCTCGCTGAAGGGCAAGATCGCCGTCGGCTGTTTCGCCTCCAACGTCGCCCGCATGGACACCGTCATCCGCGCCGCCGAGGACGCCGGGCGCCGCGTCTGCCTGGTCGGCCGCTCGATGCACCGCATGGCCGCCGCCGCCAAGTCGGTGGGGCTGATGAAGGGCACGCAGGAGTTCGTCAGCGACAAGGAAGCCGGCTACTTCCCAGAAAACACCATCCTCTACCTCTGCACCGGCAGCCAGGGCGAGCCGCGCGCCGCCCTCTCCCGCATCGCCGCCGGCACCCATCCGCACATCACGCTCGGCGCCGGCGACCACGTCATCTTCTCCAGCCGGGTCATCCCCGGCAACGAGGTGCCGATCCGCGCCCTGCAGAACGGTTTGGCGGACCGGGGCGTGCGCCTCTACACCGAGCGCGACCATCCGGGCATCCACGTCAGCGGCCACCCCTGCCGCGACGAACTCAAGCAGATGTACCAGTGGGCCCGGCCGCAGATCGCCGTCCCGACCCACGGCGAGCGCCGCCACCTGCTCGAACACGCGGCCCTGGCCAAGGACCTGCAGGTGCCGATGACGGTGACGCCGCGCAATGGCGACATGGTCCGCCTGGCCCCCGGCCATCCGTCGATCATCGACGAGGTGCCGTCGGGCCGCCTTTACGTCGACGCCGGCGTGCTGACCCCCGAGAACGGCGACGCTCTCAAGCAGCGCCGCCATGCCGCCTTCAACGGCGCCCTGACCGTCTCGGTGGTCCTCGACGACAAGGGCAAACTGGTCAGCGGCCCGCAGGTCCGCTCGCTGGGCCTGCCGGGCGATGAGGAATACCCGCTCGATGACGCCCTCGACGACCTGGCCGACGAAGCCGAACAGGCGATCCGCAAGATCCCGGGCGAGGAACGGGCCTTCGACGAGATCGTCGAGGCGGCCATCTGCAAGGTGGTCAAGAAGGCCGCCTACCGCATCTGGGAACGCAAACCGGTGGTCGAAGCCGTGGTGATGAGGATCTGATGGAGGACCGGGGGGACAACTTCAAACCGAAGACCGCGCTCCAGGACGTCACGGACGGCAAGGCGCCGCGCTATGACGTGGTCAAGGAGAGCCGTCGCTCGCTCATCGAGTCCTGGGTGACCGCCTGGCCCATGGTGATCCTGACCACGCTGATCCTGGCCGCCTTCGCCTGGCAGTGGTGGCGACGGTTCAACGGCGACGAAAGCATGGGCATCGGCTGGGGAGGGCTGTCGGCGCAGGCCCTGCGGTCCGGCCAGTGGTGGACGCCGGTCAGCAGCATGTTCCTGCACGGCGGTATCGCGCACATCTTCTTCAACCTGTCGGCCCTGGGCGCCTTCGGGGCGATGACCTGCCAGTGGCTGGGGCTCGATCTTCGCGGCGGACTGAAATTCTTTGTCCTGTACCTGGTCTGCGGCCTGGTCGGCGACGGCGTCTACCTGGCATTTCACAGCCAGGGCCTCGCCCCGATGATCGGGGCCTCCGGGGCCATCTTCGGCCTCTGGGGCGCGGTCGCGCGGATGACGCCCACCGGGCGGCCCGCGCCGATCTTCTCGCGCCAGGTCTGGCTGCAGACCCGCTCGGCCATCGTCAGCAACCTGATCATCGTCGCGATCTTCGTCCTGCCCAACCTGCTGATGGGCGGCGGCTTCGGCGGTATCGCCTGGGAGGCCCACCTGGGCGGCTATGTCGCCGGACTGCTGCTGGTCGGCCTGCCCCTGTTCCAGCCCCGGCGAGCGCAGCCGGGTCCGTGGGACGAGCCGGCGGTCGGCTGACCCTTCGTCACGGTGGAGACGGCGCGCCAACCGGTGTAGGACAGCGGCGCACCCTCCAGGCAGGATTCCCATGATCGGCAAACTCAACCACGTCGGCGTCGCCACCCCCTCCATCGACGAGTCGGTGAAGATGTACCGCGAGGTGCTCGGCGCGACCTCGATCACCGACAAGTGGGCGATGCCGGAGCAGGGCGTCTGGGTCTGTTTCGTCAACCTGCCCAACAGCCAGATCGAGCTGATCGAGCCCTATGGGGAATCCTCGCCGATTCACGGCTTCCTGGCCAAGAACCCCAAGGGCGGCCAGCACCACATCTGTTTCGAGGTCGAGGACATCATCGCCGCCCGCGACGACATGAAGGCGAGGGGGGCGACGGTGCTGGGCGAACCGCGCATCGGGGCGCATGGTACGCCGGTCATCTTCATCCACCCCAAGGACATGGGCGGCATGCTCGTGGAACTGATGGAAACGCCGAAGGGCGATCACCACTGATGAACCCACTGACCATGTTCGCCGTCTACCTGACCATCTGGTGGACGGCCCTGTTCGTCATCCTGCCGCTGGGCAGCCGCAGCTACCACGAGTCCGGCATCAAGGTGACCGACGGCGGCGATCCCGGCGCCCCGGTCAATCCCAACCTCAAGAAGAAGTTCATCACCACCACCTGGGTGTCCTTCATCTGCTGGGCGTTGCTGATGCTGGCGCTGCACTTCCACTGGATCCCGATGCCGTCGCTGGCGCATTGGGAGTAACTGCCCGGGATTTCGGCAGCGGCTCTCGCGGCGTCTGCATATTCCGTAGGCACATCGCCGATTACAGCGGCTGACCGCTCGTCTCTGCTGCGCCCAGCGCCGGACCTCGTGCATTCTCAAGCCTCGGAGAGCGGGCCTCGCCCGCATGTGTTCCGTGGCGTATGTTCCCCGACGATTGAACTTGAAGGCCGGCTGAGTTGCTCAGCCGGCCTTCTTTTCGCCCGGCCGCGTTGCCAATCAGCACCCCCACCGGCTAAGTCACCGCTGATTATCAATTGGGGTTGCCATGCGCCTGTCGCGCTATTTCCTGCCGGTGCTCAAGGAAGTGCCTGCCGACGTTCAGATCGTCTCCCACCAGCTGATGCTGCGCGCCGGCATGATCCGCCAGGAGGCGGCCGGCATCTACGCCTGGCTGCCGCTGGGCCTGCGGGTGCTGAAGAAGATCGAGCAGATCGTGCGCGAGGAGATGGACCGCGCCGGCGCCGTCGAACTGCTGATGCCGACCCTGCAGCTGGCCGACCTGTGGCGCGAGAGCGGCCGCTACGAGGCCTATGGCGACGAGATGCTGCGCATCAAGGACCGCCACGGGCGCGACCTGCTGTACGGGCCGACAGCCGAGGAGGTCGTCACCGACATCTTCCGGGCCTCGGTGAAGAGCTACAAGGACCTGCCGCTCAACCTCTACAATATCCAGTGGAAGTTCCGCGACGAGCGCCGTCCGCGCTTCGGCGTCATGCGCGGCCGCGAGTTCCTGATGAAGGACGCCTACAGCTTCGACCTCAACGAGGCCGACGCCCGCCGCAGCTACAACCGCATGTTCATCGCTTACCTCAACACCTTCGCCCGTATGGGCCTGAAGGCGGTGCCGATGAAGGCCGACACCGGCCCGATCGGCGGCGATCTTTCCCACGAGTTCATCGTCCTGGCCGAGACCGGCGAGAGCCAGGTGTTCTGCCACAAGGACCTGGTCGAGATGGGCGCGCCGGGCCCCGGCGTCGACTTCGACGGCGACCTGCAGCCGCTGGTCGACCAGCGCACCGCCCTCTATGCGGCCACCGAGGAAATGCACGACGAGGCGGCCTTTGGCGCCGTCCCCGCCGACAAGCAGCTGTCGGCCCGCGGCATCGAGGTCGGCCACATCTTCTATTTCGGCGAGAAGTATTCGAAGCCGATGAAGGCCAACGTCGCCGGGCCCGATGGCACGAGCGCGCCGGTCCACATGGGCAGCTACGGCGTCGGCGTCTCGCGCCTGCTGGGCGCCATCATCGAGGCCAGCCATGACGACAACGGCATCATCTGGCCGGACGCCGTGGCCCCTTACGATCTGGGCATCATCAACCTGAAGTCCGGCGACGCGGCCTGTGACGCGGCCTGCGAGAAGGCCTATGCGGCGGCCAGGGCGGCCGGCAAGGCGGTGCTCTACGACGACCGCGACGAGCGGGCGGGCGCGAAATTTGCAACGATGGACCTCATCGGCATCCCCCGGCAGATCGTCGTGGGGCCGAAGTCCATCGCGGAGGGCAATGTGGAAGTGAAGGTGCGCGCCACGGGCGAACGCTCGGTCGCCAGTCTCGACGACGTGCTGGCGGGGCTCTCCTGACGTGAGCAAGCCGGGGGCCAAGGCCGCGCCGTTCGGCATGTGGGAACGGGCCGTCGCCGGCCGCTACCTGCGCGCCCGGCGTCAGGACGCCGGCGTCGCCCTGATCTCCATCCTCGCCTTCCTCGGCATCGGGGCGGCGGTGCTGGTGCTCATCGTGGTGATGAGCGTCATGAACGGCTTCCGCACCGAGCTGCTCGACAAGATCCTCGGCTTCAACGGCCACATGTATGTGGTCGGCGAACTGCCGCTCTCGAACGACCGCATCGACGCCACCGTCAAGCGGATCCGGGCCGTGCCGGGCGTCGTCCAGGTGACGCCGATGATCGAGGGCCAGGTGATGATCGTCGGCCAAGGCCAGAGAGCCGCCGCCTTCGTGCGCGGTGTCGGCCGCAAAGATGTTGAAGCGACGCCGCTGGTATCGAAGACGATCAAGCAAGGCGGCTCGCTTGACGGCTACGGCCAGGGCGAATTTGGCGGCGACCTTATCCTGTTGGGCGATCGTCTCGCGCTGCAACTGGGTGTCGGGCCGGGCGACGCGGTGACCCTGATCGCGCCCTCGAGCGCGCCCAGCGCCTTCGGCATTTCCGTCAACCAAAAGGACTACACGGTCGGAGGAGTCTTTAGCGTCGGCATGAGCGAGTACGACCAAGCCTTTGCCTACATGCCGCTGGAACAGGCCCAGTTGTTCTTCGGCAAGGAAGGCGGCGTCGACGTCATCGAGATCAAGGTAGACGACCCCGACAGTGCGCCGGCCCTGAAATCCCTGATCCGCCAGGCTGCCGGTCCCGGGGCCAGCGTCAGCGACTGGACCGAGAAGAACCAGAGCTTCTTCAACGCCCTGCAGGTCGAGCGCACGGTGATGCGCTTCATCCTGTTCTGCATCGTCATCATCGCGGCGATCAACATCGTCTCGGGCCTGATCATGCTGGTGAAGAACAAGAGCCGCGACATCGCCATCCTGCGGACCATGGGCGCGACCAAGAATTCGGTGCTGCGCATCTTCTTCATGGCCGGGGCCAGCGTCGGCGTGGCCGGCACCTTGGCCGGGCTGGTCATCGGGGTGCTGTTCTGCATGAACATCCAGCACATCCAGGCCTTCGTCGAATGGGCGACCGGGACCAGCGTGTTCAACGCCGACGTCTACTTCCTGACCCACATCCCGGCCCGCATCGAATGGTCCGAGGTGGCGCTGATCGTCGGGGTGTCGCTGCTGGTCAGCTTCATCGCCACCCTGCCGCCGGCCCTGCGGGCCGCCAGTCTCGATCCGGTCGAGGCGCTTCGCTATGAGTAGCCCGACCCTCAGCCTACGCGGCGTCAAGCGCACCTATCAGGCGGGCTCGGGTCCACTCGAGGTGCTCAAGGGCGTCGACCTCGACGTCATGCCGGGCGAGATCGTCGGGCTGATCGGGCCGTCCGGGTCGGGCAAGTCGTCGCTGCTGCATGCAGCGGGGCTGCTCGAGCACCCGACCGAGGGCCAGGTGATCATCGCCGGCCAGGACTGCACGACGCTCGGTGACCGGCCGCGCACGCTGATGCGCCTGGCCAACATCGGCTTCGTCTACCAGTTCCACCACCTGCTGCCCGAGCTGACGGCCCTGGAGAACGTGGTCCTGCCGCAGAGGATGGCCGGGCTTTCCCGAAAGGAGTCCGTGGCCTACGCGGAAACGCTGCTACAGCGCCTGGGCCTCGGCGAACGCCTCCAGCAC
>JAQGIK010000015.1 GCA_028291265.1 Caulobacter sp. | reverse complement strand
GGCGATGGGCGCCGCGCCGGCCGGGCGGGCGACGGTTTCCGGACCCGGATCGGTCGGTTCTGCCAGCTGCGGCTTGATCAGCTGCTCGATGCGGTTCTCGGCCTCCTCGGCCGAGGCGACGTGCGGCGGCTGGACGGCCTCAACCTCGGGCTCGGGAATCACGTCGTCGGCGTGGGCGTTGAAATCCCCCGCGCCGACCAGGGCTTCAGCGGCGGTCGGAGAGCCGAGGTCCTCCGCCTCCGCGCCGGCCGCCGCCGCTTCAAAAGGGTCGGCGGACTTTTCGGCGGGCGGTTCCGGCGCATGGATCACCGGACTGGGCTCGACCCGCAGGGCCACCGGCGTGGCGGCGGCCGCCGCGGCCATGGCCGCCATCAGAGGCACTTCCGGCAGCACATAGTCGGCGAAGCGCGCGCGCAGGACCTTCTTGTCGATCTTGCCGGTGGCGCCGAGCGGGATGTCGTCGACGAAGACCACGTCGTCGGGCATCCACCATTTGGCGATCTTGCCGGTCAGGTAGTCGATGAACTCTTCCTTGGTCGCCATCTCGCCGGGCTTCAGCTTGACCAGCAGCAGCGGCCGTTCGTCCCACTTGGGGTGCAGGATGCCGATGACGGCGGCCAGCTCCACCTTGGGGTGGCCCATGGCGATGTTCTCGATGTCGATGGTGCTGATCCATTCGCCGCCGGACTTGATGACGTCCTTGGCGCGGTCGGTGATCTGCATGAAGCCTTCGGCGTCGATGGTCGCCACGTCGCCGGTGTCGAAAAAGCCGTCCGAGTCGAGGATCGAGCCGCCGGCCCCCTTGAAGTATTCGCCGACCACGAACGGCCCCTTGACCATCAGGTGGCCGAAGGTGTGGCCGTCGTGCGGCAGCTGCTTGCCGGCGTCGTCGGTCAGCTTCATCTCGATGCCGTAGGGCGGCCGGCCCTGCTTGAGCTTGTAGGGCAGCTGGTCGTCGTAGGAGAGCTTGGCCAGCCGGGCGTTGGGCGAGCCCAAGGTGCCCAGCGGCGAGGTCTCGGTCATGCCCCAGGCGTGCAGCACATCGACGTCGTAGCGTTCCTTGAAGCCGCGGATCAGGCTTTCGGGACAGGCCGAGCCGCCGATCACCACCTTGACCAGGTGCGGCAGCTTCAGGGACTTGGCGTCCAGCTCGGCCAGCAGCATCTGCCAGACGGTCGGCACGGCGGCGGAGAAGGTGACCTCCTCGCTGTCGAGCAGTTCGTAGACCGAAGCGCCGTCCATCTTCGAGCCCGGCATGACCATCTTGGCGCCGACGGCCGGGCAGGCGAAGGCCGTGCCCCAGGCGTTGGCGTGGAACATCGGCACCACCGGCAGGACGGTGTCGGTGGCCGACATGCCCAGCACGTCCTTCTGCAGGCCGACCAGGGCGTGGATGACGTTGGAGCGGTGGCTGTACAGCACGCCCTTGGGGTCGCCCGTGGTGCCCGAGGTGTAGCAGAGGCCGCAGGCGGTGTTCTCGTCGAAGCCACCCCAGGCGCAGTTCTCCGACTGGCCGGCGATGGCGGTCTCGTAGCAGTGGGCGCCGCCCCATTTGATGCCGGGCACGCCGTGGATCTTGAAGCCCGGCATATGGCTCTGGTCGGTCATCACCACCACATGCTCGACGCTCGGGCACTGAGCCAGGATGCTCTCGAGGATCGGCACGAAGGTCAGGTCGACGAAGATGATGCGGTCTTCGGCGTGGTTGATGATCCAGGCGATCTGGTCGGGGTGCAGGCGCGGATTGAGCGTGTGGCAGACCGCGCCGATGCTCATGATGCCGTACCAGGCTTCCATGTGGCGGGCGGTGTTCCAGGCCAGGGTGGCGACCCGGTCGCCGAGCGTGACGCCCAGCTGCAGCAGCAGGTTGGAGACCCGTTTGGCGCGGCTGTGGATCTGGGCGTAGGTCGTGCGGACGATCGGTCCCTCGACCGAGCGCGACACCACCTCGACATGACCATGCCAGTTCTTCGCGTGGTCCAGGATCTTGTCGACCGTAAGGGCCTGGTCCTGCATGAGGCCGCGCATACGCTTATACCTTCCCCGAGTATGTGTTCTTCCGCCCCACGCTACCGGTCCGCATGCCGCAGCGCAAACCGGCGCCGCCTACGGGCGAACAGAATCGCGTTCTTCAAGCACCAGGCGCACCAGCCGTTGCGCGGCCCCGCGGCGGACGGCCAGATCGACCCGCTCGCCGGGCGGCCCGGCAAGGGCGGCGCCGAGCCGGCCCAGGCCGCCGCCGTTGCAGCCGTACACCAGATCGCCGGGCCTGAGGCCGGCGCGGGCGGCCGGGCCCAGCGGGTCCAGTTCGCCGATTCTCGCCACATCGCCGGCCAGGGTCAGGGTGACGCCGGCCCAGCCGACGGCGGGGATTGGCGCATCGTCGGCCGCCAGCGCCGGCGTGGCGGCCAGCATCAGGCCGGCGCCGCTTAAGGCCCAGAGCATCGCCCGCCTTGTGCCGCTCATCGAAATTCCCGACCTGATCCTCGACGCCAGACTTTCAGGATCGCCGGTCCCGGGTCAACGGCGTCGAAGCCTCTTCCCGCAGGACGGTGGCCAAATCAGGCCAGCGCCTTGACCAGGGCCTCGGCCGCCGGTTCGAAATCGCCGTCGCTGTCGACCCGTCGCCAGGTCATCTCGCCGAGGTCACGGCCAAGCTGGATGTCGAGGACCTCGGCCGTCGCGTCGGAGGCGTCGCCGCTGCGGCCGGCGATGCGGTCGTGCAGCAGGCCGGCCGGGGCCTCCAGCCACAGCCCCTCGAACGCGACCCCGGCCTTGCGGGCGACATCGGCGGCGGCGGCGCGTTCCTCGGGCTTCATGAAGACGGCGTCGAGGATGACGGCGCGGCCGGCGGCCAGGGCCTGCTGAGCATCCTCGAACAGTTGGCCATAGACCCGGGGACTGACTTCCGGCGCATAGGCCTCGGACGGCAGGCGGTCGAGCGGGGCGGCGCCCCACAGCCGTTTGCGGACCTCGTCGCTGCGCAGGATGACGGCGCCGGGCGAGGCGCCCAGCCCGGGCGCGGCGATGCGGGCGAAGGTCGACTTGCCCGAGCCCGACAGCCCGCCGACGGCGGCCAGCACCGGCTTGACCGGCTCCAGGTGGGCCAGGGCGGCGGCCAGGTAGGCGCGGGAGGCCTCGATATCACCGCCGTGGGCCTGGACGTGGCAGCGCACCCCGGCCCGCACCGACAGGGCCAGCGGCAGGGCCTCGAGGCCGCTCCACAGGCCGGCCGGCAGCAGCCGCGCCCCCTCGTCCAGCCAGGCCGACAGCACCCGCACGGCGGCGTCGCGGCGGCGGCGGAAGTCGAGGTCCATGAGCAGGAAGGCAACGTCGTAGAGGACGTCGATCTCCGACAGGGTGTCGTTGAACTCGATGCAGTCGAAGAGGATCGGCCGGCCGCCCTCGAGCAGGATGTTTCCGAGGTGCAGGTCGCCGTGACAGCGGCGCACCCAGCCCTCTTCCAGCCGCGCCGCCAGCAGGGTTTCCAGCCGCGCCCGCTCCGCGTCGGTGGCGGCGATCAGGGCCTCGACCGGTTCCTTGCCCAGTTTGGGGATCAGGTCCTTCATCAGGGCGGCGTTGGAGCGGATGGTGTAGCTCATGCCACCGGCCGGCTCGGCCTGGCGGGTCACCGGCGCCTCGGCGTGGAAGCGGGCGATGGCGCGGCCCAGCTGGTCGGAAAGCTCGCCATCGACGGCATAGGGCTGTTCGGCCAGCACGGCGGTCTCGTCGAAGCGGCGCATCTCCAGCACCGACTCGACCCGCTCGCCCGAGCCGTCGAGCTCAAGGCCGCCACCGACGGCCCGGGTGATGGCCCCGACCCGGCGGTAGATGTCCGGCGCGGCGGCCTGGTTGAAGGCCAGCTCGCGCTCCAGCGCCCAGTGGCGCAGGGCGGCGGTCTCATAGTTCAGAAAGCCGAAGTTGACCGGCTTCTTGACCTTCAGGGCCAGGTCGCCGGCCAGGTAGACCCGGGCGCAGCTGGTCTCGATGATGCGGTCGGCGCGGGCCCCGAGCCAGGCGGCGATCTCGGCTTCCTGCTCGGCTTCTTGCGGCGTCGGTTGGCTCATGGTCGCTGCATATCACAGGGCGCGGCTTTGCGTCGCCTCGCCAATCCCTTGCCCGGCAAGGGAATTCGCCTTAGGGGAGAAAGATCACTGTTCGGCAGAGGGCGCATGGGGGAGCGAGGCGAGGGGACCCGGAGCGAGCGCAAGCGCCGCGACATCATGGCTGCCGGCCAATCGGTCTTCCTGAGAGAGGGATATTCCGGAGCCGGGATGGAGGTGGTGGCCCGTGAGGCCAGCGTCTCGACCGCCACCCTCTACGCCCACTTCCCCAGCAAGGGCGACCTGTTCGTCGCCGTGGTCGAGGCCGCCGTCGTCAAGCTGGCCGACGACATCGAGCAGACCCTCGAGTTCACCGGCGACGCCCGTGAACGGCTGCTGGGCTTTTCCCTGGCTTACGCCCGGTTCTACACCGACCCGTTGTCGCGGGCCGTGTTCCGGCTGGTGACCGGCGAGCGCCGCCGCTTCACCGAACTGGCCGACCACTTCCGCAACCGCTCGCGCCACAAGCTGGGCGGCAGCGCCATCACCCTGATCGGGGCCCTGGCCGAGGAAGGCCTGCTGAAGGTCGACAAGCCCGCCTGGGCCGCCGGCCAGCTGCTGGGCATGCTCGAGCACGTCACCCTGGTGTTCGGCCTGGTGGCCGGCGACGAGGCCCTGCCCCGCCGGCCCATCGAGGACATCTGCGCCGACGCGGTGGAGACGTTTCTGGCCCGGTACGGCGCCTAGGGGTAGAGCCGCGAGGTGCTCCAGCCCTGGCCGGAGCGCGCGAACACCAGCCGTTCGTGCAGCCGGAACGGACGGTCGCGCCAGAATTCGATGCTTTGCGGCGTCAGCCGGAAGCCCGACCAGTGCGGCGGGCGCGGCACCTTGCCGAGACCGAACTTCAGGCCCATCTCGGCCACCCGCTTTTCGAGGGCGAAGCGGTCGGGCAGCGGCCGCGACTGGTCCGAGGCCCAGGCGCCGAGCTGGCTGTGGCGGGCCCGGGTGGCGTGGTAGGCGTCGGCTTCGGCCTCGCTGACCGGCTCGACGGTTCCGCGGATACGCACCTGGCGGCGCAGCGACTTCCAATGAAACAGCAGGGCCGCCCTGGGGTTGGCCATCAGCTCGCGGCCCTTGGCGCTCTCGAAGTTGGTGAAGAAGGTAAAGCCCCCCCCGTCTTTGGAGGCGTCGACGCCCTTGAGCAGGACCATCCGGGCGTCGGGCAGGCCGGCCTCGTCGACGGTGGCCAGGGTCATGGCGTTGGCGTCGTTGGCCTCGGACTCGACGGCCGCCTTCAGCCAGGTCTCGAACAGGGCGATGGGGTCGGCCTCGGGGAGCAGGGGCAAGGGCTCGGCGGCGGTCACCTGGGTGACGTAATCGTCTTCGCTCGGCGAGGCGGGGATCAGGGTGTCGTCGGCCATGACCGCTATGTAGCGCCGCCGCCGCCCCCCTGCCACGCTTAAAGGGCGCCACGCTTAACCCGGAATTGACTCTGTGCAGGCCACGGTGAGCCCAACAAACAAAGGGGCCATGGTGGTGGCGACAAGGACGATGGACAGCCGCCGGGCGCGGGCGGTGCTGGGCGTGCGCGGCAACGTGGGCGAGGCGGCTCTGCGCGCCGCCTTCCGCCAGGCCGTCAAGGCGGCCCACCCGGACCGTCCCGGCGGCGACGCGGCGAAGCTGCGCGAGGTCGTCGAGGCCTATGGCCTGCTCAAGGCCGCCCCTGTTCAACCGCCCGCCGCGCCGCCGCTGCCAAAACCCGTGCTGGCCGACGGCATCGAGATCAGCCCTGCCCTCGCCGCCTCCGGAGGCCGCGCCTTCACCCGGCTGGGAGACGGCCGGCGACTGGCGCTCGACCTGCCGGCCGGCCTGCGCCCCGGGGACAAGGTCCGGGCGGGCGAGACCCTGCTGACCGTGTCGGTGAAGGGCTCGGCCGGCCTGACCCTGCGCGGCGACGACCTGTGGCTGGCCGCCGAACTGCCCCACCTGGCGGGCGGGCGGTTGCCGCTGGCCACACCGAGCGGGCCGAAGGAAATCTGGGTCGGGCGCCGCGACATCGCCCGCGGGCTGGTGCGCCTGACCGGCCAGGGCCTGCCGGCCCGCGGGCCGCATGCGGCCGGCGACCTGATCGTCACCCTCAAGGCCCCGCCGACGCCGGCCGAAAGCGGCGCCCGCAGCCGCCTGCGCGCCTTCCAGGCGGCGTGGGCGCCCGCGGCAAGCTTGTAGCGCCGTTCGATTGCGCTAAGACGCCAGCACGATGTCGCACAACACCTTCGGCCATCTGTTCCGTGTCACCACCTGGGGCGAAAGCCACGGGCCGGCGCTCGGCTGCGTGGTCGACGGCTGCCCTCCGGGGATCGACCTTTGCGAGGCCGACATCCAGGCGTTCCTCGACAAGCGGAAGCCCGGCACCAGCAAGCACGTCACCCAGCGCCGCGAGAGCGACACGGTGCGCATCCTGTCGGGCGTCTTCGAGGGCTTTACCACCGGTACGCCGATCTCGCTGATGATCGAGAACGAGGACCAGCGGTCCAGGGACTACGGCGAGATCGCCCAGGCCTTCCGGCCCGGACACGCCGACTACACCTACATCGCCAAGTACGGCCGGCGCGACTACCGCGGTGGCGGTCGCTCCAGCGCCCGCGAGACCGCCGCCCGCGTCGCCGCCGGGGCCATCGCCCGCAAGGTCGTTCCCGGGGTTACCGTCCGCGCCGCCCTGGTCCAAGTCGGGCCGCACGCCGTCGATCGGGCGGCCTGGGACTGGGCCGAGACCGCCAACAACCCCTTCTTCTGTCCCGACGCCGGCACGGCCGCCAAATGGGACGGCTACCTCGACGAGATCCGCAAGGCCGGGTCCTCGATCGGGGCCATCGTCGAGGTCGAGGCCGACGGGGTGCCGGCCGGCTGGGGCGCGCCGGTCTACGGCAAGATCGACGCCGAGCTGGCCGCCGCCCTGATGTCGATCAACGCCGCCAAGGGGGTCGAGATCGGGGCCGGCTTCGCCGCCGCCGCCCTGACCGGCGAGGAGAACGCCGACGAGATGCGGGCCGGCAACGACGGCCCGACCTTCCTGAGCAACCACGCCGGCGGCATTCTGGGCGGCATCAGCACCGGCCAGCCGGTCATCGCCCGCGTCGCCTTCAAGCCGACCAGTTCCATCCTCACCCCCCGCCGCACGCTCAACGAGGCCGGCGAGGAGATCGAACTGCGGACCAAGGGGCGCCACGACCCCTGCGTCGGGGTCCGCGCCCCGCCGGTGGTCGAGGCGATGACCGCCTGCGTCCTGGCCGACGCCTTCCTGCGCCATCGGGGCCAGGTCGGCTAAATTCCCTGCGACCGCCTGTCGCAGACGATTGGTTTACCCTCGCAGCCTTAGGTTCATTTTAGGGAGTTCCCCCCGGAGTGGGCCGATGGCCAAGGATCCGACGGAAGCCACCGTGCCGCTGGGCGCGCTGAAGGCGATGGGCTGGTTCTTCGAGAACAGCCTGGACACCTTCGTCACCATCCAGGGCGAGCACGTCTACAGCGCCAACGCCACCTGGCGGCGGCTGACCGGCTGGACCCCGGCCGACACCTTCGGCAAGCCCTTCTGGTCCTTCGTCCATCCCGAGGACATGCAGGCGGCCCGCGCCGCCGTCGGGGCCCTGTCGCTCGGCGAGCGGGCCGAGGCCGAACACCGGCTGGTCACCAAGGCCGGCGGCTGGCTGTGGGTGCGCAGCCATGTGGTACGCGGCGAGGAAGACTGGATCCTGGTCATCATCCGCGACCTGACCGCCGAGCGGCAGCGCGACGCCGAGGCCAAACAGGCCCGGCGGACGGCCCAGCTGCTGCGCAACTCGGCCGGGGTGACCGTCTGGCGCTACGATCCCGATGAGGACCGCTACGAGATCAATCCCGACCTCAGCCGGCCCGTCGGCCAGGCCAAGGCCGACCACCGGGTCGGCGGCGAACGGGTCGGCCAGACCGTCCACCGCCAGGACGTCGTGGCCCTGGACGCCGCCTGGCGCCATTCGGTCGAGACCGGCGAGGCGCGCCACCATGAATACCGGGTGCGGGCCGGGGCCAAGGGCTGGGCGCACCTGAGGGTGGCCTGGCAGGGCCTGCGACCGACCGCTTCGGGCAAGTGGGAGATGCTCGGCATCGCCCAGGACGTCTCCGAACTGGTCAAGGCGCGCGACGCCGCCCTGCGCGACCAGGAGGCCGCCCGCGCCGCCACCGACGCCAAGAGCCAGTTCCTGGCCAACATGAGCCACGAGATCCGCACGCCGATGAACGGGGTGCTGGGCGTGCTGCATCTTCTGAAAACCGAGCCGTCGGCCGAGAATCGCACGCGACTGATCGCCGAGGCGCTGAGCGCCGGGGCCAACCTGTCGGCCCTGCTCAACGACATCATCGACTACGCCGACCTGGAGTCGGGCCGGCTGGTGCTGGCCCGCGAGGCGGTGTCGGCCCAGGCCCAGCTGGAGATGGTCGTCGAACTGCTGCGGCCGCAGGCCGAGGCCAAAGGCCTGTCGCTGGAGGTCTGTTGCGCCGACGGCGTCCGGCCGGCCACCGTCGATCCGGGCCGCCTGCGCCAGATGTTCCTGCACCTGGTCGGCAACGCCGTGAAGTTCACCGACACCGGCCATGTCCGGATCAAGCTCGGCGCCAGCGGCGAGGGCCAGGGCCAGCGCCTCTGCCTGGAGGTGGCCGACACCGGCGTCGGCATCGCCGCCGGCGCCCAGGCCGAGCTGTTCGAGCACTTCCGCCAGGTCGACAACAGCGCCACCCGCAAGTTCGGCGGCAGTGGCCTGGGGCTGACCATCACCCGCCACCTGGCCAGCCTGATGGACGGCTCGGTCGGCTTCCGCAGCGCCGTCGGCGTCGGTTCCACCTTCTGGCTGGAGGTGGCGGCCCCGGCCAGCGCCGAGGCCGTGGCCACGTCCAACGGCGTCAGTCCGCCGGTCGAGACCGCGGCCGGCGAGGCGGCCACCGAGGATCGCTGGCTGGCCGGCCTGCGGGTTCTGGTCGTCGAGGACAACCCGACCAACCGCCTGGTCGCCACCGGCCTGCTCAGCCAGCTGGGGGCCGACGTGGAGACCGCCGAGGACGGCGCCCAGGGCGTGGCGGCGGTCGAGCGCGGCTATTTCGACCTGATCTTCATGGACATCCAGATGCCGGTCATGGACGGCATGGAGGCCACCCGCCGGATCCGGGCCATGGCCGCGCCGCGCTGCCACATCCCCATCGTCGCCACCACCGCCAACGTCATGCCGGCCCAACTGGCCGCCTACCAGAGTTGCGGCTGCAGCGGCGTGGTGGCCAAGCCGATCTCGCCCGGCGCCCTGATCGCGGAGTTGGCGCGGATCGCCGACGATGGCGAGGCAGCGGAGGCGGAGACGGCCGTGGCTTGAGATTGAAGGTAAGGTGATTTTACCTTACATTGGGACGTAAGGAAGGTTGTCCCATGACCACGCTTACCGTCACCGCCAAAGGCCAAGTCACGCTCCGCAAAGACGTTCTGCAGCATTTGGGCGTCCAACCAGGCGAGAAAATCAGCCTGGACAAAATGCCCAATGGCCAATTGGTCGTACGCGCGGCCGGCGGCACGGGAAAAATCTCCGACGTCTTCGGCATGCTCAAGCGGCCGGGGCAGCCGATACTGACCATTGATGAGATCAACGAGGCGGCGGCCAAGGGGTGGGCCGGCGAGGAATGAGAATCACGGCAGACACCAACCTGTTGGTTCGCGCCCTCATTCAGGATGATCCGCAGCAGGCGGCCATCGCCGAAAAAACGCTCGCCGAGGCCGAGCTGATCGCGGTCACCGTTCCCACGCTGTGCGAGTTGGTCTGGGTTCTTGATCATCGCTATCGCCTGCCACGCGGAGAGATCGCCGGCGCGCTCAGGGCCCTGATTTCCGGCGAGGCGATCGCCTTTGACCGGCCTGCCGTGGAGGCAGGCCTTGCTCAACTGGAAAGCGGCGGCGACTTCGCCGATGGCGTCATCGCGATGCAGGGCGCGCTTCTCGGTGGTGATCTTTTCGCCTCGTTCGATCGCCGAGCGGTGCGGCTGGTGAAGGCGCGGGGCGGAGCTGCCGTGCTGCTTGGAGAAAGCTAGCTCTGCCGCCCGACCCGCTCTACCAATTGACCGATGAGCCAATTCGATTTTGACGCCGTGGTGGTCGGGGCGGGCGCGGTCGGCCTCGCCTGTGGCTATGCGCTTTCGAAGCGCGGGCTGGTGGTCGCCGTCCTCGAGAAGGAGGCCGCCATCGGCCAGGGGGTGTCCTCGCGCAACAGCGAGGTGATCCACGGCGGGCTCTATTATCCGAGCGGCTCCCTGAAGGCGCGGCTCTGCGTGCAGGGGCGGCGGATGCTGTACGCCTTCCTCGACCTGCACCACATCGACTACCGCCGCTGCGGCAAGCTGGTGGTCGCCACGACGCCGGACGAGGTCTCGCGGCTCGACGCCATCTGGGACCAGGCCATGGCCAACGATGTCGAGGGCATGGCGCGGCTGACCGGCGAGGAGGCCCGGGCCCTGGAGCCCGGCCTCAAGTGCGAGGCGGCGTTGCTGTCGCCGCAGTCGGGGGTGTTCGACAGCCATGGCTACATGCTGGCCCTGCAGGGCGAGATCGAGGCGGCCGGCGGGGCGGTGGTGACCTCGACGCCGTTCGAAGGGGCCAGCCCCCTGCCCGGCGGCGGCTTCAGGTTAAGGGCCGGCGGGGCGGAGGCGACGGAGCTGACCTGCCGCCTGCTGGTCACCGCGCCGGGGCTGGCGGCGCAGGGGGTGGCGGCCCATATCGACGGCTTCCCGGCCGACCAGATTCCGGCCGGGCATTTCGGCAAAGGGGTCTATTTCCGACTGGCGGCCAAGGCGCCGTTCGAGCGGCTGATCTATCCGCCGCCGATCCACGGGGCGCTGGGCACCCACTACCGCAAGGACCTCGGTGGCCAGGCAGTGTTCGGGCCCGACCTCGAGTATGTCGGATGCGAGGACTACAGCGTCGATCCGGCCAGGGCGGAGGCGTTCGCCGCCTATATCCGCAAGTTCTGGCCGGACCTGCCCGTCGAGGACCTGGCCCCCGACTACGCCGGGATCCGCCCCAAGCTGCATGGGGCCGACGAGCCGCAGCCCGACTTCCAGATCAGGGGCGCCGAGACCCATGGCCTTGAAGGCCTCGTCGCGTTGTTCGGCATCGAGAGTCCGGGCCTGACCAGCTCGCTCGCCATCGGCGAAGAGGTGGCGGTCAGGCTTTCGGCGTGAGCTTCAGCAGCGAGCCGCCGTCGGTCAGCACATAGACCGCCCCGTCCGGCCCGACCCGGACGTCGCGGATGCGCTGTTTGAGGTCCTGCAGCAGCCATTCCTCGCCGACCACCTTGTCGCCGTCGAGGGTCAGGCGGACCAGCTTCTGGTCGCGCATGCCGCCGATGAACAGGCTGCCCTTCCAGGCCGGGAACAGAGCGGCGTCATAAAAGGCCATGCCCGACGGCGCGATCACCGGGTCCCAGTAGTAGACCGGCTGTTCCATGCCGTCCTTTTGGCTGATGCCCTCGCCGACCGGTCGGCCGCTGTATTCCAGGCCGTAGTTGATGGTCGGCCAGCCGTAGTCCTTGCCCCGGCGCGGGATATTGACCTCGTCGCCGCCGCGCGGGCCGTGCTCGACGGTCCACAGCTCGCCGGTCCTGGGGTTGATCGCCGCCGACTGGATGTTGCGGTGGCCGTAGGACCAGATCTGCGGCAGGGCCCCGACCAGCGAGGTGAAGGGGTTGTCCTTGGGGATCACCCCGTCGGGATAGATGCGGATGACCTTGCCGAAGGCGGCGTCCAGCTTCTGGGCCTGAATGCGGCCGGCCAGATCGGAGCGTTCGCCGGTGGTGATGAACAGGAAGCCGTCGGGCGAGAAGGCCAGGCGCGAACCGAAGTGCTTGTCGCTGTCGAAGGTCGGGGTCATGCGCCAGAGCACGGCGACGTCGGTCAGCGCCTCGCCATTGAGCTTGCCGCGCGCCACGGTCGTGCCGTTGCCGCCTTGGCGCGGCTCGGAGAAGCTGAAATAGACCCAGCCATCGTGGACGGCGACGTCGAGCAGGCCGCCCTGGCCCCGGTTGTCGACCTTGGGCAGGCCGCTGACCGGCGACGACAGCTTTCCATCCCTGGTGACGATGCGCAGGGCGCCGGTCCGTTCGGTGACCAGCTTCCGTCCATCCGGCAGGAAGGCCAGACCCCAGGGCTTGTCGAGGCCGTCGGCCACCGTGACCGCATTGAAGGCGACGCCGGCGCTCTTCAGCGGCGCGCGGGTCTGGCCGGGGAAGGCCGGCTTGTAGGGGGCGTTCGGGGCCCGGGTTTCCGGAGACCCGCCGGCCGCCGGCGGGGTCTGGGCGCCGCTCGGCGCGCCACCGCAGGCGGCCAGCAGGGAGGCGGTGGCGAGCAGGGTCAGGAGGCGCATGGGAAACTCCGTCAGCGTTCACCGAGCAAAGAGGCCAGGGCGGCGGCGGGTTCCGCCCCTTCGAGGTGGATGAGCGACCATAGGGCAAAGAACAGCAGCGGCCAGCGGTTGGCCGCCTGGCCTTCGTCGCGGAACACCGCCTGAACGGCCTCGGCGTCGCAGGTTTCGGCCACGGCCCTGACGCCGGCGATGCGGTGGCCGAGGTCGCCGGCGCGCGGGGCGATCCAGCCGGCGACCGGCACGGTGAAGCCCTTCTTCTTGCCCCAGGGATCGGCCGCCGGGCAGGCGCCTTCCAGCCATTTGCGCAGCAGGTATTTGCCGAACTTGCCGCGCACCTTCATGGCGTCGGGCAGGTTGAAGGCGAAGGCCGCCACCTCGCGGTCGAGGAAGGGCGTGCGCCCTTCCAGACCATTGGCCATCAGGCAGCGATCGAGCTTGAGCAGCAGGTCGTTGGGCAGCCAGGTGGCGATGTCGCCCCACTGCGCCCGCTGCAGGCCGGTCAGGCCTTTTGGCGGCCGCGCGGCCTGGCGCCAGCGCTCGAGCGCGTTGACGCCGCCACCCTTGAGAAAGGGCGCGTCGATGCGCGGCTCGGCCGGCCGGCCGCCGAGCCAGGCCGGGCGCAGGGCGCGGCGGTAGCGGCCGTAGCCGCCGAACAGCTCGTCCCCCCCCTCGCCGGTCAGCACGACGGTGAGGTCACCGCGCGCCGCCTCGGCCAGCTTGAAGGTCGGCAGGGCGGCGTAGTCGGTGGTCGGCTCGTCGAGCGCCCATGCGACCTTGGGGGCGATGCGCCAGAAGTCCTCGTCGGTGAAGGTGGTCTCGCGCCAGTCGAGGTTCAGCGCCCTGGCGACTTTCTCGGCCTGGGCCCGTTCGTCGCGGGCGCCGGGGGCGTCGAAGCCGCAGGTGAAGCCGACCACCGGGCGTTCGTTCAGGCGGCTCATCAGGGTGGCGACGGTGGCGCTGTCGATGCCGCCGGACAGGAACAGGCCGTAAGGCACGTCGGAGCGCTGGTGCACCCGGACGCTGTCCTCGAGCACGGCGTCCAGCTGCTTGATCAGACCGGCCTCGTCCCCGGCCAGCGGCGCGGTGACGGCGAACGGCGGCCGCATCGTCTCCTCGCGGTCGCCGCCGCTGACCAGGTCGACCTCGCCCGGCAGCACGCTCTCGATGCCCCGGAAGACGGTGTTGGGCCGAATGACGCCGGGGGTGACATAGCCGAGCGCCAGCAGGTCCTCGGCCGCTTCCGGCTGCAGCAGCCGGGGCTGGCCCTGGCCCAGCAGGGCGCGGGGCTCGGAGGCGAAGCTCAAGGCGCCGGGGTCGCGGGTCACCGACAGCGGCTTGATGCCGAACGGGTCGCGCACCAGCCAGGTGCGGCCGTCACAGCCGATCAGGCAGAAGGCGTACATGCCGCGCAGCCGTTCGAAAGCCTTCTCGCCCTCCTGGGCGTACATATGCAGCAGGGGTTCGAAGTCGGACCCGGTCGCCAGCTTGTTCTTGAGCTGGAATTCCTCGGCCAGCTCCAGGTAGTTGTAGATCTCGCCGTTGCCGATGATCGTCGAGCCGGCCGCGTGCAGCGGCTGCCAGCCGCCTTCCAGGTCGATGATCGACAGCCGCGCATGGCCGATGGACCAGCCGGCGCCGTCCTCGGTGCGGATGCCGTTGGGGCCGCGGTGGGCGATCTGGCGGATCAGCGGCGCGGCGGACGGCGCCGTCCCGCCCCCCTCCGCCAGCACCCCGGCGATGCCGCACATCAGCCGGCTCCGAACTGGGCGAAGAGCTGGTTCCACTGGCCGCAGACGGCGCCCCGGCTGAACTCGGCCTCGACCCGGGCATGGCCGTTCTGGATCAGCTTGATGCGCTGCATGGGGTCGGCCAGCAGGGCGGCCGTGCGGCCGGCCAGGGCCTCGTCGTCGTCGATGGGGATCAGCAGCCCGTCCTGGCCGTCGCGGATCAGGGCCTTGGGTCCCTGGCTCTCGGCGGCGACCACCGGCAGGCCGTGGGCCCAGGCCTGGATGACGACATTGCCCAGCGGCTCGTAGCGCGAGGGGAACAGGCAGACGTCGGCGGTGCGGTAGAGGGCAGAGGCGTCGTTGCGCCAGCCGAGGAACCGCACCCGGTCGAGAACCCCCAGCGACACGGCCAGCGCCTTGAGCTGCTCCTCCAGCGGCCCGACGCCGGCGATCCACAGGTGGGCGTCCGGCAGGGCCCGCAGAGCCTTGAGCGAGACGTCATGGGCCTTGGCGGTGTGCAGCCGGCCCATGCCGAGCAGCAGGGGCACGCCTTCGGGCGTATCGAGGCTGGCGCGGTCGACGGGGGTGACCTCGTCGGGGGCGGCGGCGAAGTTGGGGATGTAGCGGACCTTGTCGGCCGGCCAGCCCTGGGCCACGACCCAGTCGACGATGTCCTGGGTGTTGCCGACCAGATGGTCGAAGTCGCGGTAGTTCTTGAGTTTGTAATAGCCGCCCAGCCGCCCGATCCGGGCCCATGGGCCTTTCGGCATATGGCGCGCCGCCCGGTTCATCCAGGCGACCAGCAACCTGGCGTTCACGTCCCTGGCCAGGGCCGAGACGCCGGGGCGGGTCAGGAAGTCGATGGGCCCGCCGAAGGTGAAGGTGCGGGCAGCGACGCCGGCGGCGGCCAGGGCCTTCTCGCGGCCGGGGTTCTTGCGGATGGCTGCGGCCTGGTCGGGTCCGCCGGCGCGCAGGGCGCTGACCAGCTGCACGAAGTAGAGCTCCGCCCCGCCCTCGCCACCGGATCCCAGAAGATGCAGCACGCTCATCGGCCGCGACCCTAGAGCGCGACGCCGCCGAACGGAACCCGGCGCGGGCCGGTGTGGCAAACTTTTGAAAGGCGCCCGTCAGCGGTGCTTGAAGAGCGGTTTCATCACCACTATAAGGCCGCCTCCCTGATGCGCACGCCTCTATGGCTGGGTAGCTCAGATGGTTAGAGCGGTGGATTCATAACCCACAGGTCGGCGGTTCGATCCCGCCCCCAGCTACCAGGGATTACTTATAAATTTCAAAAGTTTAGGCGGCGGCCGAGTTCTGCGCGGCGGCGGCGGCGCGGTCGCCGTTCAGCACCTTGTCGAACACCGTCAGCAGGCGTTCGGCCTTGATCGGCTTTTCGACGACGTCGTTCATGCCAGCGGCGATGTAGTCGCGCACGTCGGAGGGATCGGCGTTGGCGGTCAGGGCGACGATCGGAACGATGCCGGCCGGACCAGCCAGGGCGCGGATGGCGCGGGTGGCGGCGACGCCGTCCATGCGCGGCATCTTGATGTCCATCAGGATCAGGTCGAAGCGGCCGGTGCGCGCAGCTTCCACCGCCTCCACGCCATCCACCGCGGATTCCGAGGTGCAGTCGAACATCTCGCAAAGGGTTTCGGCCACCATCCGGTTGGTGGCGTTGTCGTCGACCACCAGGATGTGGGCCGCGCGGCCCGACCTGGCGTCTTCGGGCTCGACTTCGGCCTCGATGGCGCGAGGCGCGTTGAAGGCGAAGACCAGGGTCTCGCCGCCGCCCTTGTTGGCTTCGGTGCGGACCTCGCCGTCCAGTCCGTGCAGGATGCGGCGGCCGAGCGCGAAGCCCAGGGCCGTCTCCAGGCCGAACAGGGCCTCGATCTCGCGAATGTCGAGGGCGCGTTCGCCCAGGTCGCGGTCGGCGCCGCCCCGGACGCGGCCTTCCAGACGGATGATGTCGCCGTCGACCACGGCCCGCAGGGTCGCCTCCACGGCGCCGCGGCGGACGCCGGCGATGGCCTGGGCGACGAAACCGTCGAACACTTGCAGCACCCGGCCGGTGTCGATCACCGCCGTGGCCTCGGGTTCGCCGTCATAGGAGACCAGCAGGGTCACGCCGGCTTCGACCGCGCGATCGCGCCAGCGGGACTCGATATCGTCCGCCAGGTCGCGCAGCCGCTTGGGAGCCGGATCGAAGGCCAGGCCCTCGGTCGCGGCGGTCTTCAGGTCCATGCTGGCGGAAATGATCTGGCGCACGCTGGCGGCGGCCTCGGCGACGCCGGCCACGCAGGTCTGGGCGTCCGGCGTCAGGTGCTGTCGCGACAGACGCTCGGCAAGCGCCAGCACGCCCTCCATCTGTTGATGGATTTCGCTGGTGACGCGCTCGAAAAAGAAGTCGGGCAAAGACATAGACCGGG
>JAQGIK010000012.1 GCA_028291265.1 Caulobacter sp. | reverse complement strand
CCGACCGCGACCGGCACGACCCCCGATCCCAAGACCGCCCCGGGCGGTGTGACCCAGCCTCCGGCCACCGCCGAACCGGCCAAGCCGGCCCCGGCCCCGGCCCACTAGCACCTGGCGCGACAAGATCGAGACGGGCTCCGCTTCGGCGGGGCCCGTTTTTCTTTGCGCGCGAGCCGGGCTAGTCTCCGCGATCGGGGAAGTTTGCATGCGCCTGTTCCTGCTTGTCGCCGCCTTGGCCGGCCTCGCCCTTCCCGCAGGCTGGGCCCTGCCCGCCGCCGCCCAGCAGCTGGCCGACGCCAAGGCCGACCTGATCGTCGCCAGCCCCGCCTTCGCCGCCGGTTCCGGTCCGCGCCTGGTCATCGACGGCGGGCACCACAATTTCCATACCGAGGGCGGCCGTTTCGCCCCCTTCGCCGCCGTGGTCCGCAACGACGGCTTCCAGGTTTCCGGCTCGACGACGCCGCTGACGGCCGGGAGCCTGAAGGACATCAAGGTGCTGGTCATCGCCAACGCCCTGGACGCCTCCAACGACAACGGCGCCTGGACCCTGCCGACGCCCTCGGCCCTGAAGCCCGAAGAGATCGCCGCCGTGAAGGCCTGGGTCGAGGGCGGCGGCGGCCTGCTGCTGATCGCCGACCACATGCCCTTCGCCGGCGCCGCGCAGGATCTGGCCCAGGCCTTCGGCTTCTCCTTCTCCAACGGCTTCGTGCAGCGGGACCCGCCGCAGGGCCCGGACATCTTCAGCAAGGCCGACGGGACCCTGAAGGCCGACATCGTCACCAAGGACATCCACGCCCTGCGCACCTTCACCGGTTCGGCCTTCACGGCCCCGGCCGGAGCCCGGCCGATCCTGGTGCTGCCGAAGGGCTACGTCTCCAGGGAGACGAAGGTGGCCTGGGAGTTCGATCACGACACCACCGTCGTCGACGTCGAGGGCCGCCTGCAGGGGGCGGTGATGGCCGTCGGCAAGGGCCGCATCGCCGTCTTCGGCGAGGCCGCCATGTTCAGCGCCCAGGTGGCCGGCCCGGAGAAGAAGCGGATGGGCTTCAACGCCCCCGACGCGCCCGGCAACAAGCCTTTCCTGCTGAACCTGGTCCGCTGGCTGGCCGGGGCCCTGCCCGCTTCATGACCCCCTCTCAAGGAGTGGGCGCCGCCGACCGCATCCGCGCGTTCGTCGCCGGCCTCAAGCGGCTGTCGGCCCTGCGCATCGTCATCGCCAACGCCATACCCATCGTCTGCGTCATCCTGTTCGGCTGGCCGGCCGGGGTGCTGCTGCTCCTCTACTGGTGCGAGAACGTCATCGTCGGCGCCGTCAACGGGCTGAAGATGGCGGTCAGTGGGGCGGCGATGGGGCCGCCGGGCTGGATCGCCAACGCCTTCCTGCTGCCCTTCTATGTCTTCCACTACGGCATGTTCTGCTTCGTCCACGGCGTCTTCGTCCTGCTCATCGGCTCGATCGGCGAGCGCAAGATTCCCGATTTCGACCCCTCCCCCATCGGTCTCTTCCACGTCGTCGAGAATCTGACCCGGCATGAGCCGGGGTTCCTGTGGAGCCTGGCCGCCATCGCCGGGCTGCAACTCCTGAGCTTCGCTGCCGACTGGCTGGCCAGGGGCAAATTCCGCGACACCAACCCGATGATCCAGATGTTCGAGCCCTATGGCCGGATCGTCGTGCTGCACCTGGCGATCATGGCCGGGATGATCCCGGTGCTGATCCTCGGCGGGCCGGTCTGGGCCCTGGTCGGGCTGGCTATCATCAAGACCCTGATGGAGCTCGGGCGCCTCGGCCAGTTCGGGCCAACCGAGGAGAGCTTGGCCAAGTCCAGCGAGGCCTTCGAACAGTTACGCGAGAAACTTCAGAGCCGGCGGTAGGCGGTCGGCCGGCCGACGCCGGCCGCGTCGATGCGGCTGATGGCTTCGGCCAGCGGTTCGACGACGGTGGCCATGTGGTGGCCGTTGGCATGCACCATCTGCGTCGCGTCGAGCATGATGCCGACATGGCCCTTCCAGAAGACGAGGTCGCCGCGGGTCAGGTCGGCCGGGCCGATGGCGGAGCCGATCTTCGCCTGCATGTCGGTGTCGCGGGGACAGGCGACGCCGCAGGCGGCCAGGGCCTGCTGGACGAGGCCGGAGCAGTCGAGGCCGAGGCTCTCGCGGCCGCCCCAGAGGTAGGGGGCGCCGAGGAAACCCTGCGCGACGCCGGCCGCGTCGGTTTCGAAGCCCGCGCCGATGGGGACCAGGTGCTCGGCCATGAACCAGCCCGAGCGGGCGGCGCGGGCGAAGCGGCCGTCAGTTTCCTCGATGGTGACCAGGGCGTTCAGGGAATAGAGGCCGGCGGGGGTGGTCTTGATGTTCGGCTGGCTGAAGGCGTAGGTGCGCAGGGCCTTGACCCGGTGGGTCGGGGTCAGCGGCGGGCCGCTCAGGGCCTCGGTCGGAACCCAGCCGACGTAGGCGTCGCGGGCGGCCTGGCCGAAGCTGTAGCCGTCCTTTTCCAGCAGGACGTCGAACTGTTCGCCGAACAGCAGGCGGCTCTCCTGTTCGGCGTCGTCGGCGGGATGGCGGCGCAGGGGCGCGGCCGGGGCGCTGACCTGCATGGCGGTCGGATCGACGTAGGACGCGGCCGGGACCACGCCCTCGAGGACGCGGGCGGCGACGCCGTCGTGGCTCAGGGTGGTGCGCCGGTCGAAGCTCATCCGAAACGGTCCTTGAGCACCTTGAGGAGGGCGCGGATGGCCTGGGCCTCGGCGCCGGTCGGCCAGCCGGGGCGACCCTTGGGGTTCCAGGCGAAGATGTCGAAATGCACCCAGCTGCCCGTCGTCGGCGCGAAGCGCTTGAGGAACAGGGCGGCGGTCACCGAACCGGCCTGGGCCCAGGCGTCGGGGTCGTTCTTCTGGTCGGCGACGTCGCCGTCGAGGGCTTCCTCGTAGCCGGCCCACAGCGGCATGCGCCACAACGGGTCGCGGACGGCCAGGGCGGCGGCGGCGAGGTCGTCGGCCAGGGCGTCGTCGTCGGTGTAGAAGGGGATGACCTGGGGCCCCAGCGCGACGCGGGCGGTGCCGGTCAGGGTGGCCAGGTCGACGGTCAGGGCGGGCGACAGCTCCTGGGCGCGGGCAAGCGCGTCGGAGAGGATCAGGCGCCCTTCCGCATCGGTGTTGCCGACCTCGACGGTCAGGCCCTTGCGGGTGTTCAACACGTCGCCCGGGCGCATGGCGTCGCCGCTGATGGCGTTCTCGACGGCGGGGACGATGATCGCCAGCCGGATCGGCAGGCGGGCGTCCATGACCATGAGGCCAAGCGCCAGGGCATGGGCGGCGCCGCCCATGTCCTTCTTCATGTTGCGCATGCCGGCGCTGGGCTTGATGTCGAGGCCGCCGGTGTCGAAGGTCACGCCCTTGCCGACGATGGCGACCAGCGGCGCCTCGGGACCGGCGCCGTTCCACGCGATCTCGATGATGCGCGGATCGCGGCCGGGACCGGCGGCGCGGCCGACGGCGTGGACGCTCGGGTAGCCGTCGGCCAGCAGTTCGTCGCCCGTCGAGACGGTGATGGTGGCGCCGTGCTGTTCGGCGATCTCGCGGGCGATGGTCTCGATCTGCAGCGGGCCCATGTCGCCGGCCGGAGTGTTGACCATGTCGCGGGCCAGGGCGCAGGCGTGGGCGATGGACTTCACCGCCGCCAGGTCGGCTTCGGGCGAGACCAGCCGGGGCCCGGGCTCGCGGGCCGCGCGGTAGCGGTCGAAACGGTAGCCGCCCATGGCGAAGGCCAGGGCGACGTCGGTGGCGTCGAGGCCCTCCGGGGCGGGCGTCAGGCCGTAGTCGCCGGCCGGCAGGCGAGCTGAAAGCCCCCGGAAAACTGTCGCATCGCCGCCCGCGCCGAGGCCGAACAGCACCTCGGCGATCTCGCCGTCGGCGTCGTGGACCAGCAGCAGCTGGCCGGCCTTGGCCTTGAAGCCGCCGATCTCGGCGAGGCGCGCCAGGGCCGGCGGCCGGTCGCTGAGCAGGGCGGGCCAGGCGTCGGCGGTCACCGCCGAGACGGGGATGGCGCGGCCTTCGGTGGTGGCGATCACGGGGTCGGTCATGGCTTCAGGACCTTAAGGAACATGCTTAACGATTCCTTGAGCCGCGGCGGTGAAACTGGCCGCCTGAAACTCTGGCCAAGGGTCTGCTTCCATGTGTCCCAAGCGCGTCCTCGCCGCAACCGTTCTGATCCCCGCCATCCTGCTGGTCGCCGGTCCCGCGGCCGCCTGGCCGTTCGGCGGCAAGAAGGAGGCCCCGGCTCCGGCCGCCGCCCCGGCCGCCGCGGCGCCGGCGCC
>JAQGIK010000198.1 GCA_028291265.1 Caulobacter sp. | reverse complement strand
AAGGGCGTCGGCATCTACTTCGTCACCCAGAACCCGGCCGATATTCCCGAGACCGTGCTGGCCCAGCTCGGCAACCGCATCCAGCATGCGCTTCGCGCCTACACCCCCGCCGAGCAGAAGGGCCTGCGCGCCGCCGCCGCCAGCTTCCGCCCCAACCCGGCCTTCGACACCGCCGAGGCCATCCAGGGCCTGGGGGTCGGCGAGGCCCTGGTCAGCGTCCTCGACGAGAAGGGCGCCCCGACCGTCACCGGCAAGACCCTGATCCGGCCGCCGGCCTCCAGGCTGGGTCCGGCCACGCCGGAGGAGCGGTCGGCGGTGCAGCAGCGTAGCCCGGTGAAGGGCATTTACGACACGCCGGAGGACCGCGAGTCGGCCTTCGAGCGCATCAACCAGAAGACCGCCGACGGCGCCCGCAAGGCCGAGCTCGACGCGGCCGAGGCGCAGGTCGCCAAGCAGCGCGAGGCCCAGGACAAGGAGTGGGAGAAGGAACAGGCCCGCCGCGAGCGGGAAATGTCCCGCCCGGCCCCGAGGGCCCGCGCCCCGGCCCGCTCGACGCGCCAGGGCATGGGCGAGACGATCGCCAAGTCGGTGCTGCGCACGGTGGTGCCGCAGCTGACCCGGGCCTTGCTGCGGGGGGTATTGGGTGGTCTGAGGCGGTAGGGCTATCGAAGCGCCATTGTAGCACGGCGCGAAGAATAAATAAGTCTTCTAGATCAACACCCTATGGCCTCCCTGGGGTCCGCCGGAATGGCCGGGTCAACCACCGGACAAGGCCGCTTTCGCCTATCGGAGACCACCTTCAGTCGGGATGCCAGTCGGCGGCGTCGGGGCGGACGTAGGGCGGGAAGGCTTTGGTCATCGGCTCGTAGAAGGCGCGGGCGGCGTTGAGCCGATCCTTGAGGGCGGCCGAGACGTCCGGGTGCAGGGAGGCGACGCTGTAGTTCTCGCCGGGGTCGCGGCCGATGTCGAACAGCAGGGGGTAGTTGAAACGGCCGACGTTGAGTTCGTAGGCGCGGAAGTAGCAGCGGGTGACGTATTTCCAATCCTGGGTACGGACCGCGGCGACCTTGGCGTTGTCGAACAGGATGATGGCCTCGTGCGGCGAGGCGGCGGCGTCGAAGATCACGCCTGAGAGGTCCTTGCCGTCGAGTTCGAGACCCTCCGGCAGGACCGCGCCGGCGAGGCCTGCGAAGGTTGGCAGGAAGTCGAGGTTGCTGGCGATGGCGTTGCGGGTCTGGCCGGCCGGGATCGTGCCCGGCTGGCGCAGGATGCAGGGCACGCGGTAGCCGCCGTCCCAGCCGGCCCCGCCCTTGCGGTCGCGGAACGGGCCCGACGAGCCTTCGAACCAGGGGCCGTTGTCGGAGGTGAAGACGACCAGGGTGTCCTCGTCGAGGCCCAAGGCCTTGAGCCGGTCCAGCAGGGTCCCGACGTTGCGGTCGATCTCCTCGACGACATCGCCGTAGGCGCCGGCCGGCGAATCCCAGGGGGCGTCGTCATTGCGGACCAGGGGCACATGCGGCGCGGTCAGGGCCAGCAGGACGAAGAAGGGCCGGTCGCGGTTCTCCTCCGCAAAGGCCATGGCGTCGTGGAAGAAGGTCTCGGTCAGTTTCGGAAAGTCGGCCGGGCGTTCGGTCAGCGGGCCGTCGCCGACCTTCTCGTAATGGGCCAGCGGATGCATGTCGTGGCTGTAGGGCAGGCCCTTGAAGGTGTCGAAGCCGTGCACGGTCGGCGGCCAGTGGTCGCCCTGGTGGCCCAGGTGCCATTTGCCGATCAGGGCGGTGGCGTGGGTGGCCCTCAGGGCCTTGGGGATGGTCAGCTCGGTGGTCGGCAGGCCGCGGGTCTCGGAGGCCTGGATCACCTGGTCGGCGAGACCGAGGCGGATGGCATAGCGACCCGTAAGAAGGCCGGCCCGCGACGGGGTGCAGAGGTTGGCCGAGGCGTAGAAGTCGCTGAGCCGCGTGCCCTCCGCCGCCATGCGGTCGAGGTTTGGCGTGCGGATGATGGTCCCGCCGTCACAGCCGAGATCCCCGTAGCCGAGGTCGTCGGCGAGGATGACGATGATGTTGGGCGGTCGGGACATGTCGGGCCTTCCTTGAGGAAGGCCGAATGTAGACCGGCGTTCGCGCGGGCGGCTAGGCCGCCCGCTTGCGCCGCAGGACCGGCTTGTCGTTGGCCGGCGGCGGGCTGAGGCTCGGGCCCATGTTGGTCCAGGCGCCGAGCGTCTCGGCCGGGGCCGGGCGGCCGATGGCGTAGCCCTGCAGTTCGGCGCAGTCCTCGCCGCGCAGGAATTCGCGCTGCTCCTCGGTCTCCACCCCTTCGGCGACGACGGGGATGTTGAGGCTGCGCCCCAGACCCAGCACGGCGCGGACGATGACGGTGGCGCGCTCGTCGCGGTGGATGTTCTCGACGAAGCTCTTGTCGACCTTGATCTTGTCGAACGGGAAGGACTGCAGGGTCGACAGCGACGAGAAGCCGGTGCCGAAGTCGTCCATGGCGATGCGGACGCCCAGGGCCTTGAGGCGGCGCAGGTTGTCGAGGGCCCGCTGGTAGTCCTTGAACAGGGCGCTCTCGGTCACTTCCAGTTCGAGCCGGGCCGGCGACAGGCCGCTGGTGATCAGCACCTCGTGGACCAGGGCGGGCAGGGCCGGATTGTTGAGCTGCAGCGGCGACAGGTTGACCGCGATGCGCAGCGGCCTGTCCCAGCTGGCGGCGTCGGCGCAGGCCTTGCGCAGCACCCACTCGCCGAGCGGGCCGATCAGGCCGCATTCCTCGGCGATGGGGATGAAGTCGAGCGGCGGGATCATGCCGCGGGTCGGATGCTTCCAGCGCACCAGGGCCTCGAAACCACAGACCTCGCCGTCGGATGCCCTGGCGAGAGGCTGGTAGTGGACGACCAGCTCCTCGTCGGTGATCGCCTGGCGCAGCTCGCGGGCCAGGTTGCGGCGCTCGCGGATGGTCTCGTCCATCTCGCGCTTGAAGAAGCGATAGGCCCCGCGACCGCTGTCCTTGGCCCGGTAGAGGGCCATGTCGGCGTTGGCCAGCAGGGCCTCGGCCGTACGGCCGTCGTCGGGATAGAGGGAGACGCCGAGGCTGGCGCCCATGGCCATCTCCTGGTCGGCATAGTCCATCGACACCTTGAGGTCGTCGAGCAGGGCCCCGGCCAGTTCGGCGGCGGCCGTCGGCTGGTCCTGGTCGGTGATCTGGACGACGACGAACTCGTCGCCGCCGAGGCGGGCGGCGAAGCTGGGGCCGGGCATCCGGGCCAGCAGACGGCGGGCCGTCTCGACCAGCACCTGGTCGCCGGCCAGGTGGCCGTGCAGGTCGTTGGCTTCCTTGAAATGGTCGAGATCGATGCAGATGACGGCCAGGGACTCGCCGGAGGCTTCGACGCGATCGAGGGCGGCGGCCAGCTTGAGCTGCAGGGCGTTGCGGTTGGGCAGGCCGGTGAGGCCGTCGTGTTCGGCCAGGTAGCGGATCTTCTCCTCGGCCCCGCGGCGTTCGCGCAGGTCGCGGATGGCCAGCACTTCCAGGCCCGAGGTCTCGATGCGGGCCCCGTCGTCCATCTGGCGCGAGAAGACCTCGACCGGCACCGACTTGCCCTCGCCCTGCGGCTGCAGGTGGGCCTCGCGGCGCAGTTCGGCCGATTGCAGCGGGTCGTCGAAGGTCAGCATGCCACCGATCAGCGGCTGGCCGATCAGGTCGTCCAGGGATGCGCCGGCCAGCTCGCAGAAGGCGCTGTTGGCGTCGTTGATGCGGCCGTTCTGGATGACGACGATGCCTTCGTAGGCGGCGTTGGCCAGGGTGCGGATGCGCTCCAGGGCCGAGCGGTTGGCGCCGGCCTCGATGAGCAGGGCGCCGAGGCCCCCGAGGATGATCAGGCCGGTGATCGAGGCCACCGCGAAGGTCATCATGCCGACGCCCATCAGGGAAGCGGGCACGGCGATGCTGCTGTCGGGGGTGATGGTGATGGCGGCCATGCCGGTGAAATGCAGGGCGCAGACGCCCAGGGTCAGGGCCCCGCCGGCGCCCAGTTGGCGCCAGAGGCTGCGGGCCCGGCCGATGATCATCAGCGCGGCGGTGGCGCCGGCGACGCCGAGGATGGCCGAGGCGGCGATGTAGACCGGCTCCCAGCTGAGATGGCCCTGGGTGATGAAGGCGCTCATCCCCGAATAGTGCATGGCGGCGATGCCCAGCCCGACCAGGATGCCGCCGGCGGTCTTGCTGGACCGCTCTTCGTCGACCAGCAGGGAAGCGTAGAAGCCCGCCGCCATGAAGGCGACCGAGATCATCAGCGAGCCGACCGTCCAGGTGGAGGAGAAGCCCGTTTCCAGGCCCGGCTTGTAGGCCAGCATGGCCAGGAAGTGGGTGGCCCAGACGCCGGAGCCGGCGACCAGGGCGGTCAGCAGCAGCCAGGCGCCGCGCACCAGGCCCCTGGCCCCGCTCATCCGCGAGTACAGCCGCATGGCCGTCAGGCTGGCCGCCAGACAGACCAGGCCCGCCAGCAAGACAAGCCGCAAGTCGTGCTCGATGACGAGACACGTAAGTACCTTGAACAACGCCCCACCCCTTCAAACGAGGATTATGGGGAGCAGTATCGGCGCCAGATGCAAAAAAAGCGTTTCAGTCTGGGACGGCCCATCGCCTCACCCCACAAACTGGGCGGCCAGCCGTCCGGGAAACGCCAAACGCCCCCGGCCCTGGGACCGGAGGCGCTCGGTGGTGTCGACTCTTGAGGCCGTCAGGCCGCTACGGCGGACCGGCGGGCTTCCTGGCCCGACAGGGCGCGGGCGACGGTGACCACGGCGTTGCGCGAGCCGGCATCCTCGATCGAGGTGTAGGCGTGCAGCAGGTCGATGGCGCCGGGATAGGCCAGCATGGTCAGCAGGGTCTCGTCGGTGGGGAAACCACCGGGCTCCTCGCCGACCAGGAAGGCCACCGGGCAGTCCAGCCGCCTCGCGGCGCGGACCAGCATCGAGGCCGAGACGCGGTTGGCGCCGCGCTCATACTTCTGGACCTGCTGGAAGGTGATGCCGAGCGCTTCGGCCAAAGCGGTCTGGGTCAGGCCGAGGGTTTTACGGCGCATACGCATGCGGGCGCCGACGGCGACGTCGATGGGGTCGGGCGCGGCGTGCTGGGGACGGGGCAAATTCGTTATCTCCGGTCGTGGTCTCGTCCCTCTGATAGACGAGGTAACTTCGAACGCGCCAAGGTCAAGCACACAACCCTGCAGGCCGGTTCTCCACCTATGCGGCAGTCTGTGCAAGCACAGGCGGCCAATAGCCGCAGATTTTAGACCCGTTTTGCGTAGGAAATCAGGTCGTTGGAGAATTTATTCCCGCATTTGGGGAAAATGGTCCAATTACGCCTGCGGATGAAAACCCGCCGGCCGCTGCGCCGGACCCGGAGGCGGGTGATTCGTTACCCAGGTTGGGGGTTTGGTTTGGTGGCCGGATTGGGGAATAGGGCATTCCCCATCGGACCGATGCTCACGGCGGGAAGGGGGATCCGTCAAGAAGGTTGAAGTCCAAGCCTGCAAGATCTCCAGGCAATGGCTGTCGGTTGGACGCGTCGGCCCAAACGATTCCGTAGCCGCCGAATTGAGGGTGGCTGTAGAGCCGAATGCTGGCCGCGTCGTCGAGTCCGCCACCTGCAGACATACTCCACGTCGCCGGTGGCGGCAGCCTCACCGTGTGGCTTCTCAGGATGCATGCACGCGCGTCCGAGGGCGCGTCGTAGCCGCCGCCAGACCCGACCGCGGAGCCGAGGATGCAATATTGGCTGTCGTTCGGCGCCCACCAGAACGACAGATTCTGAGACTCACCGCTATTGCTGTCGTTCCAAACCTGGGCCCAGCCGCCCGGCACCTCGCCATAGGTGCATCCAAGCGGATAGGTAGGACGAATGTATCCAACCCAGGTTGGATTTGCGGTCGGATAATCCGGCGGCATGTTGGTGACGATGTCGCCCAACGGCACCCAACCGTTTTGATTGCGCGCGTCGTAACCAATGGAATCGACCCTGAACGCTGCGAATTCGGCATTACTCTGCCAGATCAAGTGCGCGGAGGAACTCTCGAACGGAAGGAACTGGATCACGTAGGTGGGGTGTTTGATTTCGCCGAGGCTTTCCGGCTGGTACTGCTTCACAAGCGCCACGAGTTCCAGCAGGTGGTCTCTGTATTTCGCCCCGTACATGGGCAGCAGCGCCGCACTGATCGGCGGTTCACCAATCGTCGTATAGGCCTTGAAGTTGCACCACTCGTGCACCTGCATGGAGGACTGGGCCGACTTCTCTATCTGATAAAGTTCGGTCAGGGTTTGAACCGCCATGTCGCTGATATTCCTCGCGGCGGCCGGCTGGTCTGCGGGTTGCGAGTTCTGCCACGCGAGCTTGAGGGCGGCGAGAACGAGGGCCCTCGAGGCCAGGAAGAGTTCAACGTTCAGAGCCTGCGCCGTACGAAATTCCTCCGCGCAGGTTAGGGCCTCAGCAAGAATCGTGGCGGGGAACGTCGGATGATTGGCGGGATCGTTTGTATAGAGTTGCATCATCTCGGTGACGCCGAGGAAGACCCCCTCCCATGTTACTTTTGCAGCCTCGCCCAGAGCCGACTCGATCACTTTGCTCATCTGAGCCAGTTCGACGTCGGAGAACTGCTCCGGCGCGGTCGACGGGAAAAAACTATGCCAGATGTCGGCGACGGAGCCGTATCCGGCCGCGCTCAACCCCGCGTCGATGACCCGAGCCAGCCCCGATACCGTGTCGTCCGCCGTGAGTTCCGTCATGTCGCCGCCCTCGCGGGGCTGCCTAGCCCAAGCTGGCGCGGACGCTTGCACGTGCTGAATGTGGAGGCAATGACAATTCGATGCTGGGTTGTGCTCGCCGCCCGACGCCAACAACCCGATCAGCCTCCCAAGGGAGGCCGTGGCCGGATTTCCTGTTTTTGAGCGGGAATGGTGGACGTGACAGGGATTGAACCTGTGACCCCCTCGATGTCAACGAGGTGCTCTCCCGCTGAGCTACACGTCCGTACCGGCAGGAAGGCGGGGTCTATACAAAGGCTTTGAGCCGGGCGCAACCGGCGAAAGGCTCAAAATTCGATCACGCCGCCGCCATCATCCGATCGACCTCGGTGACGATCTCGCGCAGGTGGATCGGCTTGGACAGCACCTTGGCCCCGGCCGGGGCGCGTTCGCCGGCCGACAGGGCGACGGCGGCGAAGCCGGTGATGAACATGATGCGCAGGCCCGGATGGCGGGCGGCGGCGTGGCGGGCCACCTCGATGCCGTCCATGCCGGGCATGACGATGTCGGTCAGCAGCAGGTCCCAGTCCTCGTCGAGGCAGCCGGCCGCCTCTTCGCCGTCGGCGCAGGCGCGGACGTCGTAGCCGGCGCGCTCCAGCGCGCGCGACAGGAAGTTGCGCAGGGAATCGTCGTCTTCGGCCAGCAGGATGCGGGGCATGAGTGTCCTTGAGACCCTTGCAGATAACTTTGGTCCCTTAACCTTAAGCCCAAACCCGTAAAGGGCGGGTGAACTGCGCCTGCCGCGCGAGTGGTGGAAAGCCTTTGACCCGGCGCCGGGGGCGGATGAAATAGCACCCATGACGCTGACCGATCCGCACCGGACCGAAACGCCGGCGCCGCTTTCGGAAGCGGGCGGCACGGAGGCCTTCCGCATCGTCCGGCCGGCAGCCGGGGCGCCGGCGACGCCGCTGATCTTCTCCTCGCCCCATTCGGGCCGCGTCTATCCCCCCGAGATGATGGAGGCGGTGGCGGTCGGCGAGGCGTTGATGCGCCGCTCCGAGGACGCCTTCGTCGACGAGCTGATCGGCGCCGCCCCGCAGGCCGGGGTGACGGTGCTGACCGCCGGCTACGGGCGGGCCTACTTCGACCTCAACCGCGATCCCTGGGAGCTGGACCCGGCGATGTTCGAGGATGAGCTGCCGCCGCATGTCCAGGGCCGCACCGCAAGGGTGGCGGCGGGCCTCGGGGCCATCGCCAGGCTGGCCGGCGAGGGCCAGAAGATCTACGGCCGCAAGCTGCGCTTCGCCGAGGCCGAGGACCGAATCCGCACCGCCCACCGGCCCTACCACGACGCCCTGACCCGGCTGATCGGCGAGGCCCACGCCGCCCACGGCATGGCCATCCTGATCGACTGGCACTCGATGCCCTCGGCGGCGGCCAGGACGGTGGTCACGCCGCGCCACGGCAAGGGCTGCGACATGGTGCTGGGCGACCGCTTCGGGGCGGCCTGCGCGCCGGGGCTGACGCGGCTGGTGGAAAAGGAGCTGGAGGCGCTCGGCCACCGGGTGGTGCGCAACGCCCCCTACGCCGGCGGCTACACCACGGAATTCTACGGCCGCCCGGCCCGGCGCATCCACGCCCTGCAGATCGAGATCGACCGGGCGCTGTACCTGGATGAGAAGACGCAGGAACCAACCGAGGGTCTGGCGAGGCTGAAGGCCGATGTGGCGAGGTTGACTGAGGCGCTGGCGGCGGGTTGGCGCGAAGTCTAGCGGGGACCGGTTGGCCGCCTTGCGGCCTACCTGTCCCCAGGTAAAAAAACGGCCGAGCCCGAGGGCCCGGCCAGTTCATTAGGGAGGAAACGCCCAGGAAGGGCAGAGGCGGCGAGGCCGCCTCACGAATTGAAAGTAGGTTGCGGCGCACAAAACCTCAAGGGCAAAATGTGCGGCGCAGCGAAGTTTTTCTGGGCCATGCTTCAGAAAAGACCCGTAACGTAAGGTGATATCGTGCGCGAACCGTCATATTGCGGCGCACAATAATCGGGCGATGAATGCCTCATTTCACCAATCCGTGAATAAAAACAACCGTTTGATCTCGCCTCAGGCCGGGCACACAAGGTTCGATCGACGCCCTTCCTGCCCGGGGTGGCTTTGTGCGCCGCACTCGCGTACAAGCGCGCGCCTTCGCGGCCCAACGCTCCTCCCCGATAAAAGTTGACCTATGTCCCTGCGCAACATCGCCATTATCGCCCACGTCGACCATGGCAAGACGACCCTCGTCGACCAGCTGCTGGCCCAGTCCGGCATCTTCCGAGCCAACGAGGCGCACGCCGAGCGGGCCATGGACTCCAACGACCAGGAGCGCGAGCGCGGCATCACCATCCTGGCCAAGTGCACGTCGGTGCTCTGGCACGGTGAGGCGGGCGACACCCGCATCAACATCATCGACACCCCCGGCCACGCCGACTTCGGCGGCGAGGTGGAGCGGATCCTCGGCATGGTCGACGGCTGCGTCCTGCTGGTCGACGCCGAGGAAGGCGTCATGCCGCAGACCAAGTTCGTGCTCGGCAAGGCCCTGAAGATGGGCCTGCGCCCCATCCTCTGCCTCAACAAGGTGGACCGGCCGCACGCCGATCCGGACCGCGTGCTCAACGACGCCTTCGACCTGTTCGCCGCCATCGGCGCCACCGACGAGCAACTCGACTTCCCGCACATCTATGCGTCCGGCAAGAACGGCTGGGCGACGATGGACATGAACAAGCCCAACGACACCCTGGCGCCGCTGTTCGACCTGATCGTCAAACACGTGCCCGAGCCCAAGGCCATCGTCCGCAAGGACGAGCCCTTCCAGATGCTGTCGGTGCTGATCGAAAGCGACCCCTTCCTGGGCCGCCTGCTGACCGGGCGCATCGAGAGCGGCAAGGCCGTCCCCGGCATGGCCATCCACGCCCTGTCGCGCGACGGCAAGGAAATCGAGCGCGGCCGCATCACCAAGGTGCTGGCCTTCCGCGGCCTCAAGCGCCAGCCGATCGACGACGCCGAAGCCGGCGACATCATCGCCATCGCCGGCCTGAGCAAGGCCACCGTGGCCGACACCCTCTGCGCCATGGACGTCACCGACGCCCTGCCCGCGCAACCCATCGATCCGCCGACCATCTCCATGACCGTCTCGGTCAACGACAGCCCGCTGGCCGGCCGCGAAGGCGACAAGGTGCAGAGCCGGGTCATCCGCGACCGCCTGATGAAGGAGCTGGAGCAGAACGTCGCCATCCGCGTCACCGAGACCAGTGAGAAGGACGCCTTCGAGGTCGCCGGCCGCGGCGAACTGCAGCTGGGCGTGCTGATCGAGAGCATGCGCCGCGAAGGCTTCGAACTGTCGATCAGCCGCCCGCGCGTGGTGTTCCAGATCGACGAGGAAACCGGCGAGAAGCTGGAGCCCATCGAGGACGTCATGATCGACGTCGACGACGAGTTCAGCGGCATCGTCATCGAGAAGTTGTCGGCCCGCAAGGCCGAGCTGAAGGACATGGGCCCGTCCGGGGCCGGCAAGACCCGCCTGACCCTGATGAGCCCGTCGCGCTCGCTGATCGGCTACCAGGGCGAGTTCCTGACCGATACCCGCGGCACCGGCGTGCTGAACCGCGTGTTCAGCCACTACGAACCCTACAAGGGCGCCATCGAGGGTGGCCGCAAGGGCGTCTTGATCTCCAACTCCGACGGCGAGACCCAGGCCTACGCCCTGTGGAACCTGGAAGACCGGGGCTTCATGTTCGTCGGCGGCAACGAGAAGACCTACCAGGGCATGATCATCGGCGAGAACGCGCGGATGGACGACCTGGACGTCAACCCGATGAAGGCCAAGCAGCTGACCAACGTCCGGGCCAGCGGCAAGGACGAGTCGATCCGCCTGACCCCGCCGCGCCGCATGACCCTCGAACAGGCCATCGCCTACATCGAGGAGGACGAGCTGGTCGAGGTGACCCCGAAGAACATCCGCCTGCGCAAGAAGGTGCTGAACCCCAGCTTCCGCAAGCGGCGCGTCAAGGACGAGTAGCGCGTAAGCGCCCGCCGCTCCGCGGCGGCCCTTCTCCCGCTTGTCGTGGCGGCGAAGCCGACGGATGAGGGCGGCACCGGCGCAGGCCGGGCTGCCCTTTTCGTTGTTTGGGCCAGGCTTCAATGGCCGGATGCTGCCCTCATCCGACCCCCTTCGGGGGCCACCTTCTCCCGACAAGCGGGAGAAGGATCAGTGTAGGTTTGTCGCCTTCGCCAGCTCGGCCGCCGCCTGGGCCGGCGACTGCTTGGCCTTGTCGCGGTCGACGGCGTAGTTGGCCTTGCGCATGGCCTCGACAGGGATGGCGCCGATCATCGGCTGCAGGGCCTCGATCAGCCGCCGGTCCTTGGCGCGCCTGGGCGAGATGAGGATCACCGCGTCGTAGCTGGGCACCGCGCCCTTCGGGTCGGACAGCACCACCAGGTCCTGGGCGGCGATGCGGCCGTCGCTGGAGAAGGCCGAGATGACGTCGGCGTCGCCGCTGGAGAGGGCCCGGTACATGAAGGTCGGGTTGAACGACTTCTCCTTGCCGAAGTTCAGGCCGTAAGCCTTCTCGATCGACGCCCATTCGGGGCGCGACAGGAATTCCAGGTCGCCGCCGAGGGTCAGGGCCGGGGCCTGGGCGGTCAGGTCGGCGATGGTCTCGATGCCGAGCGACCCCGCCAGCTTGCGGTCCATGGCCAGGGCGTAGGCGTTCTCGAAGCCGAGCGAGCCGAGGACCGTGACCTTCTTCTCCTTGGCCATCCAGGCGGTCAGCTGGGTCATCAGTTCGGCGCGCGGCGGGGTGTCGGTCCGCTTCATGACGTTGGTCCAGAGGGTGCCGCTGTAGTCGACGTAGACGTCGATCTCGCCGGCCTCCAGGGCCCGGAAGGCGACGGCCGAGCCGAGCCCGTCGCGGCGGGCGACCTGGGCCCCGCCGGCGGTCAGCCGCGCCCCGATCAGGTCGGCGAGGATGTACTGTTCGGAAAAGTTCTTGGCCCCGACGACATAGGTCGGCTTGGTGGCGTGCAGCAGGTTGGGGATGGCGGCGCCGGCGACCCCGGCCAGCAGCAGCACGGCGCCGGCGATGACCGGCAGCGCCTTGCGGCGGGCCACGCCGCGCTCGACCAGGCCGAGCAGGCCGTCGACGGCGAGGGCCAGGGCGGCGCTGGCCGCGCAGCCGAACAGCACGAAGACCCAGTTCTCGGTCTGCAGGCCGGAGAAGATGTAGTTGCCGAGGCTGGTCTGGCCGACCGGCGTCGACAGGGTGGCGGCCCCGATGGTCCAGACGGCGGCGGTGCGGACCCCGGCCATGATCACCGGCGCGGCCAGCGGGGCTTCGACGCGGAAGAGCTTCTGGGCGCGGGTCATGCCGACCCCGTCGGCCGCCTCGCGCACGGCCGGGTCGACCCCGGTCAGGCCGGCGACGGCGTTCCGCAGGATGGGCAGCATCGAATAGAGGGTCAGGGCCAGCAAGGCCGGCAGGAAGCCGAGGGCCTGAAGGTGGAAGCCGAAGGCGCTCTGGGTGAAGCCTGAGAGGGCAAGCAGCAGGGGGTAAAAGAGGGCCAGCAGGGCGAGGCCGGGGATGGTCTGGATGAGGCCGGCGAAGGTCACGGCCGGCCAGCGGACGAGCGGGCTGCGGGCGGCCAGCACGGCCAGCGGCAGGCTGATCGCGAGGCCGAGGCCCAGCGCCGCGGCGCTGAGCAGCACATGCTGCGACAGGTAGTCGGGCAGCAGAGCCCAGGCGGCGTCGACCTGCTCGCTCATGCGCCCGCTCCCATCAGGGCCGAGAGGGCGCGGGCCTGGCGGGCCGGGGTGTCGATGAGGGCGGCGACGACGGGGTCGGGGTGGCCCTTGAGCAGGTCGCGCGGCGTCGCGTCGGCCAGCAGCCTGCCGCCGGCCATGACCAGGATGCGGTCGGCCAGCAGCAGGGCCTCCTGCACGTCGTGGGTGACCATCAGGGTGGTCAGGCCGAGCTTGTCATGCAGCGTGCGGGTGGCGCGGCCGAGCGCCTCGCGGGTGATCGGGTCGAGGGCCCCGAACGGTTCGTCCATCAAGAGGATGGCGGGCCGGGCCGCCAGGGCGCGGGCGACCCCGACCCGCTGGCGCTCGCCGCCGGACAGCTGGTCGGGCAGGCGGTCGGCGTAGGCCTGCGGCAGGCCGACGAGGTCGAGCAGTTCGATCACCCGGGCGGCGACGTCGGGTTGCGGCCATTTCAGCAGGCGCGGGGTGATGGCGATGTTCTCGGCCACGCGCAGATGGGGAAAGAGGCCGACGCCCTGGAAGACGTAGCCGATCCGGCGGCGGAGTTGCACGGGGTCGGAGGCCGCGACATCGGCGCCTTCGACGAGGACACTGCCCGACGACGGCTCGACCAGGCGGTTGACCATCTTGGTCAGGGTGGTCTTGCCCGAGCCGGAGGCGCCGACCACGGCGACGAACTGCCCGGCGGGAATGTCGAGGGTCACCGCCTCGACGGCCGGCTGGCCGGCGTAGAGCTTGGAGACGGTCTGGAAGGCGATGAGCGGCTCGGCCATGGGCGGCAAGGTATAGCGGCCGAGGGTTTTGCATAGAGGCGACAGGGCCAATGGGCGGTCGCTCTCCGCCCTCTGGGCGGAGGACGGTTCGGAGCGCGAGCGACGGACCAGGAGGCGGGCCCACCGGCGCGAGAAGGTTTGCGTGTTCCCCTTCACGCTGGCGGCGGCGGTCGCACCTCAGCGCCGCCGGTGGACGTCCCGCCTCGGTTTGGCTCGCTTGCAGCGCTCGCCAAAGGACGGTTCCGCCCCAAGGGCGGAGAGCGAAAGCGCGCGAACCTCGCTACTGTGCACCCATGACCGCCCTCTCCTCTCCAGCCACAGCGCGCAACAAGGACTTGATCCTCGAGGTTCTGCGCGAGCACCTGCCCGCCACCGGCCTCGTCCTCGAGATCGCCGCCGGGGCCGGCGAACACGCCCTGCACATGGCGACCCACCTGCCGGGCCTTACCTGGCAGCCGACCGATCCCGACCCGCAGGCGCTGGCCAGCATCGCCGCCTGGCGCAAGGCGGGGCCGCCCAACCTCCTGCCGCCACTGGCACTCGACGCCGCCCGGCCGGATCGCTGGCCCGTCACAGCCGCCAACGCCGTCGTCTGCATCAACATGATCCACATCTCGCCCTGGGCGGCGACGGAAGGACTGTTCGCCGGCGCCGGCCGCCTGCTCCCCGCTGACGGCGTCCTCGTCACCTACGGCCCCTACCTGGAGGACGGCGTCGAAACCGCCCCCTCCAACCTCGCCTTCGACGTCAGCCTGAAGAGCCGCAACCCCGCCTGGGGCATCCGCCGCCGCGAGGACCTCGAAGCCCTCGCCGCCGCCGACGGCCTCAGCCTGCACGCCCGTGTCGCCATGCCGGCCAACAACCTCAGCCTCGTCTTCCGGCGTTCCGCCGACATGAACGGGAGATGACCACCGCCGTTCAGGTTGGGCTCAAGCGGCCCCTGTCATAACGCTCCCAACGTCGGGGGCCACGGATGGTCCGAACCACCCGCCGGGGAGATTTGAGACCATGAAGAAGTTCCTGATCGCCGCCGTCGCGCTGTCGGTCCTGGGTTCCGCCGGCGCCGCCGCGGCCCAGCCCTACAGCGGCGCGGGCGGCTACGACCGCCGCGACGAACGTCGTGACGACCGCTACGACCGTCGCGATGACCGCCGGGACGACCGTTCGGATCGCCGCGATGACCGTCGCGACGACCGCGCCGATCGCCGGGGCGACCGCGCCGACAGCCGCTACGAGCGCCGCGCCGACCGCCGTTACAACGCCGGCCGCTACCACGCCCCGCGCGGCTACCAGCAAGACCGCCGCTGGTCGCGTGGTCAGTACCTGCCGCCGGCCTACCGGGATCGCGGCTACTACGTCGACTACCGCGCCTACCACCTGGCCCCGCCCCCGCGCGGCTACGGCTACTACCGCCACGGCGACGACGTCATCCTGACGGCCATCGCCACGGGCCTGATCGCCTCGGTGGTCTTCAACCTGTTCGACTAGAACTCGTTCTCTAGCGATGCGTACGACGCCCCCGGAGCCCTCGCTCCGGGGGCGTTTCGCGTTTCGGCCTACGGCAGCGGGCGTTCCATGAAGACGTCGGCGCGGGCGTAGAGCGTCTCGTGCGGCGGCAGGTCGACGAAGCCGGAGGCGCGGTAGAGGCTGAGCGCCGGGGCGAGGCTGGAATTGGTCTCCAGATACAGCCGGCCGGCGCCCATGGCCGTGGCGGCGGCGATGCAGTGGTCCATCAGCAGGCGGCCGAGGCCCGTGCCCCGCGCCGCTTCCGACACCGTCATCTTGATCAGCTCGAGGCCGCCGCCGTGATCCTCGCCCAGGACCAGCAGGCCGGCGCAGCCGATGGCCGTTCCCCGATCGTCCTCGGCGATGAAGATGCGGCCGCCGGGGGCGATGACCTGTCCGACCGGATCGTCCAGCACCTTTGCGTCCGACGGCTCCAGCGCGAACAGGCTGCCGATCCAGGCTTCGTTGAGGCGCTTCCAGGCCAGGGCGTGACGGGGTTCGAAATCGACGATGCGCATGGCATGAAGCATGGGCGCCGTCCGCCGCCGTTGCAAGATTTGGAGCCGTCCCGTGGTCCATCCCGTCTACGCCGATCTGCCGACCACCATCTTCGAGGTGATGAGCGGCCTGGCGCGCGACACGGGGGCGATCAACCTCGGCCAGGGCTTTCCCGACGAGCCCGGTCCGCTGGCCGTGCGTGAGAAGGCGGCCTGGGAGGCGGTCCACGGCTACAACCAGTATCCGCCGATGCGCGGCCTGGCCGATCTGCGCGAGGCGGCGGCGCGGCACTATGCGAAGTTCCAGGGGCTGGATCTCGACGGCCTGGGCGAGGTCACCGTCACCTCGGGGGCGACCGAGGCGCTGGCGGCCACCTTCCTGTCGCTGATCTCGCCGGGCGACGAGGTGGTGCTGTTCCAGCCCCTGTACGACGCCTACCTGCCGATGGTGCGGCGCTGCGGCGGGGTACCCAGGCTGGCCACCTTGCAGCCGCCACACTTCCGCATCGACCGGGCCATGCTGGAGGCGGTGTTCAGTCCCCGCACCAGGCTGGTGGTGCTCAACAATCCGGTCAATCCGGCCGCCACCCTGTGGGCCGACGAGGACCTGGCCCTGCTGGCCGAATTCTGCGTCGCCCACGACGCCATCGCCGTCTGCGACGAGGTCTGGGAGCAGATCGCCTTCGATGGCCGGCTGTTCAGGCCGCTGATGGCCTTCCCCGGCATGCGCCAGCGGACGGTGAAGATCGGCTCGGCCGGCAAGATGTTCGCCATGACCGGCTGGAAGGTCGGCTTCCTCTGCGCCGCCCCGCCGCTGATGAAGGCCCTGGCCGGCGCCCACCAGTTCCTGACCTTCACCACGCCGCCCAACCTGCAGGCGGCGGTGGCCTGGGGGCTCGATAACAGTGCGGAATGGTTCGAGCGCATGCCGCTGGACCTGCAGCGGTCGCGGGACCGACTGGCCGGCGGGCTGACGGCGGCGGGGTTCAAGGTGCTGCCGGCGGCGGGAACCTACTTCCTCAATGTCGACCTGGCGGCCTCGGGCATCGAGGAACCGGACGCCGCGTTCTGCCTGCGGGCGGTGAAGGAGCACGGCATCGCCGCAATCCCGATTTCGGCCTTCTACGAGACCGATGCGCCGAGAAATCTGATACGTCTGTGCTTCGCCAAACGGGACGAGACGCTCGATGCCGGGGTCGAGCGGTTGGCGAAGGCGCGCGCGCTCTAGCTCCGACTATCCCGAAGAAAGTCGGGACCCAGCTGGCAAGGGGCAAAAAGGGCCGGCGCTGATCAGAGCCGGCCCTTTCGAAATTGTGGACACTGGGTCCCGACTTTCGTCGGGATGATCGGAACGGGGTGGCTAGATCGTCGCCCCGCCGTCCACCACCAGCGCCTGGCCGGTCATGAAGCTGCCGGCGTCGGAGGCCAGGTAGACGGCCGCCCCGGCGATTTCATCGGGCTCGCCAATGCGGCGCAGCGGCACGGGGTCGGTGGCCCGGCGCAGGGTCTCCGGGTTGGACCACAGGGCCTTGGCGAAGTCGGTCTTGACCAGGCCCGGCGCGATGCAGTTCACGCGGATGCCGTGCGGGCCGTACTCATGGGCCAGGTTGCGGGCCAGCTGGAAGTCGGCGGCCTTGGAGACGTTGTAGGCGCCGATCACCGGGCTGCCGCGCAGGCCGCCGATGCTGGAGACGATGATCACCGAGCCGGCTTTGCGCTCCTTCATCTCGGGGATGACCATGCCGATCAGCCAGTGGTTGGCGATGACGTTGTTCTCGAGGATCTTGCGGAACTGGTCGTCCTCGATGCCGGCCATCGGGCCGTAATAGGGGTTGGAGGCGGCGTTGCAGACGACGATGTCGACCTTGCCGAAGGCCTTGCGGGTTTCGTCGACGAGCCGCTGCAGGTCTTCCTTCGACGAGATGTTGGCCGGCACGGCGATGGCGCTGCCCGGGTGTTTGGCGTTGATCTCGGCGGCGACGTCCTCGCAGGGACCAGCCTTGCGCGAGGAGATGGTCACCTTGGCGCCGTGCTGGGCCATGCGCTCGGCGATGGCCTTGCCGATGCCCCGCGAGGAGCCGGTGATGACGGCGACCTTGCCGGTCAGGTCGAACAGCGTGCCTTCAGCGGCCATGGCGCGTTTCCCTTAAACGTTTGTTTGAAGTTGCCGCCAACCTGAAGGCAGGCTCGCCCTACGTCAAGCTTGCGAAGTCGAGCAGCGCCTTCGATTGAACCTCGGGTATGGAGCCATCGGCGCGCGGTCCGACGTTGAGCAGCAGGTTGCCGCCGCCGGCCTTCACCTCGGCATAAAGGTCGGCGACATCCTGGCCGGTCATGTAGTCGTCGGTGGCCTCGGCGGCGTTGTAGCCGAACGCCATCCCCAGCCCCCGGGTCGATTCCCACTTTACGCCCTTGAGGTGCTCGCCCGAGCCGTATTCGACCGTGCGGAAGTCGCAGTGCGGCGGCGTCGAACCGCCGTCGAAATGCACGCCGTGCTTCTGGATACGGTCCTTGATCCGGTCGTTGAAGGCGGCGCAGGCGGCCGGGTCGCGCAGGCTCTCGAACAGGGGCGTGACGCCCAGCCAGCGGTCGTTGATCACCCCGTCCGGCACAACCGCGTAGTAGTGGGCGAACAGGTCGGGCAGGTCCTCGGCGCTCGGCCAGGCGATGTCGTTCCACAGCACCGAGGGCTGGTAGCGGTCGATCAGCTCCTTGGCCTGAGCCAGCGCATAGGCGCGGTACTCGTCACTGGTCGGCACGGCGGCGAACATCTCGCCCATGTTGCGGATCGGCCGGGGGTGGGCGGTCCAGTCGAGGCCGCCCGAATAGTAGAGCCCGAACCGCATGCCGCGGGCCCGCACCGCCGCCGCCAGCTCGCCGACGAAGTCGCGGTCGCTGTTCCAGCCCGGCTTCCAGGGATTGGCCACGTCGGTCGGCCACAGGCAGTAGCCGTCGTGATGCTTGGTGACGAAGACGACGTATTTCGCGCCGGCGGCGGCGAAGAGGTCGGCCCAGACATCGGCGTCGAAGGCCTGGGCGGCCTCGTCGAAGGGCGCGCGGAAGCCGTCGTAGGGGGCGTCGCCGTAGAGTTCGGCGTGACGCCTGGCGGTCGGGCTGGCCGCGTCGCGCAGGGCGTTGGCGTACCATTCGGCATAGGGGCCGAGCACGAAGGCGTTGTCGTAGTCGGTCTCGAACAGGTCGGTCAGCGAGCGGCCCGGCGGCGCGAAGGCCGGCACGGAAAAGATGCCCCAGTGGATGAAGACGCCGAACTGCGGCTCCGCGTACCAGTCGGGAACCGGCCGATCCTTGAAGGCGCTGAAATCGGCCATCTGTTTCCCCCGCCGGGTCTGATGCCCGGCATGGGTCAACTACACTTTGGCCAGCCGCCCATGTCGAGGTGGAAATGGTTGGCGTGCTCGGCGTTGTAGTCGGGGCTGAGCACGGTGAGGAAGACCTTGCAGGCCCCGTCGCGCACCCGGTGCAGGAATTTGCCCTTGGGGCCGGGGTCGTTCCAGTCGTTCTGCACACTGACGACCGTGCCGTCGGCGAGGCGGAAACCGGCCACATCGAGAGCGTTGGCCAAGGCATGCTCGCTGACCGGCCCTTCGGCCTGGCCGTAGATGCGGCGGCAGCTGTAGCTGCCGTAGTGGTCGATGCCGACCACGGCCTGGTCGAACTCGGCGAAGGCGGCGGTCTGCACCACCTGGCGCTCCCAGAGGGCGACGGCCAGCGCCTCCTTGCAGGTCATGGCCGCGTCGGCCGGCCTCAGCGGGGCCATGCCGGAGCGGATCTGCAGGGCGTCCTTGACCACGCAGAAGTTGTTCGTGCTGGCGGGGGTCTCGACATAGTCGATGCCGCCGGCCGCCAGGATGGCGCGGCAGGCGGCCGGGTCGGCCCCGGCCCTGGCGGCCTTGACCTTGGTGGCGGCCCCGACCGGGTCGACCAGGGTCAGCTTCTTCCAGGGCAGGTGCTGGCCGGGGATGGCGCGGTCGGCGACCAGGCCCATGACCCCGACCAGGGTCCACAGCAGGACGAAGCCCACGATCCGCGCCGCCAGGGTCTGGCGACGGGCGTGGTGGGCGATATGCGGCTTGTCCGGATGCGGTACGCGGTAGGCGGCCATGGGTGGGGGCAAGGGTTAACGGCAAAGGCGGCCATAGCATGACCCGGAACACTGTTCGACCTTTCGCAATCAGCGGCAGAATCGGCCCCACTCTTACGTTTTATCTATCGGCAAAGCCGATAGCGGCCCATGTCGAGATGGTAGTGGTCGGCGTGGGCGGCGTTGTAGTCGGGCGTCAGGGTCGTGCCGAACAGGCGGCAGCCCCCCGTCTTCACCTCGCGCAGGAACTGTCCCTTGGGCCCGGGATCGCGGTAGTCGCGCCGCACCGAGACATGGCCGCCGCCCTGCAGCCGGAAACCGACGACGTCGAGCGCCGAGGCGGTGGCGTGGTTGCTCGGCCGGGCGCCCTGCTGGCTGTACATGGTGCGGCAGGCATAGGTCCCGACATGCTCGATGCGGGTGAGCTCGGCGCCGAGGGTCCGCCGCGCCGCCGGCTCGACCACATGGTGGCGCCAGACCTCATAGGTCAGGGCCAGGTCGCAGCGCATCACCGGCCCGCGCGGCCGCAAGGTCGGATCGCCCAGCCGCAGGCTGTTGGCCGTCGAGCAGAAGCCCTGGGCCTGGTCCGGGGCTTCGACAAAGGCCAGGCCGGCGTCGTCCAGCGCCTGGCGGCAGCGGGCCGGGTCGGCGCCGATGCGGGCCAGCTTCCAGCGGGTCGCCAAGCCGACCGGATGGCTCATCGAAAACGGCTTCCACGGCAGGTCCTGCGGCGCGGCCGTGCGGTTGATCCAGGCGAAGGCCAGCAGGGCGGCCAGGATCAGCTCCAGCACCGTGGCGCTCATCGCCGCCAGCGCCCGTTGCGATGGGCTGATGGGCGGCAGGGTCGGCAGGCGAAGCGGCATGGCGCAGTCTAGAACGCACGTCGTGCAGGTTTGTTGGAGACCTCGCGCCGCTTGACCCTCAACGGCCAGCCGCCCAAATCAGCGGCCATGGCGTCAGAAAACTCACCTCCGGACCAGAGCGCCGCCCCCGGCTGGCGCGAGATCCTGGCCCCGCAGTACCTGACCCGCTTCCTGTTCCTTTGCCTCGGCGTCTGGCTGAACGCCGCCGACAGCCTGGTGACGGTGACCATCACCCCCAGCATCGCCCAGGACATTGGCGGCTTCCGCTATTTCGCCTGGAGCGTGGCGGCCTTCCTGCTGGCCTCGATCCTGTCCGGCGCGGTGTCGGGGCGGCTGAGCCTGCGGCTGGGTCTGCGCGGGGCGCTGGTGGTCTCGGCCATCCTCTACGCCGCCGGCTGCGCGGCCAGCGCGCTCGCCCCCACCTTCCTGACCTTCGTGGCCGGCCGGCTGCTGCAGGGCCTCGGGGCTGGCGCCATCATGGCCCTCTGCTATGTGGCCACCACGGCCCTGTTTCCCGAACGGCTGTGGGCGCGGGTGTTCGGGGCCATCGCCGGGGTCTGGGGTGTCGCCACAGTGCTGGGACCGTTGATCGGCGGGCTGTTCGCCGGAGCCGGCCTGTGGCGCTGGGCCTTCTGGTTCTTCGCCATCCAGGGACTGATCTTCATCGCCGCGGCCATGACCATGATCGCCCGTCAGCCGAAACGCGAAGCGCGGCCGGACGGCCCGCCTGTGGCCTGGGCCCAGCTGGCCGGGCTGACGGTCTCGGTGGTGCTGATCGCCCTGGCCGGGGTGACCGGATCGCCCTGGCTGGCCGGCCTGCTCGGCGTGGCCGGACTGACCGCCCTGGCCTGGATGATCGCCATCAACGGCCGAACGCCCGGCGCCCTGCTGCCCCGCGCAATCGGCGATCCGCGCACCCCGGCGGCCATGGGCTATCTGATGATCTTCGGGTTCGAGACGGCCCTGATCGCCTTCACCGTCTACGGTCCGGCCCTGGTCCAGGGCGTGCACGGCGCCTCGCCGCTGGTGGCCGGCTATGTGGTCACCGCCGTGGCCGGCGGCTGGACGGTCCTGGCCCTGCTGGTCGCCGGGGTGCAGAACCGTGACGGGCTGATGATCCGGCTGGGGGCCAGCGTCATCCTGGCCGGCGCCCTGTTCAGCACCTGGGCCCTGCCGATGGGGGCGCTGTGGCTGGGGGCGGCGGGCATGGCGACGGTGGGGGCGGGCTTCGGGCTCTGCTGGGCCTTCGCCACCCGGCGCATCCTGTCGGGGCTCGACGAGGAGCAGCAGGCGCTGGCCTCCTCGGCCGTGCCGACCGCCCAACTGATCGGCGGGGCTGTGGGCGCGGCGGCGGCCGGGGCGGTTGCGAACGCCCTGGGGTTCGCCGGCGGGGTCGGTCCGTCGGCGGCGGTCAGTGGCTTCTGGCTGTTCGCGGCCTTCCTGCCGGTCGCCGTGGTCGGCTGGTGGGCGGCCTGGCGGCTGGGACGCTAGGCGGCCGGGATCGGGTGGGCGCCGGCCATCGGCTCGCCACTGGGCTTGAGAACCTCGATCTGCGGCGCGGCCCGTTCGAGCCGGTCGAGGAAGTGCGGCGCCTCGATGCCGGCGTCCCTCAGGCTGAACCACCATTCGCGCGAGCCGTGGTCGTCGTCGCCGGCCAGCACCACACCGAACTCATGCCAGCGGTAACGGTCGAAGACGACGGCCTCGACCTGCGACCAGTTCAGTGTGCGCCTACCCGCCATGAGCCCGTCGGCGGTCACCGACAGCACGATCGGGAAGCTGAACATCCGCCGGATTTCCAAGACGATCCCGGCAGCGATGCCCGCCGTCAGGAGGCCGAGGATGACGATCCGCGGCCAGTCCTGCTGCCGCCACGCCGTCGCGGCGAAGTCGCTCTGGTCCGTCGCCAGATAGCCAAGGTAGAGGACGGTCGCCAGCCCAACCAGACGCTGGACCGGCGGGCGGCCCCACTCGAACCCGTCCGGCCGGCGCCGCTCGCGATAGGCCAGGAACGGCAGGGCGCGGAACAGCACGGAGAGCCCCAACAAAACAGCGGCCAGAACACCGAACGAGATCGCCAGGAAGGCCGGGGTTGGAGCGAAAGATTGGAAGGGGCCATAGCGCGCGACAGGCCCCCCGATCAGGTAGGCGAGCGCCCCGGCCACGAGGATCGCCCCGAGGATCTGCACGACGCTCCAGCCGTTGAAGAAACGCTTCATCCCCCGAGGCTAGCCCGGCGGCCGACCGGCGCCTAGCGGCCGAACGGCTGCGGCGGTGGCGTCGGCCGCTCGATGACGACCTGAGGCGCCACCTCTTCGACACAGGCGACGAACCGCGCCGAGGTCAGGCCGACCTCGTTCAGCGCCAGGGTGCGGGCGGGGCTGAGGGCGGGTCCAGTGTTGAGGAACAGCTGGACCTGCCGCGCCGCCGGATCGCGACCGACGCCGATCTTCTCGATCTCGCTCCAGGCCAGCCGGCCGAGCCGGCGCTCGAAGAGACCGTCCTCATCCAGGGTGAGCAGCGGCTTGCGGTTCAGACTGAGCCAGAGGATGCCGACGGCCGGAAGGCCGCTGAGCAGGCCAAGCCCGACCACCACCGCCAGCCGGCCCCAGTCGCCCTGATAGTAAGCTTGCGCCCCCATGCCGACTAAGGCGGTCCACCACCACAGCCAGGAGGCGCTGAACAGCACGATCAGCAGCCGGGACAGGCCCGAGCGCGTCCAGCTGTAGCCCCGCGCTGCCGGCAGCGGCAGGACACCCTGCCAGGGCAGCCGGTCGATGAGGCGGGTGGACAGCAGCAAGAGGATCAGCAGAAAGCCGGCGACCGCTGTCACCGTCGCCCACAGGTTGCCCGGCAGGACCGTGAATTCCAGCCGGCCGCGGCCGCTGGTCAGGTAGCCGAAGGCGGCGGCGCCGACCAGGAAGACGGCGATGGTGTCGACGCCTCCGGTCAGGCGGCGGATCAGTCCGAGTCCGGCGACGGCCTCGCTCATTCCGCAGTCATACCGCGGCCAACGCGTTCTCTTCCACCACCTTGACCACGTCGGACATGATCTCGGTCAGTTTGAAGTCCTTGGGCGTGTAGACCCGGCGCACGCCCATCTGCTTCAGCACCAGGGCGTCCTCGGGCGGGATGATGCCGCCGACGACGACGGGGATGTCGCCGAGGCCCTCGGCCCGCATCAGGCGCACGACCTCCTGCACCAGGTCGAGATGCGAGCCCGAGAGGATGGAGAGGCCGACGACGTGGGCGTTGGAGGCCCGGGCGCTGGCGACGATCTCCTCGGGCGTCGAGCGGATGCCGTCGTAGACCACGTCCATGCCGACGGCGCGGGCCCGGGTGGCGATCTGTTCGGCGCCGTTGCTGTGGCCGTCGAGGCCAGGCTTGCCGATCAGGTAGGTCAGGGGCCGGCCGAGCACGACCGAGACGCGGGCGACCTCGGCCTTCACCGCCTCGATGTCCTCCGCATCGCCGGTGGCGACGGCCATGGCGACGCCGGTCGGGCCGCGATACTCGCCGAACACCTCGCGCAGGGCGAAGCTCCATTCGCCGGTGGTGACCCCGGCCCGGGCGGCGGCGATGGAGGCCTCCATGACGTTGCGGCCCTCGGCGGCGGTCACCTTCAGTATGCGGAGGGCTTCGTCGACGGCGGCCTGGTCGCGGGCCGCGCGCCAGGCCTTCAGCTTGCCGACCACCTCGGCCTCAAGGCGCGGATCGACGGTCTCGATGGAGCCCTCGCCGGCCGACAATGGGCTGTCCTCGGTGTCGGTCCAGCGGTTGACGCCGACCACGGTCATCTCGCCGGTCTCGATGCCGCGGAAGCGATTGGCGTTGGAGCTGACCAGCTGTTCCTTCATGTAGCCGATGGCCGCCGAGGCGCCGCCCATGGCGTCGATCTTCGCCAGCTCCGACAGGGCGCCGGCCTTCAGTTCGGCCACCTTGGCCTCGACGACATGGCTGCCGGCGAACAGGTCCTCGTATTCGAGGAGGTCGGTCTCGTAGGCCAGCACCTGCTGCATGCGCAGCGACCATTGCTGGTCCCAGGGGCGCGGCAGGCCCAGCGCCTCGTTCCAGGCCGGGAGCTGCAGGGCGCGGCAACGGGCGTCCTTGGAGAGGGTGACGGCCAGGGCTTCGAGCAGGATGCGGTAGGGGTTGTTCTCGGGCTGCTGTTCGGTGAGGCCGAGGCTGTTGACCTGCACCCCGTAGCGGAAACGGCGGGCCTTGGGGTCCTGGACGCCGTAGCGGTCTTGCAGGATCTCGTCCCACAGGGCGGTGAAGCTGCGCATCTTGCACAGCTCGGTGACGAAACGGACGCCGGCGTTGACGAAGAAACTGATCCGGGAACAGACGATCTCGAAGTCGGCCTCGGGCACCTGGCCGCCGGCCCGCACCGTGTCGAGCACCGAGATGGCGGTGGCCAGGGCATAGGCCAGTTCCTGCTCCGGCGTCGCCCCGGCTTCCTGCAGGTGGTAGCTGCAGACGTTGATCGGGTTCCACTTCGGCGTCTCGCGATAGCACCAGGCCACCATGTCGCCGATCAGCTTGAGGCTGGGCTCCGGCGGGAAGATGTAGGTGCCTCTGGAGAGGTATTCCTTGATCAGGTCGTTCTGGGTGGTGCCCTGAAGCTTGCCCCGATCCGCGCCCTGCTCGTCGGCCAGCGCCACGTACATGGCCAGCAGCCAGGCGGCCGGGGCGTTGATGGTCATCGAGGTGTTCATGCGATCCAGCGGAATCGCCTCGAACAGGGTCCGCATGTCGCCCAGATGCCCGACCGGCACCCCCACCTTGCCGACCTCGCCCCGCGCCAGGATGTGGTCGGCGTCGTAGCCGGTCTGGGTCGGCAGGTCGAAAGCCACCGACAGCCCGGTCTGCCCGGCGCTCAGATTGCGACGGTAGAGGGCGTTCGACTTCGCCGCCGTCGAGTGGCCCGCATAGGTGCGGAAGATCCACGGGGCGTCCGGGGCGTGCTGGAAGGGCGTCTGGCTCATCGGGTCGGGATCATGGGCGGGAGCGTTGTGCAGCGCAACATCGGAGTGTCCTCAGCGGCGTTGGAAGGTCGGGGTCTGTTTGCGGGAGAAGGCGGCCAGCGCCGACTGGTGGTCCTCGCTGTGGAACAGGGCGGCCAGTTCGGCCCGCTCGTCGAAGGGGCGGCCGACGACGCGTTTGACGGCTTCGACCGACAGCGGGGCGCGGGTGGCGATGCGGTCGGCGAGGGACAGGGCGTCCTTCACCACCGACCTGTGCAGGCCGGTGACCAGGCCGCGGATCAGGGCGGTTTCGGCGTCGACCGGGGCGCCGGTCAGCAGCATGGCCTTGGCCGGGCCCTCGCCGATCAGTCGGGGCAGGCGGCGGACCGAGGCCATCAGCCCGACGTTGACGCCCGAGGCGGTGAAGATGGCGTCGGGACTTGAGAGCCGGATGTCGCAGGCCAGGGCCAGTTCGAGGCCGCCGCCGAGGCAGAAGCCGTTGATGGCGGCGATGACCGGGACGCGGGATCCCTCGACGCGGGCCATCAGGGCGTTGAAGTGGTGGATGGCGTCGAGGCCCGCATCGCCGCGCCCGGCCGCCTCGATCAGGTCGTCGCCGGCGCAGAAGGCCTGGCCGCGGCCGGTCAGGACGATGCAGCGCACCGCCAGGTCGGCGTCGGCGGCGTCGAGCGCGGCGGCCAGCTCGGCCCGGGCGGCCATGCCCAGGGCGTTGACCGGCGGCTGGTCCATCTCCAGCAGGACGACGGCGGGCGAGGGTCGCGAGACGTGCAGGGTCATGGCTCCATCCATGCGGTCCGGCGCGGGACCTGTAAATGTGGCTGGCCCAAAGGCCGCTGTCGTCCTAGAGGCCTTGGCGTCCGGAGACGTCCATGGCCGACCTTGCCGTCTACTACGAGCACCCCGAGTGGTTCCGCCCGCTGTTCGCGGCCCTCGACCGGCGCGGCCTCGACTGGCTGGCCATCCCGATCCAGGACCATGTCTTCGACCCGGGCGAGCTGTCCGCGCCCGCCCCGGTGATCCTCAACCGCCTGGCGATGAGCAGCTTCCTGCGCCAGGACGAACACGCCCTGTTCTACAGCCAGGCGGTGCTGGCCCACTGGGAGCTGGCCGGGGCCCGGGTGATCAACGGCGCCGCCGCCATGGCCATCGACACCAACAAGGCCCGCCAGCTCAGCCTGTTCAACAAGCTGGGCCTGGCCATCCCCAAGACCCGCGCCGTCCATCGCCAGGAGGACATCGTCCGGGTCGCGGAGGGCTTCGACTTCCCGCTGATCGTCAAACCGAACATCGGCGGCTCGGGCAGCGGGGTGACCCGCTACGACAGCCTCGAGGAACTGGCGTCCTACGCCGGGACCCTGCCGGTCGGGGTCGATGGCGTCACCCTGGTGCAGGACTATGTGCCGGCCGACGGCGCCCGGGTGATCCGCTGCGAGATCCTGGCCGGGCGGTTTCTCTACGCCATCGCCCTGAACGGGGCCGGCTCGACCTTCGACCTCTGTCCGGCCGACGTCTGCATGGTCGACAAGCCGTCGATCACCATCGAACCGTTCCATCCCCCGGCCGACATCGTCGCCGCCGTCGAGGCGGTGGCGGCGGCCGGCAACCTCGACATCTGCGGCGTCGAATACATGATCGACGAGCGCGACGGCCAGGCGCGGTTCTACGACATCAACGCCCTGTCCAACTTCGTCGCCGACCCGATGACCGTGCTGGGCTACGACCCGCATGAGCAGCTGGTCGACTTCCTTATCGCCGAGATCGCCAGCCAGCAGAGGGAAGCGGCATGAGATACGGGTTCTGGGCTCCGGTGTTCGGCGGCTGGCTGCGCAACGTGCCCGACGAGGGCATGAGCGCGACCTGGGACTACATGAGCCGCCTGTGCCGGCGGGCCGAGGAGATCGGCTACGACCTGACCCTGGTGGCCGAACTGAACCTCAACGACATCAAGGGGACCGACCAGCCGGCCCTCGACGCCTGGTCGACGGCGGCGGCGCTGGCGGCGGTGACCTCGAAGCTGGAGCTGATGGTGGCCGTGCGGCCGAACTTCCATCATCCGGCCCTGTTCGCCAAACAGGCGGCCAACATCGACAACATCAGCGGCGGCCGGCTGGCGCTCAACGTCGTCTCGTCCTGGTGGGCGGAAGAAGCCAAGAGCTACGGCCTGCAGTTCGACCAGCATGACGACCGCTATGGCCGCACGACCGAGTGGCTGCAGGTCGTCGACGGCCTGTGGAGCCAGACGCCGTTCACCCATCATGGCGAGCGCTACCAGCTGGAGAACGCCATCTGTGAGCCCAAGCCCGTCTCGCGGCCCCGGCCGGTGATCTACGCCGGCGGCGAGTCGGAGGCGGCCAAGACCCTGATCGCCCGCCACTGCGACGCCTATGTCATGCACGGCGACGCCCCCGAAGACATCGCCGCCAAGATCGCCGACATGAAGGCCCGCCGGGAAGCGATGAGCCTTCCGCCGATGCAGTACGGCATGGCCGCCTACGCCATCGTCCGCGACACGGAAGACGAGGCGCTGGCCGAGCAGGCGCGGATCACGACGCTCGACCCGGACGCGCCCGGCTTCGCCAACTTCGACCAATGGATCGCCGGCACCGAACTGGAACGCGAACTGAAGATCCAGGAGTACAGCGTCTCCAACCGCGGCCTGCGGCCCGGGCTGGTCGGCACGCCGGCGCAGGTGAAGGCGCGGGTGGCCGAGTTCGAGGCGGCGGGCCTGGACCTGCTGCTCCTGCAGATGAGCCCGCAGCTCGAGGAGATGGAGCGGTTCTCGGCGGCGGTGATCCAGTAGTCAGGCCTATGCTGCGGCGCACAAGAATCTGCTTGCCAGTCTTTTGAGGGCGCCACACGATCCGCCCCATCAAGATTGCATGGCGGGCCTCTCCGGAACGGAGACCGGTGCTGCCGCATTGCAGCAGAAACGCCTAGGGGACCGCCGATGACCACCGAAACCCTCGACAAGACCGACCTGAAGGACCTGTACGAGATCGGTGAGATCCCGCCGCTCGGCCATGTTCCGGCCAGGATGTACGCCTGGGCCATCCGCAAGGAGCGCCACGGGTCGCCGTCCAGCGCCATGCAGGTCGAGGTCATTCCGACCTGGGAGATCGGCGAGGACGAGGTGCTGGTTCTCGTGATGGCCGCCGGGGTCAACTACAACGGTGTCTGGGCCGCGCTCGGCACGCCGGTCAGCCCGTTCGATGGCCACAAGCAGCCGGTCCATGTGGCCGGCTCCGACGCCTCGGGCATCGTCTACAAGATCGGCGCCAAGGTGAAGCGCTGGAAGGTCGGCGACGAGGTCGTCATCCACTGTAACCAGGACGACGGCGACGACGAGGAATGCAACGGCGGCGACCCGATGTTCTCCTCCAGCCAGCGGATCTGGGGCTACGAGACCCCGGACGGCAGCTTCGCCCAGTTCTGCCGGGTGCAGTCGCGCCAGCTGATGCCACGCCCGCGTCACCTGACCTGGGAAGAGAGCGCCTGCTACACCCTGACCCTGGCCACCGCCTACCGCATGCTGTTCGGCCATAAGCCCCATGAGCTGAAGCCGGGCCAGAACGTGCTGGTCTGGGGCGCCTCGGGCGGCCTGGGCGTCTTCGCCGTGCAGCTGGCCAATGTGGCCGGCGCGCACGCCATTGGCGTGGTGTCGGACGCCACCAAGGCCGACTATGTGACGTCCATGGGAGCCAAGGCGGTTCTGAACCGCAAGGACTTTAACTGCTGGGGCCAATTGCCGACCGTCAATGGGCCGGAATTCGGCGATTACATGAAAGAGAGCCGCAAATTCGGCAAGGCGATCTGGCAGGTCACCGGCAATCGCGACGTCGACCTGGTGTTCGAGCACCCGGGCGAGCAGACCTTTCCGGTCAGCGTCTTCGTGGTCAAGCGCGGCGGCATGGTGGCGATCTGCGCCG
>JAQGIK010000060.1 GCA_028291265.1 Caulobacter sp. | reverse complement strand
GTTGAGCCCAGCAGATCAGACCCGCATCGCCGCCGCCGTCGCGGCCGCCGAAACCCGCACGGCCGGCGAGATCTACTGCGTCGTCGCCCCGCGCGCGTCTGAGTACCGTGAAGTCCCCATCGTCTGGGCCGCGCTGCTGGCGCTCGCCCTGCCGCCGCTGGCCCTGCTGGCCGGCTTCCGTCCGCGCGCCCTCGACGCCCTGCTCGGCGGCTGGACGGTCGGTCACGACCTCTCCGTCAGCCACACGGTGCTGGCGGCCTTGGCCGCCTACATCGGCCTGCAGCTGGCCGTCTTTCTGCTGGTCCTGCTGGCCATGATGATCCCGGCCGTCCGAAGGTTCGCCACCCCGGCCCCTCTGAAGACCGACCGCGTCCGCCGCGCCGCCCTCGACCAGTTCCTCAGCCACGGCCTGCACCGGACCCAGGACCGCACCGGCGTCCTGATCTTCGCCGCGCTGGAGGAACGCCGCGCCGAGGTCATCGCCGACGAGACCATCTACCTGGCCGCCCCGCCACAGGTCTGGGAAGAGGTCGTCGCCCTGCTGGTCGCCGGCCTGAAGGCGGACGACCTGGCTGGTGGCTACATCGCGGCGATCGAAAAATCCGGCGACATCCTGGCGGCTCATGTCCCGCCGCGCGCCGACAATCCCAACGAACTGTCCGACCGCATCGTCGTCTTGGATGAGCGCCGCTGAGGTCAATCTCGCTCGGTGCCCATCCCCTTTTTCTACCGCTCATCCCGGCATTCGCCGGGATGAGCGATTGGAGGGTTAGTCCGCCGTTCGTTCGCGCTTGCGCACGTACATGGTGGCGTCGGCCTCGGCCAAAGCGGTTTCCGGATCGGCGCCGGGCTCGATCAGCCGCACCCCGGCGGTGATGTGCAGCGGCGCCGACCAGTCGCCGAAGGTCACCGGCGTGGTCTCGATCACCTTGACCAGCTTCTCGGCCTTGGCCTTGGCCGTCTCCAGGTTGGCCTGCACCAGGATGACCGCGAACTCGTCGCCGCCGAGCCGCCCGACGATGTCGCTGTCGCGCACATTGGCCACCAGCCGCTCGGCCACCGCCTTCAACGCCGCATCGCCGGCCGCATGGCCGAAGCGGTCGTTGACGCTCTTGAAGCCGTCGAGGTCGAAATAGACGAGAGAGGCGTCGGCCCCATACCGCGCCGCGAAGGTCGAGATCCGGCCCAGCTCCCGCATGAAGGCCCGCCGGTTCAGCACCGGGGTCAGCACGTCGCGGTCGGCCAGGCCCTCCATCTCGGAAAGCTGGCCCTTCAGCCGGCCGACCTCGCCGCGCAACTCGTCGATCTCGCCGAGCAGGGTCTTCAGCGCCCCCTGCACGCTGGGGGTCAGCTCGGCTTCGGTCAGCCCAAGGAATCCGGCCTGGTCGGCCTCCGACACCTGGCCGGTGACCTGCGCCCCGGCGGCGGTCAGGGCACGCCGGCGGATCGCCGAAAAGGCCTCCGCTCTCGCGCCGGAAATCTTCATGGCAGAATCATCCTTCGCCCAACCCCAACGATGATTCTGATCCATCGGTTGCGGCGCAACAAGGGCTGCTATACTTCGCCCTCTTCCAATAGAGGATGTGACATGAGCGCAGCGCCGGTGGCGATCATCATGGGCAGCCGGTCCGACTGGCCGACCATGAAGCATGCGGCCGACAGCCTCGATGCGCTCGGCGTGGCCTACGAGGCCAAGGTCGTCTCCGCCCACCGCACCCCCGACCGTCTCTACGCCTTCGCCAAGGGCGCCAAGGCGGCCGGTCACAAGGTGATCATCGCCGGGGCCGGCGGCGCCGCCCACCTGCCGGGCATGACCGCCTCGATGACCGATCTGCCCGTCCTCGGCGTGCCGGTCGAAAGCAAGCTGCAGAACGGCCTCGATAGCCTGCTCTCCATCGTCCAGATGCCCGGCGGCATCCCGGTGGCGACCCTGGCGGTCGGGGTGGCGGGGGCCAAGAACGCCGGCCTGCTGGCCGCCCAGATCCTCGCCCTGTCGGATGAGGGGCTCGCCGGGCGACTGGCCGCCTTCCGGATGCGCCAGACCGAAGCGGTCGCCGAGACCGTGGAAGACTGATGACATTCCCCCTCGCCCCCGGATCCACCATCGGCATCCTCGGCGGGGGACAGCTGGGCCGGATGCTGGCCCTGGCCGCCGCCCGCCTGGGCCTCGACGTGGTCATCTACACCCCCGACGAGGACAGCCCGGCCTCCCGCGTCGTCCGCGAAACCATCGTCGCCCCCTATGACGAGCCGGTCAGCCTGGCCACCTTCGCCCGCCTCTGCGACGTCGTCACCTATGAGTTCGAGAACGTCCCGGCCGCCACCGTCGACGCCCTGATCGACCTCGGCGCCCACGTCGCCCCCGGCCCCATGGCCCTGGCCGTCGCCCAGGACCGGGTCAGTGAAAAGACCTACCTCAACGCCGTCGGGGCCCCGACCGTCGCCTTCGCCGCCATCGACGGCCCCGCCGCCATCCCCGCCGCCGCCCAGGACCTCGGCCACCCCTGCCTGCTGAAGACCCGCCGCGAGGGCTACGACGGCAAGGGCCAGGTCTGGATCGAGAAACTGGCCGACGAGGCCGGCGCCTTCGACCTCGTCGGCGCCAAGCCGGCCATCCTCGAGGCCCGCGCCGACTTCGTGCGCGAGCTGTCGGTCATCGCCGCCCGCGGCCGGGGCGGCGAAACGGCCGTCTATCCGCTCGGCGAAAACCACCACGAAGGCGGTGTCCTGCGCCGCACGGTGGCCCCGGCCGCCGCCGATCAGGCCCTGCTCGACCAGGCCGAACGCATCGCCCTGCAGATCATGGATGGCCTGGACTATGTCGGGGTCATGGGTGTCGAGCTGTTCCAGCTCGCCGATGGCCAGCTGCTGGTCAACGAGATCGCCCCCCGCGTCCACAACACCGGCCACTGGACCCAGGACGGCTGCGCCGTCGACCAGTTCGAACAGCACATCCGCGCCGTCGCCGGCTGGCCACTCGGCTCGACCGCGGCTTTGGCGAGGGTGGAAATGCTCAACCTGCTCGGCGAGGAGGCGGAAACCTGGGCGAAGCTGGCGGCCGACCCCGACGCGAGGGTCCACCTCTACGGCAAACGCGAAACCGTTCCCGGCCGCAAGATGGGCCATGTGAACAGGATGCGCGGACCCGTTTAGAAGAGCGACGGCCAGAAGATTTCGCTCTCCGCCCTTGGGGCGGAGGACCGGTTTGGAGCGCAAGCGACAAACCAGGAGGCGGGACTTCCACCGGCGGATGTGCGCTGTGTCCGCGGACGCCGACATGTACGGGAACACGCTAACCTTCCAACGCCGGTGGGCCCGCCTCCTGCTTTCTCGCCTGAAGGCTCGAAAGCGGTCCTCCGCCCAGAGGGCGGAGAGCTTGGACGTTCGCGCTACCCGATCCGGAACGTGCAGATCGGTCCCGTCCAGTGTACGCCATCGCCTTGGTGGCAGACGACGTCCCGCCCGCCACAGGCCCGGATCGCCCGCGGCCAGAACCCCTTCGCCGCCGCATTCCGCTCGGCGATGGCGATCTCCCAAACCCCCGGATGCATCGCGAACACCTGCCGCAGCGCCTCCGTCCCCACCCCGCCCTTGCGGAACTTCCGGGCCACGAAGAACTCGCCCATATGCCGGTCGCCCGCCGCCCCGCGATGGCTCTCGCGGTTGACCAGGGCGAACCCCGCCGGCTTGCCGCCGACCTCGATCAGCAGCGGCCAATGGCCCTCGTCCCGCCAGTAGGGATCCAGCGGATAGGCCTCGAACCGCCCCGCGCCATCGACATCGAACCGATCCGACCCCGCCGGCTCCAGCTCGGAAAAGTCATAGACGTAGAACTGCATCAGGCCTTCGATCAGCGCCCGGTCCTGCGCCGTCGCCGGCCGCACCGTGACCGTCATGGCCGCCCGTAGCGGATCGAGGCCAGGGCCCCGGCCACCTCGCGGGCCAGGTCGGCGGGGTTCAGCCCCGCCTTCCACTTCTCGAAGTCCATGACGTTCTGGATGCGGGCGTCGAGGTGGGCCAGGGCCGCTTCCCGTCCCGACGCCAGGTCGATGGCCGTGGTCGAGACCAGGATGGCCGAGAGGATGGCCCGCTTGGAATAGTGGTTCTCGTCGGTCGCCGTATCGCCGGCCCAGCGCCACAGGCCATCGGCGCTCTCCCAGACCAGCCGCAGGGCCAGCGGCAGGTTGAGCGGCAGGCTCAGATACCCCGCCCAGCGGCGCAGCGCCTCGCGGTCGGCGCCCGCCGCTTCCAGCCGCGCCTCGACGGCGGCGCGGATGCGCTGGCGGATCTTCAGCCCTTCGGGAGCCGGCAGGGCGGCCAGGGCGGCGGCGTCATGGCGGCGCGACAACAGGGCGGCGAGGTCGCGCGGGCCGTGCGGCAGCAGCAGGTCGGTCTCGCCGGCGGTCAGTCCCGCCTTGCGCCCGGCGGCCAGGGCCATCGGCCGGGTCCAGCCCATGTGGACGCACAGCGGCAGGGCCTCGTCCAGGATGCGGGCCTCGGTTTCGGCGGCCCAATCCCGGGGCGTGGCGGCGGTTTCGGCGGCGGCGGTCATGGTCTTCAGTCTATACGCCTCTGTGGCGGGCTGGCGACAAGCCGTTGATCCGACTCATTGATTGGCGCCGAACCGTGGACAAGGCCGCGAGCCTCTGCTATCCCGCGCGCCTTGCTCCGACCGGGTTTTCCCTGTCGGGGTCCGCAGATATTTGTTTTCGACCGCCCTGCCGCGCAGGCGTGCGGCGGGCAGCCGAAGGAGAGATACCCCTGGTTCAGATTTTCGTCCGCGACAACAATGTCGACCAGGCGCTTAAGGCCCTGAAGAAGAAGATGCAGCGCGAAGGCTCGTTCCGCGAGATGAAGCGCCACGTCCACTATGAAAAACCCTCGGAAAAGCGCGCCCGCCAAAAGGCCGAAGCCGTCCGTCGCGCCCGCAAGCTGGCCCGCAAGCGCGCCCAGCGCGAAGGCCTGATCGCCGCCCCGAAGAAGCCGCCGGGTCGCCCGTAGGGACTGAGGTTTCTGCGTAAAGTTCGAAAGGGCCGCCGGGAAACCGGCGGCCCTTTTGGTTTGATCCCTTCTCCCGCCGAGCGGGAGAAGGGAAAGCCGACGCTAGCCCCCCTTGATCCGCACCCGCGCCCTGGCCTCCCGGCCGGCCCCGTCGATCACCTTCACCGCATAGAACCCCGGGGCCGCCGGTCGCCAGATCGGCTTGCCGCTGATCGGTTCGACCGGGATCGGCTCGCCGTCGATGTACCAGCTGAGGCCCTCGCCGCCGGCCGCCAGCGCCAGGCCGCGCGAGGCCGGGCCGAAGGCGTCCACCTGCACGGTCGCCCGGTCCGGCGGGAAGATCAGCCTCGGCCCCGCGCCGGCCTTCTCCAGCCGCTGAAGGGCCCCCGGCGCCGCCTTTGGCGCAATCGGCGGCGGGGCCGAACGCTCTCCCCCGACCAGATCGGCCACGTCGAACAGCAGGGGCAGCGACGCCTCCCGCCCGGTCAGCCCGCCCCGCGCCCCGCCGTCGGCGCGGCCGGTCCAGACAATGATCACATAGCCGCCGGCCACCCCCGCCGCCACGGCGTCGCGGAAGCCGTAGGAGGTGCCGGTCTTGAAGGCCAGGCCCGGCCCGCCCCGCGTCAGGGCGCTGGGGATACGGCCCTTGGGCCCCGGCGCGTCGCGCAGGATGTCGAGCACCTGGCCCGCCGCCCTGGCCCCGACCAGCCGCCGCCCGCCGGACCGGCTGTTGCGGGCCGCGTCCTCCCTGGTGAAGGCCAGCGGCTTGGCCAGCCCCTCGTCGCCGAGCGCGCAGTAGAGCACCGCCAGGTCGCGCAGGGTGATGCCCTCGCCGCCCAGGGCGATGGCCAGGCCGGGGTCCGGCCGGCCGGTGTCGGGCCGCACCAGCTCGACCCCGACATTCTCCAGCCGCCCGAGGAAACTGCGCGGCCCGATCTTCTCCATCATCGCCACGGCCGGGACGTTCAGCGAATGGGCCAGGGCCTCGGACGCCGTCACCTCGCCCCGGAACACGCGGTCGAAGTTCTCCGGCTGGTAGTCCTTGAAGCGGGTGGCGACGTCCTGGATCTTGGTGTCCGGCGCCGCCGTGCCGTCGTCGAAGGCCATGGCGTAGATGAACGGCTTCAGGGCCGAGCCCGGCGAGCGCACCGCCCGGGTCATGTCGATCCAGCCGCCCGGCCGGTCCAGCCCCGCCGAGCCGACCACGGCCCGCACCGCCCGCCCCTCGATCTCGACCACCAGGATGGCCGCCGTCGCCTCCGGCCCCTGGCCCCGCGCGTAGGACGCCGCCAGCGGTTCGAGCCGCGCCTGCAGCCCCGCATCGATGGTCGACTGCACGGTCGCCGCCTCGCGCGGCGCCGCCCGGGCCAGCTGGCCGGAGATGTGCCAGGCGTTGGACGGGAAGGGACTGCGCCGGGGCAGGGGCTCTGTCTCCCCCTCGTGGACAGCGGCCTCCCCGATCATTCCCGACCGCATCATCCGGCCCAGCACCGTGTCGCGGGCCCGGCGGGCGGCGTCGGGATAGCGGTCGGGCCGGCGGCCCTCGGGGGCCTGGGGCAGGGCGATCAGCAGGGCCTGCTCGCCGTTGGTCAGGCTCTCGGGCTCATGGCCGAAATAGCTGAGACTGGCGGCGCGGACGCCCTCCAGGTTGCCGCCATAGGGGGCCAGGGTCAGGTAGAGGGCGAGGATCTCGCGCTTCGACATCCGCGCTTCGAGCTGCATCGCCCGGACCATCTCGATCAGCTTGGAGCCGATATTGCGCGGCCGGGGTTCCAGCAGCCTGGCCGTCTGCATGGTCAGGGTCGAGGCCCCGCTGGTGATGCGGCCCTGGATCGCGGCGCTGCCGACGGCCCGGACCAGCGAGATCGGATCGACCCCCGGATGCAGCCAGAACCGCTGGTCCTCGATGCGGACCACCCGCCGCTGGAAGGATCGGTCGGTGCGGGTCAGGTCGGCCCTGATCCGCCAGCGCCCGTTCTCGACGGGGAGGGCCCTGAGCCAGGCGCCATTGCGGTCGAGCGCGACCGGTGACGACCGGTGCGCCCGGCCCATGTCCGGCGGGAAAGCGAGGTCGAGAGTGAGAAGGACGGTCTGGACGGCGACGAGCGCGATCAGACCTTTGACCAACCACGGAATGAAGTGAGTTCGCCTCTGGGCTCCCTTCTCCCCTTGCGGGAGAAGGTGTCGGCGAAGCCGACGGATGAGGGGTCGCACCGGCTCGACCGCGCCCGTGGTCAGACGTTCCCACGCAGCTTTGAGAGTCATCGACCCCTCATCCGACGCCTACGGCGCCACCTTCTCCCACAACGGGAGAAGGGAGCCCCGAGGCGAACTCACTCACGTCAAACACGGTCACCTGCCGACGATCATCACCCGGCTGGCTCCGCCCCGGCCGTTGACCGCCGGACGGTACATGTCCTGCGCCTGCGGTCCGGGGAAGAAGAAGTCGCCCGGCGTCACCGCCCGCGCCACATAGGCCAGGGCGAAGGGCTTGCCCCCCTCCAGGTCCATGGCCGCGATGTAGCGGTCGTCCCGCGACTCCTGCACATCGGCCCCGGTCAGCTCGCCGAGGAACTTGAACGGCCCTTCCTTGGCGTCCTCGGGGCTCAGCACGGTCTCGATCTCGAACCCGGCCGGCAGCGGATCGTCGACCACCAGGGCGATGGTCCGCCCCTGAGCTGACCGACCCGACAGCAGGACGATGATCCGGTCGCCCTGGGTCACGCCCCCAAGGTTCACACCGCCGCCCTGCATGGTGAACAGCCGCTTGTCGACGCTCACCCCGCTCGCGCCAGGCCCCGGCGCCACCAGCGGCGTGCCCCGCACCGTCACCGTCCGCCACAACGTCCCGCCCCTGTTGGTGAAGCGGGCGTCCTGCAGCTTGCCGACCGCCCAGCGGGGAACCCCGGCGGCCGGTTCCAGCGCTGTCACCCCCACCGCCTCGATGTTGATCGGCCCGGAAGCCTTCATCATCGCCGCCGCGGCCTGCAGCAGGCGCGCCTGCTCCTGGGTGTTTAAGGCATCGGGATCGCGCACCACGCCGTCCAGCCGGTCGACCAGCGGCCGCACGATGCCGGGCTCGCCCGCCTCGTAGCCGTAGGCGATGACGGCGGCGACGTCGCGCAGCGGGCTGGCGTACCAGTCCTGCTCGTCGCGATAGCCCAGCTTCTGCACCGCCCCCTTGAGGGCCGAGCGGGCCCGGGCCTTGTCGCCCATCAACGCCAGACCCGCCGCCACCTGGGCGCGGGCGATCGGGTTGTCGTCCTTCTTCATCTGCACGTCGTGCCACCAGCGCAGCCGGGCGAGGTCGCCCTTGCCGCCCTTGGCCAGCACATAGAGGGCGTAGGCCGAGGCGCGTGACCGCATGCGTTCGGTCGCCGCCTTCGACGCCGCCTCGTCCTTGCCCCACCAGGCCGGATACTCGGTCCGATAGCCGACCGAGACCCAGCCGTCGGGCCGGCTGATCGCCCGCATGGCCGACATCGCCCGCTCCAGGGCGCTGTCGGGCACCGGCGCGCCGCGCGCCTTGGCTTCCAGCAGGAAGTCGGTGGCGTAGGCGCCGAGCCAGGCGTCGGCCTCGCCGTCACCCACCCGCCAGAGCCCGAAGGCTCCGTCCAGCGTCTGCCGGTCGAGAAGTTTGCCGACCGCCTCGTTGAGCGCGGCGCTCGACTTGCGGTCCTTGGGATCGGGGGCCACCTGCCGCGCGTAGAGCAGCGGATAGGCCACCGACACCGTCTGCTCGGTGCAGCCGTAGGGATAGCGCGACAGCGAGGCCGCGATCGCCGCCGGGTCGAAACCCTTGAACGGCGAGTAGCTGACCTGCAGCGTCACATCCCCCGCCGCCATCCCCGACAGCAGGGCCACGTCCGGCGTCCAGCTCGTTCCGCTCGCCTGGCTGTCGGTGGTGGCGCGGGTCATCGCGCCCCAGCCCAGCCGGCTCTGGATCGGATAGCTCTTGGCCGTGTTGAAGTCGGGCCCGGCCACCTTGAAGCTGACCTCGCCGACGCCGATCCGGTCCGGCGCCAGGAAGGGGATCTTCTCGGCGATCCGCTGGCCGAGGATCAGCCGCACCACCTTCTTGAACTGCATGACGATGCCGCCCGTGGCGCTGGTCTCGACCGTATAGTCGCCGGCCTTGCCCTCGACATTGTGCAGCTCCAGGGTCGCCACCGGCTTGTCGCCGGGGCTGAGGAACCGCGGCAGGTTGAGGTCGGCCACCACCGGCTCGCGCACCGTCATCGGCTTGCTGGCCGAGCCCACCGCCTCGTCGGTCCAGGCCACGGCCATGACCCGCAGCTCGCCGTTGAAGTCGGCGGCCGGCAGGGTGATCCTGGCCTTGCCGAACATGTCGGTCTCGACGATGCCGCTCCACAGCGCCACCGACTTGATCGGCGTCACCGTCAGCCCCTCGCCGCCCAGCTGGTCGGCCCCGAAGTTGACGTTGGCCGGCGCCCCGAGGTTGGGATCGAGCAGCCGCCCGTAGTCGTCCATATAGTCGATCGTCAGCGCCCGCTTGCCGAAGTACCACTTGGCCGGATCGGGACTGGCGAACTTGGTCAGCCTGAGAATCCCCTCGTCGACCGCCGCGATGGTCACCTTGGCCGTCTGGCCGACGCCCAGGCCCTTGACCTGGACCGGCACCACGACGTCGGCCTTGGCGCCCAGCTTCTCAGGGGTGCCCAGCTCGACGGTCAGCTTCCGCGCCTTGGGATCGAGCGGCACATAGATCAGCCCCAGCGCCCGGCGCGGCTTGGGCGTCGCCACCGGATCGCGCGGCTGCACGACGCTGACCAGCACATAGGCCCCGCCGCCCCAGGCCGCCGAGGTCTTCAGCCGCAGGGTCGTGCCGCCGGCCGGCACGGCGAAGGTCTTGAAGTCGATCACCCGGTCGGTGGCCACCGCCACCTGCGCCTCGCCGGCATAGGGCGACTTGATGGTCAGCTCGACCATGTCGCCCTGTCCGGGCGACTTGGAACTGACGCCGATGCGTACGAAGTCGGGCGCCTCGCCGTCCTGGGCCGCCCCGCCCCAGCCCGAGGAGAAGCGGATCAGGCTTTTGGCCCCGTCCGGCCCCTCGATCTCCAGCCGGTAGTCGCCCCATTCCAGACGACGGCCGATCTTGGCCGGCGCCCCGGCGCCGACGGTGATCGTCTGTTTGGTGATCACCGCGTCGCGGCTGGTCCGCCGCCATTGCCAGCGGCCGTCCTGCTGGAACCAGTCGTAGTCCCAGTTCTCCGAAATCAGCGTGTAGGTCGTCCCCGGCGCCGCGATCCGCGCCCCGGCCGCGTTCACCGCGATGACGTCGATGCCCACGGCCGGCGTGCGCCCGCCCGCTTCGCCCTCATCGACCTTGACCCCGTAGTAGAGCGGCTTGGTGCGAACCTTGAGGAACACACTCTCGCGCACCGGCCGCCCGCCCGGCTCGAACACCGAAGCGGTCACCGTCACCTTCAGCGGCACGACCGTATCGCCGGCCTCGCCGCTGTCGATGGCCAGGATCGCCTTGCCCTCGCCGTCGGTGACCGACGAGCCGAGCTCGAGGAACTTCTCCTGGAAGCCGTCCTTCTCGTCGCCCCAGCGGAAATCCTTGTAGGCCGGGAAGGGGTTGGGATCGGCCGCCAGCCGCGCCTCGCCCTGCGTCTGCAGGCCCGCCCCGACCGCCCCATAGAGGAACCGCGCCGTGACCGCGACATTGCGCGTCTCGCCGGCCGTGACCGGAACCTTGGCGTTGCCCTCGGTGTCGACGGCCAGCCGCTGCGGCGCGAAATCCTCGACCGAGAACGACAACGCCCCGGCCTCCCCGTCCAGCCCCTCGATGGTCAGCGTCGCCGTCCAGCGCCCGCGCGGCGCGCTCTTGGGCAGGGCGATGTCATAGGTCACCGCCCCCTTGGGCGCGCCGTCGAAGGCGAACTTCTTGAACTCGACGCCCGAGGGCCGCTTCACCGTGATGACGCCCTTGCGGTTCTTCACCGCCTTTGACTGCAGGTCGCGGATCATGGCGGTCAGATGGACCGTCTCGCCCGGCCGATAGATGCCCCGGTCGCCATAGAGGAAGCCGTCGACATCGGCCCCGGCGATCCGCCCGCCGGTCTCGTCCTCGTCGGGGGACGGCCCGCTGCGCCCGCCCACGCCCTGCTTCGACAGGTCGACCGGCGAGCGGTCCAGGTCCAGCACCGCCAGGTCGCCCTGCGGCCCATAGGCCATGACCATCTTGGGCTTCAGCGCATTCTCGCCCTTCAGCAGCGGCCGCAGGAACCGCACCCGCCCGCTGCCGTCCGACTTGGCCTCGGCCAGGTCCTCGCCGTTGCGCGCCACCAGCGCCACCCGCACCCCGGCCATGGTCCTGGCCGACTTCAGCGACCGCACCACCACGTCCAGGCTCTCGGCCCCGTCGTAGCCGGCCAGCGCCATGTCGGTGAACATGATCCAGCGCCGCGCCTGGGCCGGATTGGTCCCCTCGCCGTCGCCGTCCTGCTTGACCCCGGCCGAGGCGTCGCGCGCCTTGATCACATAGCCGCCGGCCTTCATCTCCTTCAGCACCGCGCCCAGTGGGAAGACGGTGGTCACCCGCTCGCCCTGGCCGCCGCGCACGGCGACGTCGCCCTTCCAGACCACGCGGCCCTCGTCGTCGGGGCTGTCGTCGCCATAGTCGCCGGCCCAGTCGCCCTCGCCGGTCGGATCGGGCGCGCTGATCGACTTGCGGACCAGGTTGCGGTCCGACACCCGCCAGACCTCGATGGCCAGGCGCGAGACATTGACCGTCTCGATCCCCACCCCGTCGCTGTCCTCGCGCGGCAGGATCACCCCGTTGCCGGCGAAGCCGACATAGGGCGGCTTCTCGCCGAAGGTGAAGTCGACGTCGGCGTTGGCGGCCAGCTTGTCATTGCCCTGGCCGGGCAGTCCTTTCAGCAAGGTCACCCGCCGGTCGTCGAAGCCCATGCCGGCGATGCACAGCTCGGTCTTCTTCTTCGGATTGACGCTGACCGCCGGTGTCCCGCCCAGGTCCGGCGAGACCAGCACATAGTCGGAATAGCTCTTCGCCTCGTCGAGCGGCTTCGACATCTCGACACAGGCCTTGGGCTCGGCCGCGCTGGTGTCCAGCCGCGTCCGCCAGACCGCGAAGCCATCGGGCTTCGGAATCCCCCGCCGCGGCGCATTGGCCCCCCGCGGCTTGCCGAACAGATTCCACGCCAGCGCCCCCGGCGAGCGCCCGTTCTTGTCGACCGTCGCCACCGACCCGCCGGGCGCATTGGCCCCGCCGGTAAACACCCCGGTCGTGGCGGCCACATAGCCCCCCCCGAACCCCAGCGCCAACATCGCCGCCGCGACCACCGCGACGGTGGGGGAGAGGCCTTTTGGCATCTCGAAACGCGGCTTCTTCGCCGGCGGAGCGGCCGGCGTCTCAGCGCCGTTGTCGCCGGTGGTTTCGTCGCTCGGCGCCATGGCCGCACTCCCCGAGAAGAACCTATCCGGCAGAGTGTGAGGCTAAGGCGGAACGGCGGTCAATGAGCGGGTTCGAAGTTCGTGCGGGAGGGGAAAGGCGGCCTTGAGAAAGGATCATACCTCTCGGCAATGTGGTCGCGGAACGGTCGGCCTCTGTTCGGCTACTGGCTTCTCGTGAACTGGTAGCCAGCGTAGAGCAGGGTATCCCCTAGCAGCTTTGCCGTCCCCGGAGGCCCACCCGTTGACAGTTCTCCACCAACGCACTTGGCGGCCTGGTTGTCTTCGATACCCGAGCCCGTCATTCGGATGAAGTAGTCGGGACCAGCCTTCGAGATGGCTAGGTTGTAGTGGCCCGTCCAGTTTCCAACGTAACTGTCGCAGCTTGTTGAACCACCCGACGAACAGCCAAAAGCCAAAAAGACCAGAGACGCTAAAACGATGAAGCGACGCTGCATGGTGAAGCTCTCCGTTTGTGTCATGGAATGTTGCATTCCCTAGAGTATGCAGCAATCCAGCGACTACAGCTTGCGCGGACAAATCTCGTATGCGATTCCGCTAGCGAGAGCCGTCCACACCATCACCGCATTTCCGCGACGACTCCCATAAGGTCGAGAATGCGGTAGGCGGCTCCAACATGAGCGAACCCTTCGGTGGCGCGGAAGGTGCGGCATTACGCCGACGGAGGATTCAGGGGCTGTTTGGGGCCTGACGGCGAGACGCTCATAGCGACACGATCATCCGAGCAGGAATTCGGAAATGTACCTTCCTGCGTCTTCGCCCAGTTCGCGCTCCAGCTTTTCGGCTTCCGCCTGCTTTGCAGCAGCGCTCTCTGCTAGGTCCGCAATACCGTTCTCGGTCGCTTCACCAAAACGGGCGATCTTAATTGCCGCGACGTCGCTGGGATCCAGGTGCGGGATAGACGTCCCGTAAGCTTCGCGGATAACCAATGGCCGGCCCAACACGGGATGCGTCAGTGCAGTGAGCAGAAAGCCCGCTCTAGCACCTTCCGCCTGCGGCGCGATCCTGATCAAGTCATCCGAAAGGAAAAAGCCCTTATGAAATTCAGTCAAAATCTTCGCCGATCCGTTCAAGCCGTAAGTCTGGCCTGAACGAGCCATTACAATCCAGTTTTCCTGAATCTGAAATTCCTCGAGATCGCTCTTTCCTTCGACGATAATTTTCTTTTGATAGTATGGATTGGTCGTGAATACGTCGTCGGCACTCATATATGGCGTTCCAACGTCGCCGTATATTCGCTTGAACCGGTTTGGCCACCAAACCCGATCAACGATTTCTCCTAGTGAGTCGCTCCGGGAAATAGACCTCAGAACCGCCCTCACACGCGGAGAATGATAGGCGCCTTCGAACCGGCGCCGACGATTTGCAAGCTCCGAGAGTTTTACCGAAAATCCTGCGTCGCTCGCATCGGGCTCGTCAGCGCCCAAAGCATCAGAGAATTTCCGCTCCGCTGCCTGTGTAAGTTCTGCTGCGGCGTTTCTACTCGAAACGATCGCAGATACCCTCAGCTGAAATTCTCGGGCGACGTCATCGCTAACTAGCGGCACCGGGAGTGCAGCCAAATGCTTGGGCTCGATGTGCCGGATGACACTCGCATACTGCGACCCGTTCATCATCGCCCGCCCCTGCGGCGACCTTAAGAACGCATAAACCCAGCCCGATTGTAGCGGAGCATGAGGCGTCACGCGCATAAAGTGATGGGAAATCACCGCACCCTCATGAGCCTTCGTGGCAACGATCGCTCGTCCAACGGTCGCGGACGCCATCACGAGGATGGTGCCTTCACTCACCAACCGCTCTTCCGCCTTGGAAGTTTTCGACATGGCCAGCCACTTCCTCGGAAGTGGCCTTGGCTCAAAAACTTGGCTGGTGTTCAGGTACGGAGTCCCGTGCTCAGGGCTCACCATGACCTGCTTGATGCGGGGCGGAGACGCAGCATCAGCAAGCTCCGAAAACCGGACCCAGCCGCCTGCCTTGGCCTCAATTGCAAGGCGGATACCATAACCATCGGTCAGGTAGGTCTCTGCCTCCAGGCGACGCTGTGCACTACCGACAGTCGACGCACGCACGCTCCCGACCAGCGGCGTGTGCCACCGCCAAGCGGGTTCAGGGGCAGCAGCTCCTGATGTTAAAGGTCGTGTTGATAAAGCCAATTTCGGAACAACTCGGCAATTTGATGGGTATTGTCGTCGCGGATTTTCGTCTGAACCCTGTGATTTTTTACGACGCGCACTCCGTCCTCAAACTCCCAAACCTGCTTTTCGACCTCGGCGAAGAGCTCATTTCCTTTGGAGTCTCGCACGTAGGTATCATGCCCGCGCTTATCATGGCCGACGTGATTTGCGACTGCCATGAATATCTCATAATCGCTCATTACTCCGGCGGCCGTCTCTAAGTCGATCTGCTCTTTTGTTTTTCGCTGAACAACAAGAACGCTGGTTTGAACGCTGACAAACGGCTGGAAGGTGTCCGGATGCAAATCAATACTTGCCAGAATGCGGGTATTGCGCAGTATCCAATCTCGCACATACCCCAGACCAGGAGAGCCCAAAATCCCGTCAGGAAGGACTATGGCGGCGCGGCCTGTGCCAGGTTTGAGGAACTGGACGCAACGCTCGATAAAAAGAATCTCAGGGGGCTGCGACTTTTGAAGTAGATCGCCCTTGGTCCACCTGTCCGCATCTTGGTCATACGACCACCGGTGGCCAAGATCATATTGCTCAAGTATCGCTGGGTCGCTTACCGGAATTTTCGAACCGAACGGCGGATTGGTAAAAACAATATCGACCTTTCCGAGGAGATCTCTACTCCTCAAGAGGTCATCGCGCCACCGCGCAGGACTCTCTAACGAATTAGCTTGGTAGAGACCACCAGCGCCATCGTTATTCATGACCATGTTCATCTTGGAAGCTTTTACAAGCTCGGGATTGAAATCGATCCCAACAATGAACTTCTCAGCATACTTCGAAATGCGGCTACGAATAGATGTCCTCGCGGCCTCGCCATTTCCCTTCCACTTCTCGCGCTCTTCACGTTCGATCCCCGCGATCACGTGGTTCATTGCAGTGATGAGGAATCCGGCCGTGCCGCAGGCTGGATCGAGCATCAGTTGCTTTTCCGTCGGGTCCAGCATTTGGACTGCCATGCGACAGATATTTCTCGGAGTGAAGAATTCTCCTCGATCTCCTCGAAGGTTAGACCCGACGATCTCCTCATATGCACGACCCTTCACATCTACATCACTATCTAAGAGTGTGTACATCTGAAGTTGAGCAACAATATAAGATAGTACGCCGGGGTCTAGCTCAACCACATCCTCACGGCGAAATATCTGAGGAAACTCAGCCTTGACCTCTTCAAATAGCGCATCTACTCGCGCCTTCACTTTTAGAGCGCCATTCATGCCGTGGCGTTCATTTCCTCCAGCGTAGAAGCTGACTTCTGAGCCCTTCTCGTCATGGATTTTACAGAAAATAAGCTTGAGAAGCTCCCAGAATGCCTGTGGCTTTTGAAGGCCCTGATTGCCGGCAATGAAGTTGTGGCACCGGCGGAAGGCAAATAGCAGCGCGTCGGAGCTGGCTGCCTTTAGCTGATCGAAACGCGGACGGTCCTCTGTCTCGTCCTCCCTGCCGCATTGCGGCAAGTCTGGAACTTCCTCCCAAAACCGTTGCCCATCACGCTCCACACGTCGATAGCACACGCGATCAATGCCGTTGATCCACATGCCGAAGATCGTGTTGGGGCAGGCGTCCAGATAGCTCTTAAGCTGACCAACCCCCTGGTCTTTGTCCGTAATTTTAATCTTGGGCGCCTTGCATTCCACAATTATGCGCGCATTCGCCTGCAAATGCGGCGTCCCCGGGGAGAAAATAACAAGGTCAGCGCGCGGCTTTCGCGTTCCTACTTGTACAATAAACTCTACGGATATTTGATCCTTGGGATATTTGTATTCCCGTACGAGAGATTTCGCGATTTCCTGTCGCACATGCTCTTCGGGAGTTTCAGATCTCTGCGAGAGGCCGTCAATGAAATCCAGCACCTTGCCTTGCTGGACGATGATGGCCGTAGGCGCAACCGAGCTGCCATCTGCTGCTGTCATTGTCGAATCCGGATCACTTCCCGCGCGCGCGCTTTAAGACGTGGAACAGCCGCTGGATGGCAGATGCCCAGCAGCTTGGAAAGCTTAGGTTATGCCGGGCCGTTGTGGCGAGCGGATCTTCATCATGGCCCCCTAAAGCGCGGCTGCCGGAGGACACGAAAGGGGAAATCTGGGGGCGCTCTACAGATTCCGGCGGCCCCCTCACCCTCCCACCTCCGGCAATCCCGGCGCGCTACGCACCATCGACGGCCGCGCCGCGACCCGGCTCCACCAACCGGACAGGCGGGCAAAATCCGCCAGCAGGGCGCCGCCCTCCGGGGCCGGGGCGAAATAGGCCATCATCGGGGCCAGGTGGATATCGGCCAGGGTCAGTTGCTCGCCCAGCAGCCAGGGCCCGTCGCCTGCAAGATCTTCGAGGGCCCGCAGGACGGTAGCCGAGGCCTGCAAGCCCCGGCGCACCGCGTCTTCATCGACCGCCTGGCCCAGATGCGGCCTGAACACCCGGTGCGAGAAGACCTGGCGCACCATGGGCCAGTAGCCATAGCTGTCGATGACGCCGACGATCTGCTGCATCCGCGCCCGCAGGGCCGCCGTCGCCGGCTGCAGCGCCGGCCCGTCGAAGGCCTCGTCGATGTAGCGGGTGATGGCGGCGGTCTCGTAGAGGACGAAATCGCCGTCGACCAGCGTCGGCACGCGCTGGAACGGGTTCATGGCCAGGTATCCCTCGGACACCGCCTCAGCGAACGGATCGACCTCGACATGGCGGTGCGTCAGGCCCTTTTCGGCCAGGGCCACCCGGGCGATGCGGGTGTAGACGCTGTAGTGATAGCCGTGCAGTTCCAGTATCATCGCCATTCATCCTTGCAGGTGATGCCCCAATTTCGGTGACAGTGCATTCATTGGGACTGCTGGCGGGCCCACCGCACTCGACATTGTCTCAGCCCCAACACCCGGCTCGTCCGGTGCAGCGGCGGCACACCGCCCCTGAGCATCTTAGCCCCTAACCCCGAACCCCCGGCAGCTGACCGATCGCCCCGGCGATTCCGTCCTGCACCTCGGCCGCAAGCGGCAGCAGAGGCCGGGGCGGCTCACCCGCGCCCAGGCCCAGCAGGCGACTGATCGCATAGGCGACGCGCAGGGCCCCGTGGGTCCGGCAGAAGCCCCACAGGGGTTCGAAGGCGCTGTTCAGGCGGGCCGCCGTCTCGGTGTCGCCGGCCCGGGCGGCGCGAGCCAGGGCGAGCATGGGGACGGGCAGGACGCCGGCGATGCCGCTGAAGAAGCCGTCCGCCCCCGCCAGCAGGGCCGGGACCGTGGCCGGATCGCCGCTGTATCCGACCGCGAACCCGGGCGGCGCCACGGCCCGCAAGGCCTCCAGCTCCTCCCGGAAGCCGCCGTCCTTCGGCGCCGGCATCTTCACCGCCGCCAGGGAGGCCAGGCCGGACAGCCTGCCCAGGAAGGGCCGGGACAGCTGGACATGCGTCGTCGCCGGGTTGTTGTAGAGGCAGACCGGCAAGGCCGTCGCCCCGGCGACCGCTTCGTAATGCGCGAAGACCTCGTCCTCGGTGGGCGGGGTGTAGGAGACCGGCGCCACCAGCAGGGCGTCCGCCCCCTGCCGTTCGGCGTCCCGGGCCAGCTCGACCGTCCAGTCGGTCCGAAGCGCCCCGACCCCGACGATGAGCGGCGTGCGGCCGGCCACCGCCTCCACCGCCGCCGCCACCGCGCGCCGCCGCTCCGCAGGCTCGAGATAGGCATAGATGCCGGTGCTGCCCAGAAGCCCGATGGAGTCGACGCCGGCGTCCACCAGGCGCTCCAGCAGGGCGCCAAGCGCCGCGACGTCCACCCGGCCATCCGGACCGGCCGGCGTGAGCGGAAAGGCGGACAGACCCTGGAAAATGCTGTTCATGCCCTGTCACTATACGGGCTGATGGCCGCAAACCACCCTGACCGGCGCGGCTCGGAGCGACCTTGAACGGCGATACGCCCCGGGCATGACGTTGCTGGCCATCGCGTGGCGAACGGTCCCCTTCATGCCTGTCACCGCAGCCCTCCCCCTTTTTCGTTGAAGCTCACATGGGTCGCGCCGAACGCGGCGGCGAGCGCCGCGTGGCGGGGGGAAGCGACGCGGTAGATCAGCGTCGACCTGACGACCCGGCGACCGGCCTCGATCATCGTTTGCATCCAGCGCTGGAAGGCGGCGTCGCTGAGCCGCTGCGGACATTCCACCGACAACGCCTGCACGCCTGAGCGCTTCAGCTGGCTCAGGATGGCGGCGGCCGGCGGCCCGGGATCGAGCCGGGCCACCACGAAAAGACAATAGGGCCGGATCAGCGACACCGCCTGAAGCATCACCCCCTGCGGCACGCCTTCGACATCGCCGATCTCGCAGATCACGCCTCGCCTGACCAGGCCACGCGCCTCCATCAGCAAATGGGCGATTTCCCGTCGCCCGCGCTGGCTCGACAGGCTGGTGAAGGACACCGGCACGATGAGGCTGGGCGGCCGTTCGTCGCTTTCCGCGGCCTTCAGGCGGTCGATGCCGCGCGCCACCGTCGCCAGATCGATCTGCAGGATGTCCATCCGCGACAGCTGGCGCGCCATCGCGCCGGTCAACGCCGCCCCGGTGTCCGCGACCAGCGCCCGGCGGGCCAGGCGGAATCCGATCCGCCCGAACCCCTTCAGTTCGATGACCGGCTCGAGACTGCAGCCCACCCGCAGCGCGCGGCCGTCCGAGGCGACGAACGGCGTCCAAGGGTCGACGGTTCGAGGCGGCCGCGCCGGCGCGCTCGCCTCGCGTTCCATCCGCTCGCCCCGCTCCACCTCGCTCGCTCGCACCCGCGACCCCTGGATCTCGCTTGCGCCGACCTTGGTGACCTGATGGACGTAGTCGTCGGCCTGGCTGGCGTCGCCGATGAAATAGGTCAGGATGTCGCGCAGAATCTGCAGGCAGGTCGCCTGACCCGAAAACAGGCCGAGCCCCGGCTGGCAGATCAGGAAGTCCGTCTCGGAAATCCTCAGGTGATAGCCTTCCGCGCCAAGCCGGCGCTGAATCGTCCGGTCGACATGATCGTGGATCTGGTCCCGACGCAGGGCCCACCGCGCCCCCAGCCTGGCGACGATGGCGTCCAGCGCAATGAGATTGACCTTGCCCGCCGCCAGCAGGCCCGCATCGCTGAACCGGTCGACGGCGGCGGCCAGATCGACGGAGGTCATTCGCCTGCAGGCGGTCTCGTGCGCGCCGCTATCCTGTTCCGGCTCTGTCATCCACCTCGCCCAAAGCGGCGTAGGCGCCGCCCGTAACGGGGTTTCTGGTCGCAAATGGCGCGCAGTTCTGCGGCCTGTGGCCCCAGATTGGGCCTACATCGAGTACCCCCGCCGCGCCGCCCTGCCTAACACAGCCGCAGCCTGTGGAGGTGCCTGTGGCTTTTGCGTCGGTATTGGTGGTGGATGACGATGCCGCCGCCCTGGCGTCGGTACGGGCCGTCCTGAGCGGCGCCGGTTACGCCGTCGACGAGGCCGTGAATGGCCGACGGGCGCTGCGGCGGATCATGGCGGGCCCATCCGACGTTCTGATCACCGAAGTCCTGATGCCGGACGGCGACGGAATCGAATTGATCGCCGCGGTGAAGGCCGCGCACCCGGACATGCGCATCATCGCCGTCTCGGAACGCCGTTTCCTGCGCGGACTGGATTTGCTCGACCTGGCGCGCAAGCTCGGCGCCGACGCCGTGCTGGACAAGCCGTTTGAGGCGGCGATGCTTCTGGTCACGGTCGCGCGGCTGCTCGGTCCAGGAGCGCGGCCGGGCTGATCTGCCGGTCAGCCGGTTCCGCGGCGCGCCAGGTCCGCCACGACCTGGAAATTGCTCACCGCGAGATCCTCGATCGCCACGCGCACGCCGGCCAGTTCCTGGTAGGCCAGCACCGTGAACCGCAGCTCATTGCCCTGGCGCGATATCCAGCCGGCCTCGATCAGTTCGCCGACCTTGCGGCGAACGGTCTCCCGGGGCGTGCCGGTGGAGTCCGCGACCGATCGCACATTGGTGCCCAGGGTCGGGAATATCGGTATCTCGCCACTCAGCAGTTGCGCCTGGCTGTAGGTGGCGAAGGACTCGTGCTCCGTCGTGCGGATGGCGATCACCAGCATGATCAGGAATTTGTCGACGTCCCCGCCGCAGGCCTCCCGTGAAATGCTGAGCAGGCGCAGCAACGGCCGGAGCAGGCTGCGGGCGATCGTCGGATAGTTGTCGGCGACCAGCTGAAGAAGCCCCTCGCGGTCAATCTTCAGGTCGTCTTTTCGAGCCGTCACCGTGTCGCTCCCTGCCCCCGCGCGCACAGTCGCACGTCCGTAGACCGGGCGCACATGAAGTGGGGACACACACCAATCCAGGCGGCAACCTCGACTTCGCCCCGCAGTCTGAATTGAAACCACCCTGCTGCCAATTCATGTCAGGATGCGCCAACCCGCCCCCTCCCGAGAAACCCTTGTCCCGCGCCCAACGCCTGCTCGACTTGATCCAGGCCCTCCGCCGCCACCGCCGCGCCGTCGCCGGCGCGGTGCTGGCCGAGGAACTCGGGGTGTCCCTGCGCACCCTCTACCGCGACATCGACACCCTCAAGGCCCAGGGCGCGCACATCGAGGGCGAGGCGGGCGTCGGCTATGTGCTGCGGTCGGGGTTCATGCTGCCGCCGCTGATGTTTTCGGAAGAAGAGATCGAGGCGCTGGTGCTCGGCTCGCGCTGGGTGTCGCAGCGGGCGGACGGGGCTTTGGCTAAGGCGGCGCAGAATGTGCTGGCCAAGATCGGGGCGGTGCTGCCCGAGGACCTGAAGGCCGGCATCGAGGCGTCGGGCCTGCTGATCGGCCCCGGCAAACCCATCGCGGCCGGCGGCGCCGAACTGGCCGCCCTGCGCCAGGCCATCCGGTCCGAGCGCCGGATGCGGATCGCCTATGCCGACGAGGCGGGCAGCGTCACCAGCCGGACCGTCTGGCCCTTCGTGCTGGCCTTCTACGACCGTGTGCGGGTCGTCGCCGCCTGGTGCGAGATGCGCCAGGGCTACCGCCATTTCCGGACCGACCGGATCACGGTGCTGGAGGTCACGCCCCAGCGCTACCCCCGCCGCCGCGCCGCGCTGCTCAAGGAGTGGCGCACCTTGCGCGACATCCCCGAGCAATGACTACTGACAGAAACTGACAGCAGGCGACCTTAAAGGTTTCCCCGCCGGCGCCGTTCCCTGAGCGCCGCGACAAGGAGACTTCCCATGCCGGACTTCAGCTTCCTGCTGCTGCACGTCGCCGACCACGCCGCCAGCGCCGCCTTCTACAACAGCCTGCTGGGCCTGCCGATCATCGAGCAGAAGGACGACTTCGCCATGCTGCCGCTGCGCGACGGCGTCATGCTGGGCCTCTGGGCCCGGGCGACGGTCGAGCCGGCCAGTTCGGGCCAGTCCGGGGCCAGCGAGGTCGCTTTCACCGTCGCCGACGCGGCCGCCGTCGAGGCGACCCACGCCGACTGGAAGGCGCGCGGCCTGACCATCCTCCAGGCCCCGACGGCCATGGTCTTCGGCATGACCTTCGTCGCCCTCGACCCCGACGGCCACCGCCTGCGCGTCTTCGCCCCGCCGGCCGCCTGACCGGCGAATTCCGGGCGGCCGCCGCATCGGTCGGCCGCCCGGCCCTCGTCACGCCGGCCCGGCCGGGGAGGTCCCCGGCCGCGGATTGACAGTATATAACAGCACTTATATATCGACCTCATGTCAGCCTCTCCGGCCACCCTTGGCGCCCTCGTCCGCGGCCTGCTTGAACGGCTCGACCCCGAGGTCGAGGCCGCCTATGCCGCCGCCGGCCTCGCCTGGCGGCCGCGCTACACGCCGGTGCTGCGGGGTCTGATGCGCAAGGGCCCGGCCTCCATCAAGGCCTTGGCGCTGGGCATGGGCGTCAGCCATTCGGCCGCCAGCCAGACGGTCACCCAGATGGCCCGGGAGGGCCTGGTTGTCCTCAGGCCCGGGACCGATGGCCGCGAGCGGATCGTGGTCCCGACGGCCAGGACCGAGGCGATGATCCCGGCGCTGGAACGGCAATGGGCGGCCACCAACGCCGCCGCCGCCCAGCTTGACGCGGAGCTGTCCGCCCCGGTCTCCGGCCTCCTCGCCGAAGCGATCGCGGCGCTGGACCGGCGCGCTTTCGGCCTGCGCATCGCCGCCGCCGCCGAGACCCTCGACCCGCCGGACTAAGGTCCGCGCCCCCCGACACCAACGGAGATTTCCCATGGGCCCGAACCCCTCGGCCGCCGCCCTGACGCCTGTTCCCCGGGGCGGTTTCGGCCTGCATCCGCCGGACCTCGGCGAGCGCCGGTTCCTGCATCCCGGACCCCTGCGCTGGCTGCGGGCCTTCGGCTGGGCCGTGGCGCTGGTCTTCGTCGTGGCCTTTGCCGCCCTGTCGACGGGCGAGGCCCTGAGCCACTGGTGGCCCAAGACCTCCGGGCCCCTGCAGCTGACCGCCAACGTCATCGGCGCCCTGATCGGCCTGGGGGTCTACGGCCTCGCCGTCTGGCTGGCCGAGGGCCGGGGGCCTTCCGAGATCGCCCTGGCGCCCCTGCTGCCCGAAGTCGCCGTCGGTCTGTTGATCGGCGCGCTGATGTTCGCCGCGGTGATGGCGATCATGGCCGTCTTCGGGCTCTACGACATCCACGGCGCCGGCCTGGCGCCGGCCTGGACCGCCATCGGCAGGGCCGTGCAGTCGGGCGTGGTCGAGGAGATCATGATCCGGGCCATCCTGCTGCGCCTGATCTGGCGCGCCTTCGGGCCCTGGGCGGCCTTCGCCGTCTCCGCCGCCGTGTTCGGCTTCGGCCATATCGGCAATCCGGGGGCGACCGTGTTCGCGGCCGTCTGTATCGCGCTCGAGGCGGGCATCATGCTCGGCGCCTTCTACGCCCTGACCGGCCGGGTCTGGATCTCGATCGGCGTCCACGCCGCCTGGAATTTCACCCAAGGCTATCTGTTCGGCGCCGCCGTCTCCGGCGGCGACTTCGGCCCGGCGATGGCCAGCAGCACGGCGCGCGCCGGCTTCCCGGACTGGCTGACCGGCGGCGTCTTCGGTCCCGAGGCGTCGCTTCCCGCCCTGGTCGTCTGCACGGTCGTCGGGGTGACGACGCTGTGGTTCGCCTGGCGCCGGGGCCACCTTGGCCTTCGCCGCGCCGCGGTCTGATTTAAGCGCGCCCTGACCCGTCCCGGCGAAATCCCGGCAGGACCACCCATGCCAACCCGCCGAAAAGCCTGCGGATTCCACACGCCGCCACCCATAGATTCCGGTCACAAACGCCCAAGTATTCAAATACTTATACTGTAGACGGCCGCGAAACCCTGCTATACTGGCTGCCGCTTCGACAGGGCGGTCGGCCCGGGGCGGGGCCGTCGCCACTGGCCGCCCCCCTTTCGTGGGGCGCGGCGGGGCGCCAAAAAGACGTTTAGTTCGGCCAGATCATCGGATTGGGCCCCTCAGGTTGGGAAGACGGATGATCAAGGCGAAGATGACGGCGCTTGCCGTCGTGGGGATCGCGCTGGCGGGGCTGGGCGGATCGGTGATCGGTCCAGCCCCCGTCCAGGCCGCCTCCAGGGCCGAGAAGCTGACGGCCAGGAAGCTCAAGCAGTGCATGACCGTGCTCGAACCGGCCACCGACCACGCCGAGGCGGCGCTGGCCGACGGCGAGGGCATGGATCTGCCGGGGGCCGACTACAAGGCCTTCTGCGCCGCGATGACCAAACACGACGCCATCCTGCGGGACGACGCGCGCAACCTGTCGGTCTGCGAGGGCATTCCCCTCGAGGGCCAGGACGAAGCCACGGTGCTCGGCCTGCTCACCGAACTGAAATACGACCGCGAGGCCATCGCCGAGTCCCGACAGACGGTCTGTGAGGCCGCCGATCCGGGCTGAGGCTCTTGCATTTCGAGCCCGTCCGGGCTCGGGGGTGCAACACTGTCCTTGACCTAGCGGCATCGAGGGGCCAAACGCCCCCGAAAGAGCCCCCAAGGAGGAAAGCCCATGCGCGTAGGCGTGCCCAAGGAGATCAAACCTGGCGAACATCGCGTGGGCCTGCCGCCCACCGCGGTCCGCGAGTATGTCGCGCGGGGCCATCAGGTTCTGATCGAGACCTCGGCGGGCGCCGGCGCCGGCTATGCCGACGAGGCCTACGTCAAGGCGGGCGCCCAGATCGCCCCCGACGCGGCGGCGGTGTTCGCCGGCAGCGACCTGATCATCAAGGTCAAGGAACCCCAGAAGGTCGAGTGGGAGCGCCTCGAGGCGCGCCACATCCTGTTCACCTACCTGCACCTGGCCCCCGACCCGGCCCAGACCGAAGGCCTGATCGCCTCGGGTTGCGCCGCCATCGCCTATGAGACCGTCACCGACGCCAAGGGCGGCCTGCCGCTGCTGGCCCCGATGAGTGAAGTGGCCGGCCGCATCGCCGTCTTCTCGGCCGCCGAGACCCTGCTCAAGCACAACGGCGGCATGGGCCTGCTGCTCTGCGGCGTCCCCGGCGTGCCCCCGGCCCGCGTGGCCGTGCTCGGCGGCGGCGTGGTCGGCATGAACGCCGCCCGCATGGCCATGGGCCTCAACGCCGAGGTGGTGGTGCTGGAACGTTCCATCCCCCGCATGCGCGAACTCGACGACATCTTCATGGGCCGGGTGCTGACCCGCTACTCGACCCTCGACGCCATCGAGGAAGAGATCCTCAAGGCCGACGTCGTCATCGGCGCCGTGCTGACCGCCGGGGCCGCCGCCCCCAAGCTGATCAAGCGCGCCGACCTCGTGCGGATGAAGCCCGGCAGTGTGCTGGTCGACGTCTCCATCGACCAGGGCGGCTGTTTCGAGACCAGCCACCCGACCACCCACGCCGAGCCGACCTACACCGTCGACGGCGTCGTCCACTACTGCGTCGCCAACATGCCCGGCGCCGCCCCGCGCACCAGTTCCGAAGCCCTGGTCCACGCGACCCTGCCCTTCGGTCTGGCCCTGGCCGACCACGGCCTCGACGCGCTGAAGCGGGACAAGCACCTGGCCAAGGGCCTCAACGTCCTCGGCGGCCAGCTGACCCACCCGGCCGTGGCCGAGGCGCTCGGCAAGCCGTTCGTCGATCCCTACGGGGCCTGGGCCTAAAGCTACATCAGCTTGAGGCGCTGCAGGTTCGGTCCCGGGACGACGGCGAAGTTCGCCTTCTTCCACGGGGCCGGGCCGAAGCCGCGGATGTTGTTGGAAAAGGCGTAGGGCTCGGTCGGCAGGCCGACCGGGCCGATGGTGATCGTGCCGCTGTCGTCGCGGTCGTGGAAGGCCTTGATGCCATAGCGGCCGGGCGGCAGACCGCCGACCGTCACCGTGAAATTGCCCTCCGAGGCCGGCAGGCGGAACAGCCGCACCGGCGTCTTGTCGGCGTCGTAGCCGGCGCGGCTGTCGAACAGGGCGGCGATCACCGTCCCCTTGCGGCCCTTCACGCCGGTGAACTCGATGGCCAGGGTTCCGGTCTCGGTCTGGCCGAACGCCGGCGTCGCCAGCAGGGCCGCCATGGCCAGGACCGGCCAGATCTTCACCGGACGCGGGCCTTCCACTGCTCGCGGGTCTGGCCCCAGACCTCGACCGGCAGATGCTCATAGGGCGGCGGCATCTTGCCCGGCCCCCAGAGGGTCGAGCCCAGCCGCTTGGCCACCACCTGGGAGGAAACGTTGTCCGGATGGATGGTGTGGATGACCTCGGTCCAGCCGAGGGTATCGAAGGCCCAGTCGATGGTCGCCGTGGCCGCCTCGACCGCATAACCCTTGCCCCAGGCGCTCTTCAGCAAGGCCCAGCCGACCTCGGTGCCCGGCCAGCCCTCGGGAACCCACGGCCCGACCCGGCCCAGCCATTCGCCGGTCTCCTTGTCGAGCACGCTGAACATCGCGAACCCTTCCAGCGCCCAGGCCCCGCCCATCGACATCATCCCGCGCCAGGCGGTCGGCCGCTCCTGCGGCCCACCGATGAAGCCCGAGTTCTCCTCGTCGGCCATCAGCTCCGCCCAGCCGTCGAAGTCCTCCCGCGCCGTCGGGCGCAGGATCAGGCGGGCGGTGGTCAGGGTCGGGCCGGGTGCGATCATGGCCAAAGCCTACAACGAAAAAAGCGCCCGGGAAGGGCGCCTTTGTTCGTCTTGTGGGGGCTCCACCGGGTCTGAGCAGGGGGAGGTGTCAGACCCGGTGGAACTGGGCGCGGCGGCTCAAGCGCCGAGGACCCGCGCGGCGGCTTCCATCTGGGCGATACCCACGATGGCGATGACGGGCAGGGCCGCCAGGATCAGGCTGGCCAGGTTGGAGATGCGAGCGGTCATGTCAGTAGTCCCTCTGTTTGTGTCTGGCGGCGCGTCCCTGCGCTGCTGTGATTTGAGGTATACTGAAGGGGCCCTGAAAAGGCTTGTTAAGTATGGGTCATGACGCCGTTGTAAGAGAATAACGCAGGTGTAAGGAAATTACGGGAATGTAATCATTAGAGTGAGTGGTTGGTATTCCGCGTTGCACCTACCATCGTCATCCTAGGCACAAGGCCTAGGATGACGACCGGGTTGGGGCGTCAGCCCTCCGTAGGGGCTTCAACCTGCTCCAGCAGGAAGTGCGCTCTCAACGCCGCGATCGGCTGGGCCCGCTGTTCCTGCCAGGCCTCGACGTGGACGTTGGCGATCCGGCGCCCGACCTTCTTGATCTCGGCCCGGGCGTAGGTGGTCAACGGCCGGCCCGAGCGCAGATACTCGATCGACACGTCGATGACCCGCGGTTGCTTGGCCTGGCCTTCCTTGACCTGCAGCTGGGCCAGCGCCGTCATCTCCATGAACGACCCCAGCACCCCGCCATGGATGGCCGGCAGCATCGGGTTGCCGACGATATGGTTTCCGAACGGCAGGATCATCGTCATCTCGTCCCCCGCCAGCTCGGCCCGCACATTCAGGAACCGGGCATAGGGAATGCGTTCGAGCATGGCGCTCAGGCGGTCGGCGGCGTCGCTCACGACTTGGCCTCCGGCTTGGCGAGGCGGTGACGGCCGCTGCTCGAGTCCAGCATGAAGGCGGCGCTGGCCGCGGCGACCGGGTCGTCGGGCGTCTCGTCGTAGGCCAGGGCCCGCACGAAGGCGACCGAGCGGGTGACCTTGTAGCATTCGGCCTTGGCGAAGATCGGCTTGTTCGGCTTGGCGGCCCGCATGTAGTCGATGCGCAGGTCGAGGGTGGCGATGATCTTGAATTCCTTCATCGCCAGATGCACGGCCGAGCCGCAGGCGTGGTCGAGCAATCCGGTGACCACCCCGCCGGCGATGACGCCGGTGTCGGGGTCGCCGACCATGATGTCCTTGTATTCGGCCTTCATCACGGCCGCCCCGTTGTCCATGCTGACCAGCTCGAAGCCCATCTCGCGGGCGTAGGGGCTGCCCTGGCTCATGCCCTGGGCCATGTTGTGCCGGATGGCGTCTTGATCGCTCATGGGGAGGTCTTACGGCCCATGTCGCCCTATATCCAGCCTTGGCGGAGCCTTCCGCCGTGCGGAGCGTACTTCTGCCTATGCTGAAGCCTGAACAGCTGCTCTGCCCGACGCCGAAGGGCCTCTACTGCCCGCCGGGCGACTTCTATGTCGATCCGGTGGTCCCGGTGGCGCGGGCGGTGATCACCCACGGCCACGCCGACCACGCCCGCTCGGGCCACGGTACGGTTCTGGCCACCCCGGCCACCCTCGACATCATGGCCACCCGCTACGGCGAGGACTTCGCCGGGACCCGCCAGGCCTCGCCCTACGGCCAGACCACCGGGCACAACGGCGTCGAGATTCGCCTGGTCCCGGCCGGCCATGTGCTCGGCTCAGCCCAGGCGGTGATCCGGCACAAGGGCCTGACCATGGTGGTCAGCGGCGACTACAAGCGACGGCGCGATCCCACCTGCCCGCCGTTCGAGCCGGTCCCCTGCGACGTGTTCATCTCCGAGGCCACCTTCGGCCTGCCGGTGTTCCGCCACCCCGACGACCGGGACGAGATCGCTCGCCTGCTGCGCTCGGTGGCGCAGTTCCCGGAGCGCAGCCACCTGGTCGGCGCCTATGCGCTGGGCAAGGCGCAGCGCATCATCCGCTTGCTGCGCGAGGCCGGCTGGGACAGCCCGATCTACGTCCACGGCGCGCTGGAGCGGCTGAACGCGCTCTACGAACGGCATGGCGTCGACCTCGGGCCGCTGGAACCTGCCACGACGGGCAAGAAGCAGGACTTCGCCG
>JAQGIK010000176.1 GCA_028291265.1 Caulobacter sp. | reverse complement strand
CGGCGGCACGGAGGCGACAGTGCCCTCCATGATTTTCAGCAGGGCCTGCTGCACACCCTCGCCCGAGACGTCGCGAGTGATCGAGGGATTGTCCGACTTGCGGCTGATCTTGTCGATCTCGTCGATGTAGACGATGCCGCGCTGGGCCCGCTCCACGTTGTAGTCGGCCGCCTGCAGCAGCTTGAGGATGATGTTTTCGACGTCTTCGCCCACGTAACCGGCTTCGGTCAGGGTCGTGGCGTCGGCCATGGTGAAGGGCACGTCGATAATGCGCGCCAGCGTCTGGGCCAGCAGCGTCTTGCCGGTGCCGGTCGGGCCGACCAGCAGGATGTTGGACTTGGCCAGCTCGACGTCGGAATTCTTGGTCGCGTGGTTGAGGCGCTTGTAGTGGTTATGCACCGCCACCGAGAGCACCTTCTTGGCGTGCTCCTGGCCGATCACGTAGTCGTCGAGGACTTCACGGATTTCCTTCGGAGTCGGGACGCCGTCCTTCGACTTCACGAAGGCGATCTTGTGCTCTTCGCGGATGATATCCATGCACAGCTCGACGCATTCATCGCAGATGAACACGGTCGGGCCGGCGATCAGCTTGCGCACCTCATGTTGGCTCTTTCCGCAGAAGGAGCAGTACAGGGTGCTTTTCGAGTCGCCACTGGCGGCCTTGGTCATTTCGCTTCTCACACTCCGGGACGGCTCGAGCCTTCGGCTCTAACGCCCCCTCCCCGCGGAACGATCCTGCGAGTTGGATTCGCAGGTTACACTGTGCGGGTTGTCTAAACCTTGACATTCCCCGATCCGCCGCTTCGCGGCAAGCGCCGCGATGCCACAGGGACCAGAACATTGCCTCCGAGGCGACCCGAATGGCCGCCCCATCGTTAACAAACTAGATGGTGTGCCGGTTGTAACCGCACAACGGCTGTGACGCTGCTGCATCGCTCGAATGTGACGAATCGTGATGCAAGGCGTCAGGATTGGGGAAGGCCCGGCTTTCCGGGCTAATGGGGACCATGGCGCGCAAGGCGACGATGCTCGGACGGCTGACGGTCGGCGGGGGCGGCATGACCGATCCCCTGCACGAGCTTGGCATGGTGGCCTTCGATTTCGACGGCACGATGACGGTCAGGGACAGCTTCACCGCCTTCCTGAAGTGGCGGTCCGGGTCGATGCGCTACACCATCGGCTGCCTGAAGCTGACGCCGCAGATCTTCGTCTACCTGTTCGACCGCAACCGCGGAAAGCTGAAGGCCGCCGCCGTGCGCGAGTTCCTCAAGGGCTCCCGCCAGGAGACGCTGCAGGAAGAGGCCCGCCGCTTCGCCGAGAAGAACTCCGGCCGCCTGATGCGCCCCGACGCCGTCGACACCTGGCGGCGCTGGCGGACCAAGGGCGCCAAGACCATCATCGTCACCGCCTCGCCCGACTTCGTGGTCGCCCCGTTCGCCCGCGGCCTCGGCGCCGACGGCCTGATCGGCACCGAGCTGGCCTTCGACGCCGACGGCCGCTGCCTGGGCGTCTTCGCCGGCCAGAACTGCCGGGGCCCCGAAAAGGTGCGCCGCCTGAAGGAACTCTACGGCGACGACCTGCGGCTCACCGCCGCCTATGGCGACACCTCCGGCGACAAGGAGATGCTGGCCATCGCCGACGAGGCCGGCTACCGCGTCTTCAAGGGCCGGCCGTGAAACACGCGGGCTCCGCGGCGCTGGACCAGCTGGAGCCCCTGCTGACCGAGCTGCGCGCCCTGGAGGCGCTCAAGGAAAAGGCCCGGGGCGTCTTCTACAGACGCTCCCGGGCCTTCCTGCATTTTCACGAAGACCCGTCCGGCCTCCACGCCGACCTCAGACTGGCCGGCGACGATTTCGACCGCTTCCGGGTCCAGGACGAGGCCGAGCGCACGGCCCTGCTCGCCCTGGTCCGGAAGGGCCTGGCCTAGCCGGCCTTCTCTTCGGTCTCGTCGCGCGAGGCCTGCACGTGGTCGACAATGCCCCAGGCCTTGGCCTCGTCGGCGCTCATGAAGTGGTCGCGGTCGAGGGTGGCTTCGACCTCTTCATAGGTCCGGCCACAGTGCTTGACGTAGATCTCGTTCAGCCGCTGCTTGGTCTTCAGGATATCCTCGGCGTGACGCATGATGTCCGAGGCCTGGCCGCGGAAACCGCCGCTGGGCTGGTGGACCATGATGCGGGCGTTGGGCAGGGCGATCCGCTGGCCGGCGGCGCCGGCGCAGAGCAGCAGCGAGCCCATCGAGGCGGCCATGCCCATGCACAGCGTCGTCACCGGGCTCTTGATGTATTGCATGGTGTCGTAGATCGCGAGGCCCGACGTCACCACGCCGCCCGGCGAGTTGATGTACATCTGGATCTCTTTCTTGGGGTTCTCGGACTCCAGGAAGAGAAGCTGGCTGCAGATCAGCGAGCTCATGCCGTCCTCGACCGGCCCGGTCAGGAAGATGATCCGCTCCTTCAGCAGGCGCGAGAAGATGTCGAAGGCCCGCTCGCCGCGGCTGGTCTGCTCGACCACCATGGGCACGAGGTTCATGGCGGTGCGTTCGTAGTCGTCGTAATACATGTGGGCTCCTTGAAATCGTTTGGCGTGTCGCGAATCGAGCCGCGCCGACGCCCTCCCCCCGGATATCGGGCGCGGGTTAACAGGATGCAAGGGCGGCGCGTGAGCCCATCAGGCGGAAGTGTGCGCGGTTCCGCCGCCCGGATGGGCTCACCTCCTCTTAATTTGGGGGCGCACCTGGCCCGAAGATCGCTTTCAGCAGCAGAAACGGGTTGTCGTTGAACCCGAGCGCCCAGGTGACTGTGGCGACCCCGTAGGCCAGCACAAAGACCTTGCCGGCCAGCAGCGAGGCGTATCCGGCCGGGTTGGTGTCGGCATTGAACCGCCAGATATCGTCCCCCGACCGCCCGCTCTGGATATCGCGCACGAGAGCCCAGCCGGCGACCAGGGCGAGCGATCCGAATATCAGGGCCATGAACCAGGGCGGCATGGTGGTCTCCGAAGTCCTGGCATCCTCGCGCACGGCGCTTAAGAGGCCGTCACCGCAACAGGAAGGTGGGAACCGCGGCTAGCGGCCGGAAACAGGCTTTGGCCCGGACCCAGTCCCGAGGAGGAGGCACGCCAGGAAGAAGACGGCAAACGCGAGATTGAAGGCCCCGCCGACCAGCGGCGCGCCGAACGGCGCCGGCAACCAGGTCGCGGTCGAAAGCAGCAGATACAGCGCGCCTGGATTGACCACGGCGAACCACGCCGGCCAGTTCGACCGCCTCAACAGGATCGCGCCCAGCAACAGCAGGGAGGCGACGCCGCCGACCGCGCCGCCAATCAGGAAGTGCAGGCCAAGGTAACGGCTGACCAGATTGGCGGCCTCTGCCGACTGGGTCGTGATGATCAGCGCATAAGCGCCCCACACCGCGTGCGTCGCGGTCGCCACGACCGCAATCATCAGAACCGCGCCAACGGTCGCGCCGCGCAGCCACGACGGCGCCGGTCCAAGGCGCGCCCAGATATGAATCGAGCCCAGGACGTATCCCACGCCGCCGGCCATCGAGAGCAACCCGCCGATCATCAGCCGGCCGGGATCGGCGCGCTCGACAATCGCGTAGGAGCCGGACAGCGCCTCCGCGCCGCCGCCCCACTGGCCATAGAAGAGCATGTCGCCGAAAAACATCGCGGCGCTGCCAAGCAGGCCGGCCAGCGCCGCCAGGCGGACGGTGCGGTCGGAGATCGGCATGGTTCGCCCCCAGAATCGGCCCACGGCGCTACGATACCGCAAGAAAAAGGCGCCCGGACTGAAGTCCGGGCGCCCTGAATTTTCCAGTCCGAGATCTGGACGATCAGTAGCCTTCCGGCATGTCGTCTTCGGCTTCCAGTTCGGCCTTGGTGACCTTCTTGTCCTTGATCGTCGCCTTGTCGAAGATCAGTTCGACGACCTTGTCCTCATAGAGGGGCGCGCGGATCTGGGCCTGGGCCTGCGGGTTCTGGCGCAGCAGGTCGAAGGCCTGTTGCGGCTGCAGGCCGTACTGCTGCGACATGGCCATGGCCTCACGCTGGACGGCCGTGTTCAGCTCCTGGTCGCTGATCGTCACGTTGTTGATGCGGCCGATCTCGGCCAGCACCAGGCCCAGGCGCACGCGGCGCTCGGCGATCTTCCTGTACTCGACCTTCAGCTCGTCTTCCGACTTGCCGGCGTCTTCGTCGGGCAGGTTGCCACCGGTCTTGTCGGCCTCGACCTGTTGCCAGATGCCCTGGAACTCGGCTTCCACCATGCCGGGCGGCAGCGGGAAGTCGTGGCCCTTGTCCAGCTCGTCGAGCAGGGCGCGCTTCAGCTTGAAGCGGCTGGCGCGGCCATACTGGTCGGCCAGGTTCTTCGACAGGATGTCGCGCAGGGCGGCCAGGTCCGACAGGCCCAGGCGCGTGGCCAGCTCGTCGTTGACTTCGCTGTCCTTCGGCGCGCGCACTTCATGCACCTTGACCGCGAAGACGGCGTCCTTGCCGGCCAGTTCGGCGGCCTGGTAGTTCTCGGGGAACTTGACGTTGACGGTGACGTCGCTGCCCAGCTTGGCGCCGGTCAGCTGCTCTTCGAAGCCCGGGATGAACTGCCCCGAACCGATGACCAGCTCGGCGCCCTCGGCCTTGCCGCCCGGGAACTCGACGCCGTCGATCGAACCGGTGAAATCGATCAGCAGCTGGTCGTCGGCCTTGGCCTTGACCGTCTTGCCGGTGCGCGGCTCATACGAACGGGCCTGCTTGGCCAGGTCCTTGAGGGCCTCGTCGACTTCCTTGTCGGTCGGCGCATAGACCGGACGGGTCAGCTTCAGCTTGGAAACGTCGACCGGCTCGAAGTCGGGCATCAGCTCGACCGACAGGTCGTAGGCCAGGTCCGACTTGCCATCCATCACCGCGTCCATGTCGACGGTCGGCTTCAGGTCGGGCTGGGCGGCGGGGCGCAGCTTGTTGTCGTCGAGGATCTTCTGGGTGGTCTCGTTCAGCGTGGCGTCGATCACCTCGCCCATCAGGCCCTTGCCATAGACGCGCTTGACGTGCGCGACCGGCACCTTGCCGGGGCGGAAGCCCTTGATGTTCATCTGGGGCCGGATCTCTTCGATCCGCTTATCCAGACGCGCGGCCAGTTCGCCGGCGGGGACGGTCACACCGTAGACCTTGCTCAGGCCTTCACCGGACTTTTCAACAATCTGCATGGTTCGTCTTCATCTGGCGGGGCGCCGCTACGAGTGGAGCGGATCACCCCGCGTCGGGGTTGGATCGGGCGCGCCGAACAGGGCCATGATAAGGCCCGGCCCGGCGCGAAGCGGGCCTTATGTCACGCGGGCCCCCTAGGGCCAAGCCCCAAGGGACAGAGCGACGCCTATTCCTTCGGCTTATCCCCGGCCTCTTCGCCCTCTTTCAGCGCCTTGCCCATGGTGCGGGTGATGTCCCGCTTCTGGCCGTCGGAGTTGCGAGTGTCGCGGCGGGCTTCGTAGACGCCGGTCAGATAGGCGACGTCCCAGCTGGTCAGCGCCTCGCTGGGCTCGATGCCCAGGGCCTTGTCGGCGAACAGGTTGAGGATCGAGCTGCCGGTCTTGGGCTCGGCCTGCGGGTCGATCTGGGCGAGGGACACGAAAGCGAGATAGTCGGCCAGGGCGGCGAACCGCACCTCCCCGACCCGGGCGACGTCGACCACGACGATGGCGCGGTCGAAATCGTCGCGCGTGCGGCTGCTGATGCGGCCGGTCGAATAGACCTGCACCTGGTCGCCGGAATTGTACTGCACGCCGTCCTCGGTCACCCGGTGGGTGACATGCCACCAGCGCACCGGCGCGTCCGAGCCCTGGAACCGGCGCAACGCCTTGCGGCCCGAGGTCATTTCCAGGTCGTAGCGCGAGTAGGCCTGCGGCGTTTCCTTCAGCGACCGCTTCACGAATCCGTCGGCGTCGGCGGTGAAGACCACCAGCACATTGACCTTGCAGCCCGGCTCGCCCGGCTCCAGCCCGACCTTCAGCGACAGGGCGGCGATATGGTCGGCCACCACCTGCGCGTATTCCGGCTTCACCCCGGCCACGCCCGGACAGACCTTGCGGTCCCAGCGGGCGATGCGACCGTTGCCGCTGTCGGCGGCAATGGTCTCGACGAACGACTCGATGGCCTTCTTCTCATCGAGGGGCGGCGCGCTGATGACCACGCCCGAGACGGTGGCGTCATCGGCCGGCGGCGGCTCGGCCGGCGCGGGGGCCTGCTGGAACGCGAGGGCGGCGGCGGCCGCGAGACTGACGAGCAACATGACTAAAGCGTCCCCCACCCATACGGGCGTATTCAATGGTGCGGATGAGAGGACTCGAACCTCCACGCCTTGCGGCGCTGGAACCTAAATCCAGTGCGTCTACCAGTTCCGCCACATCCGCGAGGTTCGGGCGGAGAGATACGGGCGGACGGGCGCTGAGGCAAGCGGACGCGCCCGCAGGTCTCGCCGTCGCGACTACTTCACGCACCGGCCAAGATATCCCGAGTCCAGCACCAGGTCCCCGGTCATCATCACCCCCATCGGATTGTGGTCGTTGAACAGCTGCACGACGAAGCTGTTGTTACCCACCCCGGTGAACGACCCGGCCACCGCCACGGCCGCCGAGGGCAGGATGGGCGAGTAGTTGCCTGTCCCGCTCGGGGCCGACGGATAGGCGCCGAGGCCGGTCGAGAAGCTGGAGACCTGCGACGGGAAGGCGCTGAAGCCGCCGTTGGCGCCGTTGTCGGAGCGCACCGTCGCGTTGGCGAACCGCCCGCCTGACGGGGCGCAGGAACAGAACTCCAGCCTGAAGGTGAAGACCGCGTTGCCGGAGTTGGGCGGACGGGCGTCGGCGGCGTACGACATCCAGGGCCCCGTTGCCCAGGCGCCCGAGCCGGTGGTGACCGCCACGGGCGTTCCATGCACGGTCGGCGCCCAGCTGGCCGGATCGTCGAGCGGGATGCGGACGTTCGACCGACAGCGCCCGACGTCGGCGATCTCGCGGCGCGGCGTGGTTTCGACGTCGATCGCCCTGACCCCGCCCGACCCCACGCCGGCCGTGTAATAGGTGACAACGTCGAACTGGTAGTTGGTCTCGATCACGAAGAAGCCGTCGAAGGAACTCGCCCCCGCCAGGGCGCTCAGCGAGCGGCAGGTGAAGACCTGAACGCCGTCCGGCCCGATGATCCCGTCGACGAAGCCGCTGATCCGGCCGTCGGCCCGGACCCCGGCCAGCGCCACCTTGTAGCGGAACGGGGCCGCCTCCGGGCCCGGGTTGTGGACATTGATGGCGGTGTTGTAGCGGCCGGGCTGGACAATGGTGGAATCCACCCCGCCGCCGCACACCACCTTCACCGCGTACTGCGAGCCGCTGGCCGCCTGTTGTGGGATGACCGCGACCGATCCGCCCGCCAGCGCCGCAATCAAGGTCACAACCAAGTTGACTGATCGCTTCATATCGCTACCCCCGGTTGTCTTTCTTAGATCAGGCTTCACGCGGGATCGCAATATGGCGTCCGGGCTGGCTCACGGCGCGGTCGCGACTTAGGCTCCGCCAAACGGAACCTCCATGCGTCCCCTGATCCTCGCCGCCTGCCTCTCCCTCCTCGCCGCCCCGGTGCTGGCCCAGTCCCTCAGCCTGACCGGCCCCGCCGGCCACTGACCGGCGGCCCAATATCTCAACGCGCACCTTGCAAGTTACAACCTGAAGCATAACGTCGGTCCGCCAGTTCAAACGGGGGGACATCGACATGGCCTACACCCTGACCTCACGGCTGCTCAGCGCGGCCCGCCAGACCTACGCCATCGCCGGGGACGGGCCGGTCCGGGCCGTCGGGGCCGGTTCCGCGCCGACCGCCTCCGGCGCTGTCGGCTGGATGGCGACGCCCTACGGCGTCCGCGCCGGCCAGGAAAACGAGAGCGCCGGGCTGGTGGGCAACATCCCCGAGGGCATCGTCATCGCCGTCCGCGGCACCACCCCGCCGTTCGCCGGCGAGGATCCGCGCCAAGTGGTCGTCGACTGGGCCCGGAACTTCTTCGCCGTCCTGCTTCCTGCGGCGGGCAACCCGCCAGGCTTCCCCGGCGACGTGCACCTGGGCTTCTACCTGTCCTTCATGGACCTCTGGAGCAAACTCGGCCCGGCCGTGAAGGCGGTGGTAAAGTCGTTTCCCGGCCAGACCCTTTACGTCACCGGCCACAGCAAGGGCGGCGCCCTCTGCCCGCTGATCGCCTGGCAGCTGAGGCACGACTACCCAAACCTCCGCATCGTGGTGCGCAGCTTCGCCGGCGCCCGGGTCGGCGACGCGCGGTTCGCGGCCGCCTACAACGCCGGGGTCACCGACCACATCCGCTACGAGTTCGACAACGACATCGTCCCCAACCTGCCGGCCCAGACCAGCATCATCGGAGCTCTGGGCGCGCCGCCGCTGGTCGCCATGGCGCTCGAACTCGTCAACCCCGGCTACGCCAACGTCGGAACCCTGTCCTACATCCAGGCGGACGGAACCGTCGTCCCGGACTCCGCGGCGCTGCAGGCCCAGCGGATCGCCCGGCTGGTCGCCGGCCTGAGGACCGTGGCGGGGGTGCGGCAGATCATCGGCTGCCACGACATCAGCAAGTCCACGGCCGGATACGTCAAGGCGCAATACCCCAACTGAGGCGAACGCCGCCGGCCGAACAATCTGAACGTGATTTTCATCACGGCGGCCGGCCGGCGCCGTGGCATACTGCTCAGCCTGCGGGAGAGCCAGCCATGCCCACGCCCTTCATCGACAAGCGCTTCACCTTCGTCCAGCCCGACGGGACCCCGCTCGAGGTCATCGGTTCGGGCAACCAGAACGGCGCCGCCTTCCGCGCCCTGGACGGCCGGCCGCTGCGCCGCGACGCTGCCGGCTTCTTCGTTCCCGACGCCAAACCCGAAGGCTTCGGCCTCGCCGCCAGGCCCGCCTTCGTCAGCCGCGCCGCCCTGCCCGGCGAGCCGCGCTGGAAGGAGCGCCGCTCCGGCAAGGCCCCCAGGGCCGCGGCGGAATTCGGCCTCGCGCCGCCGGCCGGCACGGTCGGGACCTACGTCGGCCTCTGCCTGCTGATCCAGTTTCCCGACGTCCCGGCCACCATCACCTGCCAGCAGGTCGCCGACTTCTGCAACAAGCCGGGCTACACCGGCTTCGGCAACAACGGCTCGGTCCGCGACTATTTCCTCGACGTCTCGAACGGCCAGTTCAAATACAGCAACATCGTCGCGCCCTGGTACACGGCCAAGCGCAACCGGGCTTGGTACACCGACCGCGCCCAGCCGTTCGGCAAGCGCGCCCAGGAACTGATTCGCGAGGCCCTGGCGTTCCACAAGGCGGGTGGCCTCGACTTCACCAGGCTGTCGGCCGACGCCGGCAAGTTCGTCTACGCCACCAACGTCTTCTACGCCGGCCCTTGCGTGAACACTCATGCCGAGGGCCTCTGGCCCCACGCCCACTTCCTGCAGCCGGCGGTCGGCCTCGGCGGCGGCCGCAAGGCCCGCGACTACCAGATCAGCGACATGAGCGCCGAGTTGACCCTGGCCACCTTCTGTCACGAGAACGGCCACATGGTCTGCGACTTCCCGGACCTCTACGACACCGACCACCTGCCGCTGCCGCAGTCGTTCGGGGCCGGCTACTTCTGCCTGATGGCCTACGGCGGCCATGTCGACGAGAAGAACCCGGCCCGCGTCGGCGCCTACCTGGCCAGGGCCGCCGGCTGGGCCAAGGCCCAGCGCCCGGCCGCGCCCGGCCCCATGACCCTGACCGCCGGCCAGAACGACTATGTGGTCCACCGCCGCAACGCCAAGGAGTACTTCATCATCGAGGCCCGGGCCCGCGCCGGCCGCGACGCCAAACTGCCCAGCCAGGGCCTGGCCATCTGGAAGGTCGACGAGGCCGGCGACAACAACAACGACGCCATGACCGCCGCCTCCCACTACGAATGCGCCCTGATGCAGGCCGACGGCCGCTTCGACCTCGAGAAGAACAAGAACTGCGGCGAGGACTCCGACCTCTTCCGCCAGGGCCAGGGCGCCGCCTTCGGCGCGGCCACCACCCCGGCCAGCCGCTGGTGGGACGGCACGGCCTCGGGACTGGAGATCAGCCAGGTGGGGCCGGCGGGGGCGACGGTGACGTTCAAGGTGGGCTGACGCGCCACCCTCCAAACGAGAGGCTTGCCCGTCACAACCTGACGGATAGTCTGGCTCCATTCAACTTCGGGCCGAACACATGACCTACACCCTGACATCGCGACTGCTGAGCGCGGCCCGCAACGCCTATGCGATCGTCGGCGACGGTCCCGTCCCCGCGATCGGCGTCGGCCCCGCCCCGACCGCCTCCGCCGCCGTCGGCTGGACGGCCCCGCCCTACGGCGTTCAGGCCGGGCCCAACAACGACGACGCCGGGCTGGTCGGCAACATCCCCGAGGGCATTGTCATCGCTATCCGCGGCACCACGCCGCCGGGGCCGGGCGAAAACCCCAGGCAGGTGATCACCGACTGGGCCAGCGACACCATCGCCGTGCTGCTGCCGGCGGCCGGCAATCCGCCCGGCTTTCCCGGCGACGTCCACCTGGGTTTCTACAAGTCCTTCATGCAGCTCTGGAGCAAGCTCGGCCCGGCCGTGAAGAACGTCGTCCAGAGCTTTCCCGGCCAGACCCTCTACGTCACCGGCCACAGCAAGGGCGGCGCGATCTGCCCGCTGGTGGCCTGGCGGCTGCGGCAGGACTATCCGGACCTCCCCATCGTCGTGCGCAGCTTCGCCGGCGCCCGGGTCGGCGATGCGGTCTTCGCCCAGGCCTACAACGCCGCCCTCACCGACCACATCCGCTACGAGTACGGCAACGACATCGTCCCCCACCTGCCGGCCGAGACCAGCATCGTCGCCGCCCTCGGGGCGCCGCCGCTGGTGACCATGTTGCTCGAGCACATCGACCCCGGCTACGCCAGCGTCGGAACCCTGGCCTACATCCAGGACGACGAGACCCTGGTCCCCGACTCCCCGACGCTGGAAGCCCAGCGCATCGCCAACATCGTCGCCGCCCTGGAGACCTCGGACGGGGTGGCGGAGATCGTCGCCTGCCATGACATCAGCAGCCCGACCGCCGGCTACGTGCGGGCCCAGTATCCGGCCTAGGCCTGCCGCGCGTGCAGCCAGGCCAATGACGCCGGCGCCAGGTCCGGCAGATCCTCCGCGATCAACCCCGGCCCGAACCGCGCCCCGGCGTCCGCATGGATCCACGCCCCCGCGCAGGCCGCCTGGAAGCTCTCCATCCCCTGCGCGATCAGCCCGGCGATAAACCCCGCCAGCACGTCCCCCGAGCCCGCCGTCGCCAGCCACGGCGTGCCGTTGAGGTTCACCGCCGCCCGGCCATCCGGCGCGGCGATCACCGTGTCGGCGCCCTTGAGCAGGACCACGGCGCCGGCCCGCGTCGCGGCGGCGCGGGCGGCGTCGATGCGGGTGGGGCCGGCGGCCAGCAGGCCGGGGAAGAGGCGTTCGAACTCGCCCGGATGGGGCGTCAGCACGTCGTCCTTGTCGAGCACGTCGAAGAGGTCGTCGGGGCGATCCTTGAAGACGGTCAGGGCGTCGGCGTCGACGACCAGGGCGGCGCCGGTGCGGGTCAGGGCGAAGAGGTTGGCCCGCGTCTGGGGCGTGATCCCGGCGGCCGGGCCGATGACGGCGGCGTCGGCGTGTTCGGCCAGCTGGGCCAGGTCGGCGTCGGTCTCGAAGGGGCTGAGCATCACCGCCTCGAGGGCGGCGGCGTAGGTGCGGGCCGCGTCGGCGGGGCTGAGCAGGGTGACCAGCCCGGCCCCGATCCGCAAAGCGCCGCGCGCCGACAGCCGGGCGGCGCCGGTGTGCAGGGCGTCGCCGCCGACCACCACCGCCCGACCGCGCGAATGCTTGTGGGTCGTCGCCGTCGGGACCGGCAGGGCGCGCCGCCACAGGCCGGGCTCGTTCTCGAAGAGGCCGGTGTCGATCTGCGCCAGGCCGATGTCGGCCACCACCACCTCACCGCAGGCGCCCGCCCCCGGCTGCAGCGCATGGCCGATCTTGCGCCGGTGGAAGGTGACCGTCAGGTCGGCGCGGAAGGCGGTCTGGCCCAGCGCCTGGCCGGTGTCGCCGTCTATGCCGCTGGGCATGTCGACGGCCACCACCGCCGGATGGCCGTGCGAGGCCCGCGCCGCCGCCAGCGCCTCGCCGTCCAGCGGCCGCGTCAGCCCGGCCCCGAACAGGGCATCGACCATGACGTCGCACTTCGGCCCCGCGCCCAACGGATAGACCCGCCCCGACCACCGCCGGGCGTTGGCCTTACAGTCGTCGCTGGCCGGCGCCGCCGAGGCCTCGACCCAGACATCCCAGCCCCGCCGCTTGAGCAGCCTCGCTGCGACATACCCATCGCCGCCGTTGTTGCCCGGCCCGCAGAGCACCGCCACCTTGCAGGCTCGATGCCGGGCGCGGATGGCCTCGGCGACGGCCGTTCCGGCCCGCTCCATCAAGGTCAGGCTGGGGGTTCCGGCCGCGACGGCGGCGGCGTCGGCGGCGGTCATCTGCGCGACGGTCAGGATTTCACGGCTCATCGGGCACCGTCGCATGCAGGCGCGGCCCGCTCAATCGCGACCGTCAGCCCTGTTTGGGGGTGAGCGTGGGATAATGGTCCCGCCGCTTCGATAAGGCCCACGCCCGAAGCGGCGACCTCAATCCGACTTCAAAACCGCTTCAGCGTCGCTTCAGCGAAACTTCAAATCGACTTCAAACAAACTTCAAACGTCCTCGGGGTCAACCCGTTGAAATCGTTCAACAAGGATAGCATATCGCCGTGCAACTCTCAAATCCGCATCTAGAGCACCTGGGTCGCCGCCTCGCGCCCGCGCTCGACGATCTTCAGCGCCCCGTCAACGATCTCGAAGGTGGTCATCGAGGTGTGGTCGGGCCGGAAGCCCATGACCCGCGTGTCGTCCATGGCCGTCGACACCGCCCCGTTGATGGCGACGTAGTGGCTGAACACCGCCGTGCCCGGGTAGCCGGCCACGGCCGCCGCCACGCCGCGCCGCCACTGGTCGTAGTCGAGGTCGCCCTCGATCTCATGCCAATGGCCGCCGAAGGCGTTGCGCAGCCAGGCCGAGCGGTCGGCGGCCGACACGGCCTTCGGGGTCGGGATCTCACCCACCCGCTTGTCGACGATCACCGGAACCCCCAGCGCGTCGGCGAACGGCTGGGCCGTCTCGCGGCAGCGCCGCAGCGGCGAGCTGACCACCTGGGTCGGCCGCAGGCCCTCGGGCAGGGCCAGCAGCACCTCGGCCGCCGCCCGCGCCTGGGCCCGGCCGGTCTCGTCCAGCCCCGGGTCCTCGTCGGCGTCGCCCCAGGTCGAGGCCGGCTTGCCGTGGCGGATCATGTAGACGTGAAGCTTCTCGGGGGACATGGCGGTCGGATCCTGCGGTGGGCGTCGCCGACGCTGCTAGCACAGCCGGCCGATGCGTCCACGCTCCTCATCCGCCGCAATCTTCAGCAGGCGGCGCCCGGCAGGAGGCGAAGGCCAGATCGGCCGCCGCGAAATTCCGGGCCCATTCGCGCAAACCGACCCTCCGCCGGCCCGATCCGGCGCCTCGCCCGCCGCCCGGAGGCCGCATGACACCCTCCGCGCCAAGCCAATCCGCCCCTTTCCAGCCCTGCCCGAATCCTGAGCAGAGGGCGCCTTGATTTGCGGCGCCGCAAAGCCTCAACTGCACGCACCACAGTGTGGGTTGTCTCAAGGCTTGTCCCCTGCCCCGCCCCTGTGTTCGTTCGCCTTCAACGCCCGGGACCGTCATGAAAAAGATCGAAGCCATCATCAAGCCGTTCAAGCTGGACGAGGTGAAGGAAGCCCTGCAGGAGTTGGGCGTCCAGGGCATGACCGTGCTCGAAGCCAAGGGCTACGGCCGCCAGAAGGGCCACACCGAGCTCTATCGCGGGGCCGAATACGTCGTCGACTTCCTGCCCAAGATCAAAGTGGAAGTGGTCGTCGACGACGGCCAGCTGGCCGGGGCGCTCGAGGCCATCCAGAACGCCGCCCGCACCGGCCGCATCGGCGACGGCAAGATCTTTGTGTCCGACATCGCTGATGTCATCCGCATCCGTACCGGCGAAAGTGGCGCCCAAGCCATCTAGATCGGTAAAACTCTCAGCATATCAAACACCTAGGGGATAGGTTCTATGACGACCGCCAAAGACATCCTGAACATGATCAAGGAGAAGGACGTCAAATACGTCGACGTCCGCTTCACCGATATCAAGGGCAAGCTGCAGCACGTCACCTTCGACATCGACCTGGTCGACGAGGACTTCCTGGAAGACGGCACCATGTTCGACGGCTCGTCGATCGCCGGCTGGAAGGCCATCAACGAAAGCGACATGAAGCTGCGTCCGGACCTGGACAGCGCCATCATCGACCCCTTCTACCAGCAGACCACGCTGTGCCTGATGTGCGACATCGTGAACCCGGACACCGGCACCCCCTACAACCGCGACCCCCGCTCGATCGCCAAGGCCGCCCTGGTCCATGTGCAGTCGCTGGGCATCGGCGACACCGTCTATTTCGGCCCCGAGGCCGAGTTCTTCATGTTCGACGACGTCCGCTGGTCGACGGCCCCGAACAACACCTTCTACAGCTATGACTCCACCGAGCTGCCCGGCAACTCGGCCAAGGAATACGCCGAGGGCAACATGGGGCATCGCCCTGGGCCTAAAGGTGGGTATTTCCCGGTCAATCCGGTCGACAGCGCCCAGGACATCCGCGGCGAAATGTTGGCCGTCATGGGCGAGCTGGGCATGAAGCCGGAAAAGCACCACCACGAGGTGGCCCCGGCGCAGCACGAGCTGGGCCTGAAGTTCGACACCATGGTGGTCATGGCCGACCGCCTGCAGCTCTACAAATACGTCATCCACAACGTCGCCGCCGCCTACGGCAAGACCGTCACCTTCATGGCCAAGCCGATGTTCGGCGACAACGGCAGTGGCATGCACGTCCACCAGTCGATCTGGAAGAACGGCAAGCCGATGTTCGCCGGCGATCTCTACGCCGGCCTGTCGCAGGAGTGCCTCTGGTACATCGGCGGCATCATCAAGCACGCCAAGGCCATCAACGCCTTCTCCAACTCGACGACCAACAGCTACAAGCGCCTGGTGCCCGGCTACGAAGCCCCGGTGAAGCTGGCCTACTCGGCCCGCAACCGCTCGGCCTCGATCCGCATCCCGCACGTCGACAGCCCCAAGGGCAAGCGTCTGGAAGCCCGCTTCCCCGACCCGATGGGCAACCCCTACCTGACCTTCACGGCCCTGTTGATGGCCGGCCTCGACGGCATCGAGAACAAGATCGATCCGGGCCCGGCCATGGACAAGAACCTCTACGACCTGCCGCCCCGCGAGCAGAAGAAGGTTCCGGAAGTCTGCGGCTCGCTGCGTGAAGCCCTCGAGAACCTCGACAAGGACCGCGCCTTCCTCAAGAAGGGCGGCGTCTTCGACGACGACTTCATCGACGCCTACATCGAGCTGAAGATGGAAGAGGTCATGCGCTTGGCGCTGCACCCGCACCCGGTCGAATTCGACATGTACTACAAGTGCTAACCGGCGAAAGCTGAGCTAGACTTCGAAGGGCCGGAGGGGAAACCTCCGGCCCTTTTCCGCTTCAAAGGGACATCATGGCCGCCATTGTCGTCGATCCCGCCCATGTCCAGGAATTCGCCGATCCCGAAGCCTTCTACGCCTGGCTGTCGAAGCACCACGCCAGCCAGCCGGAAGTCTGGATCAAGATTCACAAGGTCGGTTCGGGCCTGCCGTCGATCGCCGCCAAACAGGCGATCGACGTCGTGCTCTGCTGGGGCTGGATCGACGCGGTGCGCAAGGGCTTCGACGACAAGTCGTTCCTGCAGCGCTACACCCCGCGCGGCAAGAAGAGCATCTGGAGCCAGATCAACGTCGACAACGTCGCCCGGCTGGTCAGGGAGGGCCGCATGACCGAGCACGGACTGCGCGAGGTGGAGGCGGCCAAGGCCGACGGCCGTTGGGCCCGCGCCTACGGCAGCGGCAAGAACTTCAAGATTCCCGACCCACTGCAGCAGGCCATCGACGCCAGCCCGAAGGCCGGGGCGATGCTGGCCCGCCTCACCGAACAGAACCGCTTCGCCCTGGCCTTTCGCATACACAACCTCAAGACCGAGGCCGGCCGCCAGAAGAAGATCGCCGCCTTCGTCGAGATGCTCGAACGCGGCGAGACCATCTATCCGCAGAAGGGTTAGCACTCACCCGGCTTGGCGACGCTGACGCCGGCCGAGGCGGCGGTGCAGGCGTTGCCGTAGGTCTTGCCGTCGACGCCGCAGACCGGCTTGTACTCGCGGGTGCAGATCTGCGGCCGCTTGCGGCAGGTCCCCGATCCGTCGGCGATCTTCTGCATCTCCGGGGTCATCTGGCAGTAGAGCCCGTCCTGGCACTGGAAGCCGGCGAAGCCGGCGCACATCTGGCCCTCGGCGCGCGGCGCGCGCGGGTCGGGAGCGGGGCCCGGATGAGCCGAGCCGTCGGTCTGGCAGGCGGTCATGGCCAGGCCGGTCAGGCCCACGAGCATGAGGGTGCGAAGCGTGCGGATCATCGGCGTTTCTCCTTGTCGGCCAAGGTAACGCAGAAACCCGCTGAACGGCGCCTGAACACCGCCGCCGCGCTATTTTTGGGTGCATCTCCGGATTTGAATGGCCGGAGATTTGCGATCCGCCCTAGCTCTCCCGCACAACGCCAAGAGGAGCGTGAGCGATGAATACCGGAACGGGAAAAGACATGGTCCGCGAGGCGGACGTCATCGTGGTCGGAGCCGGCATGTCCGGCCTGCGGGCCGCCAAAGACCTGGTCGGCCTGGGCCACACGGTCATCGTGCTGGAGGCCAAGGACCGGGTCGGCGGGCGAGTGAAGGCGGCCGAACTGGCCGGGCGCAAGATCGACCTCGGCGGCCAGTGGGTCGGCCCGCACCAGACCGAGCTTCGCGGCGAGGCGGCGCGGCTGGGGATCCAGCCCTATCCGCAGAACTTCGACGGCGACATCATCAGCCAGCTGGGCGGTCATCGCGCCCGGCTCGGCGAGGGATCGATCCCCGACCTGGATCCCGAGGCCATGGCCGAGATGGCCATGCTGACGGGCCAGTGGACCTGCGACTTCCAGACCCTTCCCGCCGACGCGCCCTGGACCGCGCCCGACGCGCAGGCCTGGGACAGCCAGACCGTCGAGAGCTGGATCGTCGCCAACCTCAAGACCCCGGAGGCGCGCTCGTTCGCCCGGCTGATCCCACGCACCGCCTGGGCGGCGGACTCGGCGCAGATCTCCTACCTCTGGTTCATGGATGTGGTGCGCAGCGGCGAGGGCCTCGAGGGGCTGATGGGCGGCGAGACCGGCAACGAGGCGGGCAAGTATCTGGGCGGCATGCACCAGATCGCCGCCCGGCTGGCCGACGAACTGGGCGAGCGGGTGGTGCTCAACGCGGCGGTGACGCAGGTCGTGCAGGAGGACGGCGGCGTGCGGGTGGAAACCGCCGGCGGGACCTGGCGGGCCCGCTACCTGATCCTGGCCGGGCCGCCGGGACCGATGAACCGCATCCACTTCGAACCAACCCTGCCGACCCCGCGCGACGCCCTGCAGCAGCGGATGCCGGCCGGGACCATCATCAAGTTCTGGATGGCCTATGAGACGGACTTCTGGCGGGCGGACGGCTATTCCGGCCAGGTCTCGGCTGATGGCCCGACTATCGGCCTGGTCATGGACGACACCCAGCCGGGCGGGGTCGGCATGCTGGTCGGCTTCTTCGCGGGCGAGCACGCGGTCCGCTACAGCGGCGCCGACAAGGCGACCCGCCAGGCCGTGGCGGTCGAGGCCCTGGTCGACTATTTCGGCCCGCTGGCTGCCTCGCCGATCGGCTACGAGGACAACGACTGGTGCCAGGAACCGTGGACCTGGGGCTACGTCGGCTCGATGGGGCCGGGCACCATGACCCGCTTCGGCGCCGCCCTGCGCGAGCCGGTCGGACCGATCCACTGGGCCGGCACGGAAACCGCCACCGAATTCGCCGGCTATATCGAGGGGGCGCTGCGGTCCGGCAGCCGGGCGGCGGGCGAAGTGGCCAAGTTGCTGGCGGCCTCGCCGGTGCGGGCCTTGGAGACGGCCTGACCGGTCACCGGGCGGCCTGGCCCAGCACATAGGTCAAGCCGAAGTAGAGGTAGGCGAAGAAGCCGCGCATGGCCTCGATGTGCCCAGCGGTCAGCGACAGCCTCCGGGCCTCCGGGCGCCAGACGACCCGGTCCTGCGCAGCGGCGTCGCGCAGGAGCTTGCGGACGTGGCTGAGCGAGACCCCGAACCGTCTCGACCAGTCCGCGGCCGAGACGGCGACCTCTTCCGAGGGCGACAGGGCGGCCAGGCGCTCGACGATGTCGCAGAGGATGAGCAGGCCACCGTTGCGGTCGCTGAAGGGACCAAGGCCGCCGCCGAGGGCGCCCAGCGGCGTCTTCGCGGCCCGCACCGCGCCGGTCAGCGCCCGGTAGTAGGCGGCCACGAAGTCCTGGTCCTCGAAGGCGCCCGCCTGCGCCGCCGCCGTCGTCGAAACCATGGCCGCCGCCTCGACATCGACCCACAGCCGGGCATGGACGAAGGCCAGCAGCTCCGGCGTCGGGACCAGCGGATGGCGCCGCCGGTCGCCCCGGGCCCGGACCGCGACCAGCCCGCCCCGGTCCTGAAGTTGCGCGACCAGCGTCTCCGCCCGCCCCCTGCTGCCGAGCCCGGCCTCCTGGCAGAGCCCAAGCAGGCGTCCGGCCGTCAGGCCGCCGGCGTAGTGCTGGGCCAGCGCCAGGGTCATCAGCATGTGGGTGTCGTAGTCGCGGTACAGCCGCGTCAGGGCCGACGGGGCCCGCGCCAGCTCCACGGCGCCCTGCGCGGAACGGCGGATGGCCTCGTCGAGCCGTGGATGGGCCCGGATCGCGGCGAGCAGCCGGCTCGCCTCGTCGCGTTCGGTCTCCCGGGTGACGTCGCCTGCCATGGCCGGCGAGATTAACGCAATTCACCGCCCGGGAAGAGACGTCCGCTCAGAGCAGCCAGTCGCCGCTCTCGTTGATGACGTCGCCGTTGATCTTCACCTGGTAGTCCGGGGTCCCGTTGCCGTTGATGTCGAGGCGGACCGTGGTGATGCCGCCGGCAAAGGTCATGGTCATCTCGCCCGCGTGGTGGCTGAAGGCCGAGACCAGGGTGATCGTCCCGCCGTAGGCGTCGGAAAAGTCCATGCGGTCGCCCTCCGCCGCCGAGAAGTCGTAGATCTGGTCGGTCTCCAGCACCGCGCCGAAGGCGTGGGCGACGCGGAAGGTGTCGGCGCCGATGCCGCCGCGCAGCAGGTCATTGCCGACCCCGCCGATGATGATGTCGTCGCCATCATTGCCGTTGATGGTGTCGACGCCGGCCAGACCCGACAGGGTGTTGGCGCCGCTGTTGCCCTGCAGGTTGTTGGCGCCGCTGTTGCCGGTTCCGGCGACATCGGTGGCCGCCTGCAGCTCGAGGCCCTCGAAATTGTCAGCCAGGGTCCAGTCGAGGGTGGTGCGGACGATGTCGAAGCCTTCGCCGGCCAGCTCAATGGTCTGATCGCCGGCGTCGTCGACGATGTAGACGTCGTTGTCGAGCCCCCCAGACATGATATCGGCCCCCAATCCGCCGTCGAGGACATCATTGCCGGCCCCGCCGTTGAGCGTGTCGATGTCGCTCTGGCCGTCCATGCGGTCGTTGCCGAGGCCGCCGTTCAGCAGGTCGGCGCCGGAGCCGCCGTAGAGTTTGTCGGCCCCATCGCCGCCGTTGAGCTCGTCCACGCCGGCGTCGCCATAGAGGATGTCGCCGCCCGCCCCGCCGATCAGGTCGTCCGCCCCGTCGCCGCCGTACAGAGTGTCGGAAAGATCGCCGCCGTCCAGGAAATCGTCACCGCCCAGACCGTAGAGCAGATCATTGCCGCCGCCGCCCGAGAGCATGTCGCCCTCCCCCGCGCCCGACCGGCTGTCGTTGCCGCCGCCGCCGGCGAAGCTGATCGGACCGGCGACCCCGTAGATGACATAGGCTCTGCCGGCATAGGTCACGCCGGACACGTTCACGCCCAAGGCGGCGAGGGCCAGATCGTCGATGCCATCGCCGTTGATGTCGCCGGCCGCGGTCACCGAATAGCCGGCATGGTCCTGCGCCGTCGTGCCGGTGATCCGGAAGCCGTTGACGCCGTTGAGGCTGGTCACGTTGAGCACGGGAGCCATACCGGACGCCCGGCCGAACACCACATAGGTCGTGCCGGAGTTCGGCCCGTTCGGGTCGGACTGGTCGGCCCCGACCAACAGGTCGTCGAATCCGTCGGCGTTGATGTCCCCGGCCGAAGAGACGGACCAGCCGCTGGCGTCATAGATCGCCGCGCCATTGATCCGAAAGCCCGTCGCGCCATCGAGGTCGGCGACGTTCAGGGTAGCGGCGAACGCCCCCGGTGCGGCGCAGTCGCGACCGAAGATGACGTAGGTCGCCCCGGTGGCCTGGTTGGTGTTCCGCGCCCCGACAATGATATCGTCAAGGCCATCGCCATTCACGTCGCCGGCCGAGGCGACGGAAAAGCCGATCCTGGCAAATTGCTCCGGCGCGTCGATCCTGAAACCGTCGGCTCCGTTCAGGTTGCTCAGAAGGAGATCGGCCGCAAAGCCGGTGGATCGTCCAAAAACAACGTAGGCCGCGCCGGTATCCACGCCGTTCGGATCGGCATAGGCCGCCCCGATCAGCAGGTCGGCAAGGCCGTCCCCGTTGATGTCACCCGCCGCGGAGACGGCCTGGCCGCTGGCGTCGCCGGCGGACACGCCGACGATCCGAAAGCCGTTGGCGCCGTCCAGGCCGGAAAGCGGGACAACGGCGGCGAAGTTTCCGGCCGTCGCCGTGACCTTGCCGAAGACGACGTAGCTCGCCCCCGAATTGGAACCCGCGACATCTACGCCCCGGGCGCCGATGATCAGGTCGTCCACCCCGTCGCCGTTGACGTCTCCGGCCGAGGCCACCGAACGGCCGCTGTAGTCGCGGGCCAATGCGCCGTCGATCCGGAAGCCATCGGCCCCGCTGAGGCTGGTGAGCACGAGGTTGGGGGCAAAGCCGGTGCTGCGCCCGAACACGACGAAGCTCGAGCCGGAGTACTGGCCGTGGGGGTGGGCGGCGCCGGCTCCGATCAGCAGGTCATCGATGCCGTCGCCGTTGATGTCTCCCGCCGAAGCGACGGAGACACCGTTTCGATAGACCCCCAGGCCGCCGGTGACCTTGAACCCGTTGGTCCCGTCCAGGCTGCTTAGATCGAGATTGCCGCCGCCGGACCGGCCGAACACGACGTAGCTCGCGCCCAGCCCGCCGGTGGCGTTCGGCTGCCCGATGATCAGATCGTCGATCCCATCGCCATTGATGTCGCCCGCCGACGCCACCTTCATGTTCGCGCCGTCGAACATCCCCACCCCGTTGATCCAGAACCCGTTGGTTCCGTTCAAGCTGCTGAGCGCGATAGTGGCAGGAAAGGGCATGGCGGGGTCCAGGGAGCGCGAGGACCGGAGCGGCCGCGCAGCAAGGCCTGATCATGCCCGCGGGACGGCGGGCGCAACACTGTAGTAATCAACCTGCATTCTGACGGCGGTCGCGTGCGCCGCGATCGATCTGGCCGGCGCACAGGCCCTTGATCCCCGTCCCATTTTCGTCTGATCTCCCCTCCTCTGCTGTTCGGGACTCCTCCATGACATTTGCCTGGAAGACGGCGGCCTCCGCCGTCGCGCTGTCGGCCCTGCTGGCCGCCTGCGCCACCACCGGGGGGGCCGCCCCTGCCGCCAAGCCGCCAGAGAAGGCTGACAATAGGCCGCTCGCCCCCGGGGCCGGCGGCAAGGACGACGCCGTCGCCTATGCCTCGACCTACCGTCCCCTGCCCGGCCGGCCGACGGCCATCGTCGGGGCGACAGTGCTGACCGCCGACGGGCGGCAGATCGACAATGGCGTGGTCATCTTCGGCGACGGCAGGATCATCGCCGTCGGCGGACCCGAGACCGCCATCCCGGCCGGCTATGACGTCGTCGACGGCAAGGGCAAGTATGTGACGCCCGGCGTCATCGACGCCCACAGCCACCTGGGGGTCTATCCCTCGCCCGGCGTCTCGGCCCGCTCGGACGGCAACGAGGCCACCGATCCCAACACCGCCCAGGTCTGGTCCGAGCATTCGATCTGGCCGCAGGACCCGGGCTTCAACCGGGCCCGGGCCGGCGGGGTGACCACCCTGCAGATCCTCCCCGGCAGCGCCAACCTGTTCGGCGGCCGTTCCGTGACCGTGCGCAACGTGCCGGCCGTGACCATGCAGGGGATGAAGTTCCCCAACGCCCCCTACGGCCTGAAGATGGCCTGCGGCGAGAACCCCAAGCGGGTCTACGGCGGCAAGGGTCGCAGCCCGTCGACGGCGATGGGCAACGTCTACGGCTACCGCAAGGCCTGGATCGACGCGGCCGAGTACCGCCGCAAATGGGACGACTACAACGCCAAGCACGACAAGGGCGAGAAGGCCGACGCGCCCAAACGCGACCTGCAGCTGGAAACCCTGGCCGGCGTCCTGCGCGGCGACATCCTGGTCCAGAACCACTGCTACCGGGCCGACGAGATGGCCGTGATGATCGATATCGCCAAGGAGTTCGGCTACAAGATCACCATGTTCCACCACGCCAACGAGGCCTACAAGATCGGCCCGTTGCTGAAGGAAAACGATATCTGCGTCGCCACCTGGGCCAGCTGGGCGGCGTTCAAGATGGAGAGCCTGGACGGCATCGAGGCCAACGCGGCCATCGTCTACAGGGCCGGCGCCTGCGTCGTCATCCACTCCGACGACGAGACCATCACCCAGCACCTGAACCAGGAAGCCGCCATCGCCATGGCTTCGGGCAACCGCATCGGCTTCGGCATCACCGACGCCGAGGCCATCGCCTGGATCACCGCCAACCCGGCGAAGGCCATGGGCATCGGCGACCAGACCGGCAGCCTGACGGTCGGCAAGCGCGCCGACGTCGTGCTGTGGACCGGCAATCCGTTCAGCGTCTACAGCCAGGCCGAGAAGGTCTTCATCGACGGCGGCCTCGCCTACGACCGGCGCGACCCGCGCTTCCAGCCCAAATCCGATTTCGAACTCGGCCAGCCCGGTGAAGGGGCCTTCCACCCATGAGAATCCTCCTCCTCGCTTCCAGCGCTCTGGTTGGCGCCGCGCTGCTGATCGCAGGCCCGGCCGCCGCCCAGACCTACGCCATCACCAACGCCCGCATCGAAACGGTGACGGCGGCCGGCCCCATCGCCAACGGCACGATCGTGATCAAGGACGGCAAGATCGCCGCCGTCGGCGCCGGGGTTCAGGCCCCGGCCGGCGCGACGGTCATCGACGCCAGGGGCGGCGTGGTGACGCCGGGCTTCATCGCCGTCTCTTCCAACCTGACGGTCTCGGAAGTCTCGGCCGTGCAGGAAACCCGTGACGACCGCTCGGGCAAGCTCTCGGCCGGCTTCGACATCCAGTACGGGATCAATCCCAACTCGACGATGATCCCCTGGGCCCGCCAGAGCGGCCTGACCCGGGCCGTGGCCACCCCCGTGCTGTCGCGCGGCGGCGGCGGCCACAAGGACGACAGCGGGGCCGACGACTTCGCCGGCGGCGGCGTGGGCGAGGAAGACCCTCACCTGTTCGCCGGCCAGGCCGCCGTCGTCTCCCTGGCCTCGGGCCAGACCGACCTGCTGGTCCGCGCCAAGGCCGCCGTTGTGCTCGACATGGGCGAAGCCGGGGCCGCGGCCGCCGGCTCGCGCGGGGCGGCCATGGTGCTGGTCCGCTCGGCCTTCGAGGACGCCCGCGCCTACGCCCGCAACAAGGCGGCCTACGACCGGGGGGAAACCCGCGAGTTCGGCCTGTCGCGCATCGACCTCGAGGCCCTCGTCCCCGTGGTCCAGGGCCGCATGCCGCTGCTCGTCCGCGTCAGCCGCGCCTCCGACATCCTGCAGGTTCTCAAGATGGCCCGCGAGGAAGGCGTCAGCGTCATCCTCGAAGGCGTCGAAGAGGGTTGGCTGGTCGCCCCACAGATCGCCGCCGCCAAGGTCGGGGTGATCGTCGACGCCCAGCGCGACCTGCCCAGCAGCTTCGAGACACTGGCCTCGCGGCTGGACAACGCCGCCCGCCTGCAGGCGGCCGGGGTGACCGTGGCGGTGATCGGCAGCCGCGACCAGAACAACCTGCGCCAGGCCCGCTTCAACGCCGGCATGGCGGTGTCCTACGGCCTGCCCTACCAGCAGGGCCTGGCCTCGCTGACCATCAACCCGGCGAAGATCTGGAAGATGGACGGCCAGGTCGGCACCCTGGAGGTCGGCAAGACGGCCGACATCGTGGTCTGGACCGGCGATCCGCTGGAGCTCTCCACCTGGCCGACCGATGTCTTCATCGCCGGCCAGCGCCAGCCGCAGGATGTCCGGGCCTTCGAACTGCGCGACCGCTACGCCCATCAGCCGGGGGCCTATCCGCAGGCCTATACCAAGCCGTGAAGCGACTGGCGGGCCTGGGTCTCGCGGCCGCGCTGCTGGCCTCCTCCGCCGGGGCCCAGCCGTCCGGCGTCAATGCCTCGGTTCCACTGAGCATGGATGAGACGTGGCTCGAGGTCGTGAAGTTCGCGGGCCAGAGGGGACTGACGACCGAAACGGCCGACCGCGCCAACGGCCGCTTCGTGGCGACCGGGTCAAAGGTCTGGGCGGCCTACATCCGCTGCCCGCGCCGGCTGAAGGATGTCGGCTACGACCTCGATGTCACCCTGGCTCCGGATGGGGCCGGGCGAACGGCCGTCATTGTCGCCGTCCATGGTTCGGCCGACCAGGTGCGCCGCCGGCACTTCCTGGTCTTCAAGGGCCGCCAGGTGCGGCGTGAGTTCGACTGCCCCTCGACCGGCGCGCTGGAAGAGGAACTTTTCGCGGCCCTGAAGGGCGGCAAGCGTTAGCGGGGGCCGCTTTCGCGGTCGGGATCGGGGGGATCCATCATGAGTGAGACGACGACGCCAGCGCTCGGCAAAACCCTGTGGGGCCATCCTATCGGCCTGACCGTTCTGACGGCCACCGAGCTGTGGGAGCGGTTTTCCTACTACGGGATGATGGGTCTCCTGACCCTCTACATGACCAAGCAGGCGCTGCTGCCCGGCCATGTCGAATACATCATCGGCTTTCCGGGCTTCCGGGCGGCGGTCGAGGGGGTCTTCGGGCCGCTGACCACCCTGGCGCTCGCCTCGCAGATCTTCGGCCTCTACACCGGCTTCATCTACGCGACGCCCATCGTCGGCGGCCTGATCGGCGACCGGGTGCTCGGCCAGCGCCGCACCGTCATCCTCGGCACCGTGCTGATGGCCGCCGGCCACCTGATGATGACCTTCGAGCCGCTCTTCCTGTTCGCCCTGCTGCTGCTCATCCTCGGGGCCGGCTGCATCAAGGGCAATATGGCCGTGCAGGTCGGGGCCCTCTACGACAAGGACGACACCCGCCGCACCCGCGCCTTCGGCATCTACTTGATCGGGCTCAACGTCGGCGCCTTCACGGCCCCGCTGATCGTCGGCACCCTTGGCGAGAAGGTCGGCTGGCACTGGGGGTTCGGGGCGGCCGGCATCGGCATGCTGATTTCCCTGGTCATCTACCTCGTCGGCCAGAAGCACCTGCCGCCGGACACGCTGAAAGCCGCCCCAAAAACAGAGAGGGGCGGGACCAAGGCCCCGAAACTCCGCAAGGGCGAGGGCCGCCTGCTGGCCGGTCTGATGCTGCTGCTGATCCCCTACATCCTGGTGTTCAGCGCCTATCAGCAGGCCTGGAACATCATGGTCCTCTGGGAAGACAGCAGCGTCGACCGCAATCTGTTCGGCTTCCAGGCCCCGGTCACCTGGTTCGCCACCCTCGACGGCATCCTGACCATCGTCGCCGTCTTCCTGGCCGTCCGCCTCTGGGCCTGGCAGGCCAAACGGGGCAAGGAGCCCGGCGATATCGGCAAGATCAGCATCGGCATGGTGCTGGGGACACTGAGCTTTCTGTTCATCGCCGGCGGCGCCTTTCTGGCCGGCAACGGCCTGACGGCGCTGGTCTTCCCGGTGCTGTTCTTCGTCGCCGCCGACCTGATGATTCCCTTCGTCGATACGGTGACCATGTCGGCCTTCTCGCGCTCGGCCCCGGCGGCGCTGGGCACGACGATGATGGGCATCTTCTACCTGGCCACCTTCGTCACCAACGTCACGGTCGGCTGGCTGGGCCGCTTCTACGAGACCCTCAGCCACGCCCAGTTCTGGCTGCTGCACGCCGGCATCTCGGCGGCCGGCCTGGTCTTCCTCCTCGTCCTCGGCAAACCCCTGACCCGCATGCTGGAGCCGATCCCCGACGCCCCCACCGCCGACCCGCCCATCGAAGCGACCCTGGGCGCCAGCAGAGGCTGACTTTCCGCCGCGCCGTGGCAGGATGGACCGACACCGGGAGCCGACCGCCATGCGCCTTCGCCAGATCGCCCTCGTCGGCGCCGACCTCGCCGCCCGCACGGCCGACATCGAAGCGGTGCTGGGCGTCAGCCATCCCTATGACGATCCCGGCGTCGGCCACTACGGCCTGCGCAACGGCGTCTGGGCAGTCGGCCAGACCTTCCTGGAGGTGGTCTCGCCCAGGCAGCCCGGCACGACAGCCGGCCGTCTGATCGAAAAGCGCGGCGGCGACGGCGGCTACATGGTCATCCTGCAGGTCCGCGACCTGGCCGCCGCCCGCAGATGCGCCGCCGAGGCCGGCGCCCGCGTCGTCGAACAGATCGACCGTCCCGGCGTCGCCGCCACCCACTACCACCCGCGCGACGTCGGCGGCGCCATCCTGTCGCTGGACTGGATGGACCCGTGGGACCGCTGGGAATGGGGCGGCAAGGGCTGGGAAGGCAATGCCCGCCCCGGACAAGCCATCGTCGGCGCCGAACTGCAGGCGGAAGACCCCGCAGCCATGGCCGGGCGCTGGGGCGAGGTTCTCGGCCGCCCGGTGGAGCAATCGGACGGCGCCCGGCGGATCGCCCTGGAGGGCGGTGAGATCCGCTTTACGCCCTTGGGCGACGAGCGCGGCGAGGGTTTGAGCGGCTTCGACGTCGTCCTGGCCGACCCCACCGCCGCTCGTTCGATCGCCGAGAGTCGCGGGCTCATCGATGCCGATGGCGAGGTCGTCCTCTGCGGCGCGCGGATTTACCTGCGCCGTCCGTAAACCCTCTCCTTCCCACCGCTACGCGGCGGGCCCGCCCTGCGCAGCGTCAGCGAAGCAGGGAGGGAGGGAGAGGGTTTACGGACGGATGTGGACTACCCCGAACCCGCCATTGCGCGCGACGACATGTCAGCCCATTAGTCCCCTCCCGAATCGCCTAGACTCCCCAGCGTAATGTCCAAGCCCGAGCCGCTCCCCTCCCTCTTCGACGATGCCCTGAACCCGCCGGCCGCGCCGCCGCTGGCGAACCCGCACGAGCCGGTGCCCAAGGCCCAGCCGAAGCCGACGCTGGCCCCGAAAACCGGCGACTACAACGCCAGCAGCATCGAGGTCCTCGAAGGTCTCGAGCCGGTGCGCATGCGCCCGGGCATGTACATCGGCGGCACCGACGAGCGGGCCCTGCACCATCTGTTCGCCGAGGTGCTCGACAACGCCATGGACGAGGCCGTCGCCGGCCACGCCAAGCTGATCGAGGTCACCCTCGACGCCGAGGGCGCCCTGACCGTCTTCGACGACGGCCGCGGCATCCCGGTCGACCCGCATCCCAAGCATCCGGGCAAGTCGGCGCTCGAGGTCATCATGACCGTGCTGCACTCGGGCGGTAAGTTCAGCGGCAAGGCCTACGAAACCTCCGGCGGCCTGCACGGCGTCGGCGTCTCGGTGGTCAACGCCCTCTCCGAACGGGTCGAGGTCACCGTCTGGCGCGACGGCTTCGAGCACCGCCAGGTGTTCTCGCGCGGCAAGCCGCTGGGCAAGCTCGAGCAGTTGGGCGCCAGCCGCAAGCACGGCACGGCCATCAAGTTCAGCCCCGACCCGGTGATCTTCGGCGAGGGCGTCGCCTTCAAGCCGGCGCGCCTTTACCGCATGGCCCGGTCGAAGGCCTACCTGTTCCGCGGCGTGACCATCAAATGGACCTGCGACGCCAGCCGCATCCAGGACAAGACGCTTCCGGAAGCCGTCTTCCACTTCCCAAACGGCCTGGCCGACTTCCTGGCCGAGCGCACGTTAGGCATCAACACCGTCACGCCCGAGGCCTTCACCGGCCGCATCGCCCGCAGCGGCGAGGCCGGGGCCGTCGAATGGGCGGTGACCTGGACGCCGCAGGGCTTCGGCGAGGCCGACGGCTTCGTGCAGAGCTACTGCAACACCGTGCCGACCCCCGAGGGCGGCACCCACGAAAGCGGCTTCCGCGCCGCCCTGACGCGGGGTCTCAAGGCTTACGGCGAACTGGCCGGCGAGAAGCGGGCCGGGATCATCACCGCCGACGACGTCATCGCCAACGCCGGGGCCCTGATCAGCGTCTTCATCAGGAACCCGGAGTTCCAGGGCCAGACCAAGGAGCGGCTCAGTTCCTCCGACGCCCAGAAGCTGGTCGAGACCGCCTTGCGCGACCCCTTCGACCACTGGCTGACCGCCTCGCCGAAGGTGGCTCGCACCCTGCTCGACTTCGTCGTCGAGCGGGCCGAGGAGCGCCTCAAGCGCCGCAAGGACCGCGACGTGGCCCGCGCCTCGGCGACCCGCAAGCTGCGCCTGCCCGGCAAGCTGGCCGACTGTTCCGGCGAGGCGGCCGGCGGCAGCGAGATCTTCCTGGTCGAGGGCGACAGCGCCGGCGGCTCGGCCAAACAGGCCCGCAACCGGAAGAACCAGGCCATCCTCCCCCTGCGCGGCAAGATCCTCAACGTCGCCTCGGCGACGGGCGAGAAGTTGCACCAGAACAAGGAACTGTCCGATCTGATGCTGGCGCTGGGCGTGCAGCCGGGCTCGAAGTTCAAGGAAGAGGACCTGCGCTACGACCGCGTGATCATCATGACCGACGCCGACGTCGACGGCGCCCACATCGCCTCCCTGCTGATCACCTTCTTCTACCGCACCATGCCGCAGATGATCCGCTCGGGCGCCCTCTACCTGGCCCTGCCGCCGCTCTACCGGATCACCCACGGCGGCAAGTCCACCTACGCCCGCGACGACGCCCACAAGGACGAACTGATGGCGACCGAGTTCAAGGGCAAGAAGCCCGAGATCAGTCGCTTCAAGGGCCTCGGCGAAATGATGGCCAGCCAGCTCAAGGAAACCACCATGGATCCGGCCACCCGGACCCTGGCGCGGGTCACCCTGCCCAAGGCCGAGGAACAGGTCGAGGAACTGGTCGAAAGCCTGATGGGCCGCAAACCGGAAGCCCGCTTCCGCTTCATCCAGGAAAACGCCGAGTTCGCCGGCGAACTGGATATCTAATTCCGGCCAAGAAAGACAAAGCCGCCGTGAGAGGTCCCTTCTCCCCTAGTGGGAGAAGGTGGCCCGAAGGGCCGGATGAGGGGTCGAAGACTCTCAAAGCCGCTCTCGACGCTTACGCATCCAACAGCGGATAAGATTGCTTTGCACGACGAACAATGTTCATGATTTGTTTCTCATTGAGATGCCTGTCTCCACACTCAAACGCGCTCTGGCCCGTCGTATGCGGCACGCCCCCACCTTCCACGAGGAACTCCTCTGGAAACTTCTCCGCAATCGACGCCTCGAACATTTGAAGTTCCGCCGTCAAGTCCCGCTCGGCCGCTACGTCGCGGACTTCGTCTGCCTCCGCCACCGCCTGGTTGTCGAAGCTGACGGCCCCTTTCACGATGCGGACAAAGACGCCGTTGGTGACGCTTGGCTGAGGTCCGACGGCTTTCGGGTCTTCAGGTTTCCAAACAGCGTCGTATCCAATCGACCCGACGACCTGGTTGCGACAATTCTGCAAGCCGTCGCGCTTCCCACCACAGACGAGTTTGACGCACCGACAGACCGGTACGCGATCGACACCGGCGCGCCCTTGCCACCCGCCTACCTGCCAGCCGAACCGCCAAAGCGCGGCTGATCCAATCATCGACCCCTCATCCGGCGCTTCGCGCCACCTTCTCCCACAAGGGGAGAAGGGCGCCCCGAGGCGAAACCTTCTCGCTCACGATCACTCTATCCGGGGAGCCAATAGCCCCTCCCCGCGTTGTCACCCCGAGTTGAGCGGAGGCCCAGGAGGGTCGCCGAGTCTGTATCTGGGGCTGACGCTAGACCGATGACCATCCTTGCCGACGAGCGTCTGGAAGTCCCCTTCCAGACCCCGCCGAGTCTTGATCTGACAAACACCGCTCTGTTTCTCGACCTCGACGGCACCCTGGCCGACATCGCCGAAACGCCCGACGCGGTCGGCCCCGTTGCGCGCCGCACGCGGGTGCTGCGCGCGCTCGCCAAAGCGCTGGACGGGCGTCTGGCCATCCTCAGCGGCCGCGAGATCGGCGAAATCGACCGCATCCTCGATGGCTCGGTAGCCAGCGTCGCCGGCCTGCACGGCCTCGACCGCCGTGGCCCGGCCGGCCACCTCGACACCACTCCGCCGCACCCGGCCCTCCGCGACGCTCGCGAATGCCTGGCCACCCTGGCCAGGGCCCAACGCGGCTTGCTGCTCGAGGACAAGGGAACCAGCGTCGCCCTGCACTACCGCCTGCGGCCCGAGGCTGGCCCCGCCGTCGTCGACTGCGCCCGCCGCCTGGCGCGCCAGACGGGCCTGGTCCTGCAGGAAGGCCATCTGGTCGCCGAGCTGCGCACGCCCGGCCCGGACAAGGGCGAGGCGCTGGCCGCCTTCATGGCCGAGGCCCCGTTCGCCGGCGCCACGCCGGTGATGATCGGCGACGACCTCACCGACGAGGACGCCTTCGCGGCCGCCGTCGCCCTTGGCGGCGAGGCCATCCTGATCGGCCTGCCCCGCCGCAGCCGCTCGCGCTGGCGGCTGGAGGACCCGGACGCCCTGCTGGACTGGCTGGAGACGTCGCTGACCCCGGTGAGCGCATGAGCCGACTGATCGTGGTTTCCAACCGGGTGGGCCTCTCGCGCGACGTCGGTGGCGGCGCGGTCGGCGGGCTGTCGGCCGCCATCACCGCCGCGCTGCGCCAGAACCAGGGCGTCTGGTTCGGCTGGAGCGGCGAGACCACGCCCGTCTACACCGGCCAGTTGGCCCTGGACCGCATCGGCGACGTCACCGTCGCCAAGATCGATCTCGAGCCCGAGGACGTCGAGACCTACTACAACGGCTATGCCAACAACACGCTCTGGCCGCTGTTCCACAACCGCCTGGACCTGACCAACTTCAGTCGCTCTTACGCCGCCGGCTACGCCCGGGTGAACCAGCGGTTCGCCCAGGCCCTGAGCGCCCTGATCGCCCCCGGCGACACCATCTGGGTCCACGACTACCACCTGATCCCGCTGGCCGCCGAGCTGCGCAGGCTGGGCTTCACCAACCGCATCGGCTTCTTCCTGCACATCCCCTGGCCGGCCCGGCAGCTGTTCACCACCCTGCCCGGCCACGAGAAGCTGGTCGCCCAGCTGTTCGACTACGACCTGGTCGGCGTCCACACCGCCGAATGGCTGTCGGCCCTGACCGGCTATCTGCACAACCAGCTGGGCGTCGAGGTCGCCGAGGACGGCACGGCGGAAGCCTTCGGCCGCAAGACCCGCCTGGGCGTCTTCCCGATCGGCATCCACACCGCCGACTTCGCCACCGAGAACGCCTCGGAGGCCTCGATCGACGCCCAGCAGCGCACGGAGAAGAGCCTGGCCGGTCGGCAGATGATCATCGGCGTCGACCGCCTCGACTACAGCAAGGGCCTGGAGGAGCGCTTCCTGGCCTACGAGCAGTATCTGGAGGACCACCCCGAGGCCCGGGAGAAGGTCTTCATGCTGCAGATCGCCACGCTCAGCCGCGACGGCGTCGAGGCCTATCAGGAGATGCGCAACCGCCTGGACGCCATCGCCGGCCACATCAACGGCCAGTACGGCTCGCTCGACTGGGTGCCGCTGCGCTACGTCAACTCCGGCTACCGCCAGGACGAGCTGGCCGGCATCTACCGCGCCGCCCGCGCCGCCCTGATCACCCCGCTGCGCGACGGTATGAACCTGGTCGCCAAGGAATATGTCGCCGCCCAGGACCCCGCCGACCCCGGCGTGCTGATCCTGTCGCGCTTCGCCGGCGCCGCGGCCCAGATGAAGGCGGCCCTGATCGTCAATCCCTACGACCGCGACGAGATGGCCGAGGCCATCCACCGGGCCCTGACCATGGACCTGACCGAACGCATGCTGCGCTGGCGCGAACTGAAATCCGGCCTCGACGCCGAGAACCTCGACCACTGGTGGCAGGGCTTCCTCGAAGCCCTCGCCGAACGCCCGAAATCCAGCCCGCGGATGGTCCGCGTCGGCGGAACGGCCCGCTAGAGCAATATGTCTATACATATTCGCCGCCGTTTCGGGGCGCCGCCAGGCGCCGTCCCAGGAGGTTGAGGCGGTCGGGTCGATTCAGGTTGGTTTCAGGGAGGACCAATCGGCCCCACAGGCCGCGCCAAAGTAGGTGTCCGGCCGTTATAAAGTAGGCTTTATAGTGTTGTATTTACTCTATATTTCCTGATCCCGGCAGGCTCGAACCATGCTATAATCGCTTCGACAAGCGCGGACCACCTTCCGGGCCGTCCGCCGGCTTGACGCCCCCCTCGCCACCGCCGAAGGTCCCCGTTCGTGGCCAGCTTCCTGATCACCTTCGCCGCCATGACCGCCATTATCGCGGCGCGCTACCTGCTGACCTCGGGGTTGATCTACGGCCTGGTCCTGCGCCGTCCCGACAAGCCCGTTCCGCCGGCCGGGGCCGTGCGTCACGAGATCCTGCTGTCGCTGGCCTCCTCGGCTGTCTACGCCCTGCCCGCCGCCTTCGTGGTCGAGCAGTGGAAGGCCGGTCACACGCTGATCTACACCCAACTGAGCGCCTGGCCGCTGTGGTGGGTCCCGGTCTCGGCCCTGCTGTACCTCGCCATCCAGGACGCCCACTACTATTGGGTCCACCGGCTGATGCATCACCGCAGCCTGTTCCGCTGGTTCCACGCCGGCCACCACCGCAGCCATACCCCGACCGCCTGGGCCAGCTTCGCCTTCGACCTGACCGAGGCGGCCCTGGTCGCCTGGGTGCTGCCGGTCCTGACCTTCGTCATCCCGATCCATGTCGGGGTGGTGCTGTTTTTGCTGATCGCCATGACGGCGACCGCCACCCTGAACCACTGCGGCGTCGAGATCCTGCCGCAGAGCTTCGTGCGCGGGCCGGTCGGCGGCTGGCTGATCACCGCCACCCATCACGGAGTGCATCACAAACGGATGCAGACCAACTTCGGCCTGCACTTCCGGCTCTGGGACCGGCTGATGGGAACGGACGTGATGCCCGATCCGGTCAGGTCGAAAAGCGCGCCACGATCACAAACACCCCGCCCTCGGGCGCCTCCTGGGTGAAGCTGGGCCGCTGGGGCAGGAGTTCCTGGCCGGGCCGGTATTCCACGTCCTCGTTGTCCTCATAGGTCTGCTGGTCGACCAGGGCGTGGCTGGACCGATACTGGTCGAAATCGGCCGTCACGGCGCCGGCGTCGGCGCCGGCGAAGATTTTCAGATGCATGCGGCGTCTCCTAACCGATGACCCCGAGAAGGTCGCTGCGCTGATCGGCCGCCAGGCCTTCGAAGAAGCTGACGATGCCCGAAAGGGTGGTCGGCGCCGCGTAGGCCTTCTGGGCGCGCGGGCCGAGGTTCTGCAGAATGCCGGACTTGGCGAGCAGCGCCTGCCAGTTGGCCGCCGGCGTATCCGGCCCGGCGGCCAGATAGGCCCGCAGCCGGTCGGAGTCGCTGGTCACCGTGGCCCCGAAGCGCCTGTAGCCGGCGCTCTCGGCCTTCAACCGATCGGTCTCCGCCTGCACCGAGGCCTTGACGAACTCCAGGCACATGGCGGTCAAGGCGGCGTCGGGCTTGTCCTTGCGCAACTGGACCATGCACATCATCTCGACTTCCGGGAAGTCGAGGGCCTTCTCGACGATCAGCCGCACTTCCCCGGCCACCGCCGCGGTGGTGTTGGCGCTGGCCTGCTGGGAATAGCCGCCGCCGCTGATCTGCGCGCCGCCGCCCGATCCGGCCGTCATGTTGAAGGTCTGGTTGGCCGCCACGCCCTGGATCCAGGTCAGGTTCTGGGCCGAGGTGGCCGCCGCCGCCTGGGCCTGCTGCAGGGTGGTGTTGGCCGCCAGGCAGGCCTGCACCGCTGCATAGGTGGGGTCGGCCGGGGCCGGCATGGGGCTGGGGGCGGGGTCGCAGGTCACGGTGGCCGAGGCCGTCGTATAGGCCTGCTGGGCCCGGATGACAGCCGCGTCCTTGGCGCTCTTGTCGTCGGCGGCCGATTGCACGGCCGCCAGCACCGCGGCCGGGTTGGAATTGACCGCCGAGGCGCTGCCGCCGGTAATCACCGTCGAGGGCGGGCGCATGACGCCGGTCAGCTGTTCGATGGCCAGGATAGCGACCATGGCACGCTGGTCCCGCGCCGCCTGGATGATGAACTCGTCCTTGCTGATGGCGCCACTGATGAAGCGCTCGCAGGTCCGGTACATGGACTCGCGCAGCAGGTTGACCGTCTGGGTCCGCTCGAAGCTGGCTCCGGACTCGCTGATCGCCAAGGCCCCGCCAGCCTGGACGTTCGGGTTGGCGCTGCCCGAATAGCCGAGGTTGCCGCTGCCGCCGACGCTCATGGCCACGAAGGCGTCCGGCGGCGCCTCGGCGCAGAACTGCAACTGGTCGATCGGCGGGCCGCCATTCGGATCGGGGATCATCTGGCGGCTGGTCAGGATGGCGCGCTGCTTGGCGTCGATAAAGATCGCCTCGGCCTGGTTCGGCCTCGAGCCGATCGCATCCACCCGGTGGATCGAGGTCAGGTTGGCGCAGCCGCCGAGCGCCGCGACAGCCAGCAGGCCAGCCAGAATATTGCGAAGCATGGGTCCCTCCCCTAGGGCAGAGCAAGGCTAACCCACGAAAACGCCGACATGCAACCTTATCAAGAATTCCTGTGACGGCAGGATTGGGGTTGTCAGCCGCGCCCGGCGACCAGGCGGTTCCGGAGCGGCTCGCCCTTGGGGCTCTTGCTCGACCAGGTCAGCCCGACCTTGCCGGCCGGAACCTTTGAACAGAAGGTCAGCGGGATGCCCGCGGGCCTGGTCTGTTTCAGGCAGACCTTGTCGCCCTTGAGGGTCCACTTGCCGGCCGTGCGTTTGCCGTTGGTCCGCTGGGCGGCATAGGTGCCGTCGCGCTGCAACCACAGCTTCGTCGACCGCCCGCTGGGGTAGGTCGAGACGATGGTGTTGCCGAACGCCGCCTCGACCGGCGAGGCGGCGAATGTCGATATCGGGGCGAGCGAAAACAGGGCGATCGTTGTCGCCATCATGAGAGACTTCGTCATCGCCCAGTAACGCGCCAATTGGGCTTTGGTTGACTTGCGCCGGTCTGCCGCAAAACCAGGTTTGAATTGACTTTGCGGCGATAACGCCTATCTAGACCCGCATTCGGGACAGGTCTGGCGATTCCGCGCCGCCCGCTCGCCCAGCCCGGGCGGTTTCGAATTCATGCAAAGTGATAATGACCGAATTTTCCCAATTGGGGCTGTCGCCCCTCACCCTCCAGGCGGTGGCTGACACCGGCTACACCGTCGCCACCCCGATCCAGGAACAGGCCATCCCCGTCGCCCTCGCGGGCCGCGATGTCCTCGGGATCGCCCAGACCGGCACCGGCAAGACCGCCGCCTTCACACTGCCGATGATCGACAAGCTGGCGGCCGGCCGCACCAAGGCCCGCATGCCGCGCGGCCTGGTCATCTGCCCGACCCGCGAACTGGCCGACCAGGTCGCGCTCAGCTTCGAGAAGTACAGCAAGGGCCAGAAGCTCAGCTGGGCCCTGCTGATCGGCGGCGTCTCGTTCGGCGACCAGGAAAAGAAGCTGGACCGCGGCGTCGACGTCCTGATCGCCACCCCCGGCCGGCTGCTCGACCATTTCGAACGCGGCAAGCTGCTGATGACCGGCGTGCAGACGCTGGTGGTCGACGAAGCCGACCGCATGCTCGACATGGGCTTCATCCCGGACATCGAGCGCATCTTCAAGATGACGCCGCCGTCGAAGCAGACCCTGTTCTTCAGCGCCACCATGCCGCCGGAAATCACCCGGCTGACCAAGCAGTTCCTCAAGGACCCGACCCGCATCGAGGTCGCCCGTCCCGCCACCACCGCCGAGACCATCACCCAGCACCTGGTGCGGGTGCCGATCGTCTCGCCGAGCGCCAAGCGCATGGCCCTGCGGTCGCTGGTCGAACGGGCCGACGTGCGCAACGGCATCGTCTTCTGCAACCGCAAGAGCGAAGTCGACATCGTCGCCAAGTCGCTGACCGTCCACGGCCATGACGCCGCCCCGATCCACGGCGACCTCGACCAGGGCACGCGGATGAAGACGCTGGAGCGCTTCCGCAAGGGCGAGCTCAAGCTGCTGGTGGCCTCCGACGTCGCGGCCCGCGGCCTCGACATCCCCGATGTCAGCCACGTCTTCAATTACGACGTGCCGCATCACGCCGACGACTACGTCCACCGCATCGGCCGCACCGGCCGGGCCGGAAAGCTGGGCGAGACCTACATGATCGTCACCCCGGCCGACGACAAGAACCTCGACAAGGTCCTCAAGCTGACCGGCCAGAAGCCCAACGAAGTCGTCCTCGACCTCGACTGGGCCGCCGCCAAGGACAAGGACGTCCGGCGCAAGGAACAGGACCGCGAACGCGGCGGCCCGCGCGGCCGCCCCGAGCGCAAGCGCGAGTTCAGCCGCGGCCGTCCGGAATCGGAAACCTCGACCGTCGGCATGGACGCCATCGCCGCCCCGACCGAACGCGTCGAACGCGCGCCCCGCGCCGAACGCCCCGAACGCGCCAGCACCGAGCCGGTGGCCCAGGCCGAAGGCGTCGAAGCCGCGCCGGTCGAACGCGAAGCCCGTGAAGAGCGTCCGCGCCGCGAACGCCCCGAACGCAGCCGCGGCCGTGGCCGGGGTCGTGAACGCGGCGGCGAAGACGCGCCTGTCGAAGCCCGCGAGCCCCAGGCCCGTGAAGAGCGTCCGGCCCGCGAGGACCGTCCGGCTCGTGAAGACCGCTCGGCCCGTGACGACCGTCCCGCCCGGGAAGATCGTCCGGCTCGCGAAGAGCGCCCCGCCAGCGACGACCGCGCCGCGCGTGACGAGCGCCCGGCCCGTGAAGAGCGCCGTCCCGATCCGGTCCGTGGCGTCCGCGCTCCGGCCCCGCGCGAGGACGACGACCGCCGCGTCGTCGGCTTCGGCAACGAACTGCCGGCCTTCCTCAGCCGCCCCGTGCCGACCGTGGCCCCGTCCAAGGACGACTGAGCCCGACCGGCAGGCAAAGAAAAACGCCCGTCCGCGTCACGCGGGCGGGCGTCTTCATGTCCGGGCCGTGGCTAGTAGCCGAGCGTCTTGTCGCAGGCCTTGGCTTCGTTGACCAACGCGTCCCTGCCCTGGCCGTCCAGCTTGTCGGCCTCGGCCGACTGGATGGCGGCGGGGTTGGTCCCGGCCGGCAGGTCGCGGCGGGCGGCCAGCGCCAGGGCGGTGCGTTCGCGGTTACGGTCGAAGCTCTTGACGAGGGCCTTGTCGCCGCCGCCCTGCTCGACCGCGCCGGCGGCCGCTTCATAGACAGCAAGGCACCGCGCCTGCGCGCGGAAGTCGACGTTGCCCTGGGCCTGCACCGAGAAGCCGGCCAGGGTCGCCAGGATCAGCCCGCCCAGGATGGGGGCGCGCATGAGCATTCTCCGTTTCGAGTCGCGACGATCCGCGACACCTACAATGTAGGTAGGAATAGCGGCGCTGGAAGGGCGGGCTGTTGCGGCCCTGTGTCACCGCCCCCGCAGGTGGTGCGTCAACGCCAGGGCGATGCAATGGCGCAACGGTTCGGCAGGCGGGGCCTGGCCGGCCTGGAAGATCAGCGCCCGCTCGCCCTCGAAGGTGAAATCGTCCGGGTAGAGCATGCGGAACTGGCCGATCAGTCCGCTCTGGCAGTGGAAATAGGCGGCGTAGCCATCGGTGCGGCCCTTAAGCGCGTTGATCCGCACCGTCGTGCCGGTGCGCGGCCGAACGGGCCGATAGGCCGGCTCACCCCATTTGAGGCTCTCGTCCAGCGGCCCGACGCCCTCGGTCTGCGCCGCCGTTTCCAGGATCATGTCGCGCAGGGCCAGCAACCCCGGCCGCACCGGCGGCGGCCAGGCGTCGATGACGGCTCTGACCGCCGGGTCCACGGCGCTACCGGGTGATCTGCCCGGACAGCATCTTGCGGATGGCCGCACCGTAGGGCGGCCGCATGGCGACCAGCGGACCGATATCCTTCTTCAGCTGGGTGTAGATGGCCTTGCGGTGGCTGAACTCCCGGAAGCCGTCGTGGCCGTGGTAGCTGCCCATGCCCGAGGGCCCGACGCCGCCGAACGGCAACTCTTCCTGGGCCACGTGCATGACCACGTCGTTGATCGTCACCCCGCCGCTGGTCGTGGTGGCCAGAACGTTGGCCTTCTCCGCCTCGTCGGTGCCGAACCAGTAGAGGCCGAGCGGCCGGTCGTGGGCGTTGATGTAGCCGGTGGCCTCGGCCAGGGTCTTGTAGGTCTTCACCGGCAGGACGGGCCCGAAGATTTCTTCCTGCATGACCTTCATGTCGTCGGTCGGGTTGAGGATCAGGGTCGGGGCGATCTTGCGGTGCTCCTGCTGGCTCAGGTCCTCGTCATCCGGCTTGATCTCGATGATCTCGGCGCCTTTCGACCGGGCGTCGTCGATATAGCCCATGATCCGGTCATAGTGCCGCTGGGCGACCACGGCGGTGTAGTCGGGATTGTCCTTGATGGTCGGGAACAGCCTGGTTACGGCGGCCTTCGCCTGGGTGACGAACTCGCCGACGCTCTCCTCCGGCGTCAGCACATAGTCGGGGGCCAGGCAGATCTGGCCGGCGTTGAGGGTCTTGCCGTTCATCACCCGGGCGGCGGTCAGCGCCATGTCGGCGCTGCGCGAGATGATCACCGGGCTCTTGCCGCCCAGCTCCAGGGTCAGCGGCACCAGGTTGTTGGCGGCCGCGCGCATGACGTGGCGGGCGACACTGGTCGCGCCGGTGAAGATCATGTGGTCGAAGGCCAGCTCCGAGAAGGCCTGGCCGACCTCCGGACCGCCGGTGATCACCGCGATCTCCTCCTCCGAGAACACCTTGCCGAACATCACCTTCATCAGCTCCGAGGTCGCCGGCGTGAACTCCGAAGGCTTGATCATCGCCCGGTTGCCCGCCGCCAGCACGCCAGCCAGCGGGGCGAAGGTCAGGTTGACCGGGAAGTTCCACGGGCTGATCACCCCAACCACGCCCTTGGGCTGGAAGACCACCTCGGCCTTGGCCCCGAACAGGCCGAGGATGGCCGGCGAGGTCTTGCGCTTCTCGCCCTTCATCCATTTGCGCAGGTTGTCGCGGGCGTGCTTCAGGGGGCCGATGGAGCCGGCGATGTCGGTCAGCTGGGTGGCCTCGCGCGAGCGGTTGCCGAAGTCGGCGTTCAGCGCATCCTCGATGGCCTTGGCGTGGTCGACCAGCAGGCCGATGCAGCGGTCGATCCGGTCGATCCGCTGTTCCGCGGTCGGCGCCCCGTCGCGCAGGTGGGCGGCCTTCTGGCGGTTGAGGATGTCCTGCATCGCGGCGGCGTCGGTCATGGTGTCCCTCCCAGGCGGCCGGTTGCTCCGGCTCAGGTGATCGCTGATCAGAATGGCCGCCGAACGCTGTGACGGCAAGCGCACAAGCGTTCCCGGTTTTAACCTGACGTTTGGCGTTACCCACTAGTGTCAGTTTCACTGAAACACGCGCATCCGCAGAAAACGGCTGCGTTTCGGGGGAAGACGAGACGATGCCCGGCGATTTTGAACAGACCCTGCGGGGGCCCCAGGCCTACAAGATCACCCGCAAGGCCATCGACATGATGGAACGCCACAACATCTGGCCGACGCCGCTCAACTTCGAGCTCTGGTCGCACTACGTCGCCGATCCCGAGGGCGCGCTGGCCAAGGAACTGACCCGGCTGATCAGCGCCGGCGAACCGATGACCGAGGCGGTCAGCGAGGAACTGGCCGCCGCCTACCTGGCCAAGGCCAAGCTCAACGAACAGATCCGCGACGCCGGGGACCAGCTGACCAAGGAACTGGCTTCGGTCGCCAAGGCCATCCAGACCGCCCAGAAATCCACGGCCGCCTACGGCGAAACCCTGACCACGGCCAGCGAAGGCCTCGGTGCGGCGACCGACGCCAGCGCCATCAAGAAGATGGTCGAGACCCTGGCCAGCGCCACCGAGCGCGTCCAGAAGCAGAATGACACCCTCGAGCAGAAGCTGTCGGACTCGACCACCGAGGTCGCCCGCCTGCGCGAACACCTGGAGCAGGTGCGCCGCGACGCCACCACCGACGGCCTGACCAACCTGGCCAACCGCAAGGCCTTCGACGACGAGCTGGCCCGCGCCTGCGCCGACGCCGACGAACAGGGGGCCGACGTCACCCTGGCGGTGCTGGACATCGACCATTTCAAAAACTTCAACGACACCTGGGGCCACCAGACCGGCGACCAGGTCATCCGCTTCGTGGCCAGCGTCATCGGCCGGGTCGGCGCCACCCCGCGCTTCGCCGCCCGCTACGGCGGCGAGGAGTTCGCCATGATCTTCCCGGGCGAGGACGCCGCGACGGTCGAGGCCTGCCTGGAAGAAATCCGCGAAGAGGTCGCCTCGCGCATGCTCAAGCGCCGCTCGACCAACGAGGACTTGGGCACGGTGACCCTGTCGGCCGGCCTGGCGACGCGGAAGGCCGGCGAGACCGGCGTCTGCACCATGGATCGCGCCGACGCCGCCCTCTACATCTCCAAGCGCGCCGGCCGTAACCGCGTGACCAACGGCGAAAAGGTGACCTCGGTCGCCGCGTAGAACGTCCCTTCTCCCGACAAGCGGGAGAAGGAAGCAAAAAAGGGCTGGCGTTCCGCCGGGTTATGACCGCCATCCTCCCTTCAAAGCATGAGAGGGAGGTCCGTCATGGACTACACGAAAATCAAGGTCGATCTGGTCGACGGCGTCGCCGTGGTGATCATGAACGACCCCGGCTCGATGAACGCCGCCGGCCTCGACCTGGCCAGCGAACTGGCCCACGCGTTCCGGAGCATCGCCGGCGGCCAGATCAAGGCCCGCGCCGTCGTGCTGACCGGCGAGGGCCGCGGCTTCTGCTCGGGCGCCAACCTGTCGGGCGGCGGCGCCGCGGGCCGTGAGCTGGACGTCGACGGCAAGCCCGACGCCGGCAATGCGCTGGACAGCATCTACAACCCGCTGGTCACCCTGATCAAAAACTGCCCCGTCCCGGTGGTCACCGCCGTCAACGGAGCCGCCGCCGGCATCGGCTGCTCGTTCGGCCTGCTGGGCGACTACATCCTGGTCGGCGAGAGCGGCTACTTCCTGCAGGCCTTCCGCCGCATCGGCCTGGTGCCGGACGGTGGCTCGACCTACCTGCTGCCGCGCATGATCGGCCGGGCCCGGGCCATGGAAATGGCCCTGATGGGCGACAAGATCGGGGCCGCCAAGGCGCTGGAATGGGGCCTGTGCAACCGCGTCGTCGCCGACGCCGAGCTGCGCGACGCCGCCATCGCCGTGGCCAAGGACCTGGCCAACGGCCCGGCCTCGCTCGGCCTTATCCGCCAGCTGATCTGGGACAGCCAGGACAACAGCTGGGGCGAACAGCTGCAGGCCGAACGCCGCGCCCAGAAGGTGGCCGGCAAGACCGACGACTTCGTCGAGGGCGTCAGCGCCTTCCTGCAGAAGCGTCCGGCGGCTTTCAAGGGCGCGTAAGTGCCTGCTTCGACACGCGTCCCTGCGGGCCGCTGCTCAGCATGACTAACTTTGGTGGAATGCTACCCCGTTAGTCATCCTGAGCAGCCCGCGTAGCGGGCGTGTCGAAGGACGCAATCTGCTTCAGCCATCCCAAGGCCCGGGTCCGATATCGGCCCGGGCCTTTTTACCTTTTTTCGGCGCCTTGCCGCGCAGCACCGCCTCGATCGCCAGGCGGGCCCAACGCGATGCTTCGGCCGGATCGTCCCCCGCCCCGTCCGGCAGGCTGAAGTAGGGCAGCGCCGCCTGCCGGTCGCGCTTGCGCTGGTGATAGACGAACGGTTCTGACCCGGCGGCGAGGAACGTCTCGCGCGTCTGGTCATCGACCTTCAGATAGACCGTTTCCCCGAACACCAGGGCGAACATCATCCCGTCCAGCCAGACGCCCTGGCCGCCGAACATGCGTTTCACGACCACGGGACCGAGCGGTTCGAACAGGTCGGTCAGATAGGCGTCCATCGACAAATCCAGAATGTGAGTAATTGCTCACTTGCAATTCCTCGCGACATGTGAGCAGATGCTCACATCAGGGGAGACGCTCATGTCCGCCAAGCCTCGCATCGAACGCGCCGCGCTGGAAGTCTTTGTCCGGCAAGGCGTCGACGCCGCCACCACCCGCGCCATCGCCGCCGAGGCGGGGGTGTCGGAAGGCGCCCTCTATCGCCACTACCGCAGCAAGGACGAGCTGGCCGCCAGCCTGTTCATGACCGTCCACCGCCGCCTCTCCTCGCTGATCGAGGACAGCGCCGCCGAGGCTGTCGGCATCAGGGACAAGGCTGCCGCCATCGTCCGCGCCTACTGCCAGGTGGCCGACGAGGACTGGCTGACCTTCGCCTTCCACCTGACCCAGATCCACCGTTTCATCCCCCTCTATCAGGAGGATGGCCGCGACCCGGTCACCGTCACCGAAAACGTCATCAAGCAGGCGATGATCAATGCCGAACTGCCGCCGGCCGACCCGCGCCTGCTGGCCGCCATGGCCATCGGGGTGATCACCCAGACGGCCCAGAACAAGGCCTACGGCCGGCTCGGCGACGACAGCCTGTCGGCCCACGCCCCGCTGATGACCGCCGCCGTCCAGGCTGTGTTGTTCGCCCGCTAACGCTTTTAGGGAATGATCCGGCTCATGCGCTCGATCCTTTTTGCCTGCTACTACTGGACCGCCACGGTGTTCTACGCCCTGAGCGCGGTCCTGCTGTCGATCCTGCCCGGCCGCCGGCCGACGGCGGGCGCGATCAAGCTCTACACCCACCGGATGATGTGGGGCATGCGGGCCATCGCCGGCATCGACGTCACCGTGAAGGGCCAGGAGCGGCTGCCCAAGGGCGCCTTCATCGTCGCCGCCAAGCACCACAGCTGGGGCGACGGCTTCGTCCTCTATTCCAGCGTGCCGAACCTGACCTTCGTCACCGGCGACCATATGGAGAAGTTCCCGCTGGTCGGCGGCATTCTGAAGAAGCTGGGGGCCATCGTCGTCGACAACTGCGGCGGGCCGGAAGCGCGCAAGGCGCTGAGCGAAAGCGCCGCCATCGCCAACAAGGAAGGCCGCCGCATCCTGATCTTCCCGGAAGGCAACCTGGCCAAGCCGGGCGAGCATTTCCGCTACCGCTCAGGCGTCTACTTCATGGCCCGCGACTTCGGCCTGCCGGTGGTGCCGGTGGCGACGAACCTGGGGCTGTTCTGGCGGCAGCAGGACTTCAAGAAGACGCCGGGCCAATGCACCGTCGAGTTCCTTGAGCCGATGGAAGTCGGCGACGACAAGAACGCCTTCCTCAAGAAGCTGCGCGATGTCGTCGAAAGCCGCAGCCAGGAACTGATCGCCGAGGCGGCCGGCCTGCCGCTGGAACCGTCGGTGCTGGTCCCGACGCCGGACGAGGTGAAGAAGATGCAGGCGCAGGCCGCCGCGGCCTAGCCTGCGATCACCTTGTAGCTTCTGACCCGGCCCGCATCGTCGAGCCGCATGACCAGCCATTCGGGATCGATGCCGTATCCGCTGCTGGGACCGAGATACCAGACCAAATCCCAGTCGGTGAACTCGTCTGTCGTTGGGCCCAGGAGAGCCACGACTTCCGCGCGGGTCTTGCCGACCAGATGGTGTCGATGATCCAGGTCATCGACCATCTGAACGCGGATGCGCTGTTCCACGTCGGCTGACAGCCATTCGGCGCGGTCAAAAGGTCGATGGGACGCCTGGTAGCCCACGACGGCCCAGATCGAGACGGCAAAGACTGCTGCCGCAAGGACCAGAAGACTGATGCGGCGTCGGCTTAGGCGGGTTGCGGTCAAAGCCGGATCCTCGACTTGAGCGGTGAAAGCGCCTTTGAGGATAACCCAAGTCTCGCCTACCGGGTGCAGATCGCCCGCAGGGTCGATGAGGGGTTGGAGGATTCGATAGCGGCCGCCAAGTCTGGGTGGCCGTCGGCTGACTTTACTCTTCCGCCGCCGCCGGGATGATCGTCACGCTCTCCCCGCAGCCGCAGGCGTCGGTCTCGTTCGGATTGCGGAAGACGAACTTCGAGGACAGGCGGCTGACCTCGTAGTCGATGGTGGTGCCGATCAGGAACAGCACCGCCTTGGGGTCGATCAGGATGGTCACGTCCTTGTCCTCGACCACCTCGTCCAGCGGACCGGCGGTCTCGGCGTACTCGAGCACGTACTCCTGCCCCGCGCAGCCGCCGTTCTTCACGCCGACGCGCAGGCCCGCGTAGGGCTTCTCGGCCTTGGCCATGATTTCCTTCACCCGCACCGCCGCGCTGTCACTGAGGGTGACGACTTTCGGGCGGGGGCGACGGGCGCGGGGGGTGGCGATGGTTTCCATGGGTCAGAACATGTTCAACTGGAGCTTGGCCTCGTCCGACATGCGGGACGGGTCCCACGGCGGATCGAAGACCAGCTCGACGACGCAGGACTTGATGTCCGGCAGTTCCATGATGGCGTCCTCGACCCAGCCGGGCATCTCGCCGGCCACCGGGCAGCCGGGAGCGGTCAGGGTCATGTCGATGGCCACGTGTTTATCGTCCGAGACGTCGACCTTGTAGATCAGGCCCAGCTCGTAGATGTCGACCGGGATCTCCGGGTCGAACACCGTCTTCAGCTGCTCGACCAGCTTGTCGGTCAGCACGTCCAGTTCTTTCTGGGTCAGCGGCGTGGTGGCGATATCGGTCATGATCTCTCAGGCAAAGAAGCTGCGGGCTTTGACCAGCGCGTCGGCGAACGCATCGGCCTCGTCCAGGGTGTTATATAGGGCGAAAGAGGCCCGCGCGCTCGCGGTGACTCCGAACCGGGCCATCAAGGGCTCGGCGCAGTGAGTGCCGGCGCGCACCGCCACCCCCTGCTTGTCGAGAATCTGGGCGATGTCGTGGGCGTGGGCGCCCTCGACGGTGAAGGACAGGATGGCGCCCTTGTCCGGCGCCGTGCCGAGGATGCGCAGCCAGTTGGCCCCGTCGAGCCGTTCGAGGACCCGATCGTAGAGGGCGCGTTCGTGGCGGGCGACGGCCAGGCGGTCGAACGCCATCATCCAGTCCACGGCGGCGCCCAGGCCGATGGCCTCGATGATCGGCGGCGTGCCGGCCTCGAACCGCATGGGGGGCTCGGCGTAACTAATTGCCTCTTCCGTGACCGTACCGATCATCTCGCCGCCGCCCTGGTAGGGCGGCAGGGCGGCCAGGCGCTCGGCCTTGCCGTAGAGGATGCCGATGCCGGTCGGGCCGTAGAGCTTGTGGCCGGTGGCGACGTAGAAGTCGCAATTCAGCGCCTTCACATCGACGATGGTATGGACCGCGCCCTGGCAGCCGTCGATCAGCACCAGGGCGCCGGCGGCGTGGGCCGCGTCGGTGATGGCCTTCACCGGATTGATGGTGCCCAGGACATTGGACATGTGGGTGACGGCGACCAACTTGGTGCGCGGGCCGATCAGCTTCAGCGTCGCGGCCATGTCCAGTTCGCCGCTCTCGGTCACCGGCGCGAACCGCAGCACCACGCCCTGGCGCTCGCGCAGCAGGTGCCAGGGGACGATGTTGGAGTGGTGCTCCATCTGGGTGACGAGGATCTCGTCCCCCTCCCCCAGCGACTGGCCGAACGTGTTGGCCACCAGGTTGATGGCCTCGGTGCCGCCCTTGGTGAAGACGATCTCGCCTTCGCCGGCGTTCAGGAAGCGGGCCACCGATTTGCGAGCCTTTTCATAGGCATCGGTGGCTTCGTTGGAGAGGGTGTGAAGGCCGCGGTGAACGTTGGCGTAGCTGCCTTCCATCACTGCGGTCATGGCGTCGATCACGGCGCGCGGCTTCTGGGCGCTGGCGGCATTGTCGAGATAGACCAGCGGCCTGCCGTTCACCGTCCGCGACAGGATCGGAAACTGGGCGCGGGCGGCTTCAGCATCGAAAGCCATCAAAGCTCACCCAGCTGCTGCTGAGCCCAGGCCAGGGCAACGGCGCGGGCGCCCTCGTGCTCGATCCGGTCGATGACCTCGCCGACGAAGGCGGCGGTCAGCATGGCCCGCGCCCGGTCGGAGGGAAGGCCGCGCTGCATGGCGTAGAAGATGGCGTCCTCGTCCAGAGCCCCGACCGTGTTGCCGTGGGCGCACTGAACGTCGTCGGCGAAGATCAGCAGCTCGGGCTTGGCGTCGATCTCGGCCTTTTCGGAGAGGATCAGCGCTTGGTGGCGCATGCGGGCGTCGGTGCGGTCTGCGCCCCGTTCGACGACGATGCGGCCCTGGAAGACGCCGCGCGCCTGGTCGCGGACGACGCCCTTGGTCAGCTGGGCCGTGGTCCCGTCGACGCCGCCGTGGGTGACGACGGTGGTCAGGTCGGCGTGGCGCTGGGCTTCCAGCAGATAGGCGCCGTCGAGCCGGACGCTGGCCTGCGCGCCGGGATGGGCGATACGGGTTTCCAGCCGCTGGCGGCGTGCGCCGGTGGTCAGGACGGTCTGAGCGTAGGATGCTGTCGCCGCCAGTGTCACGCTGGACTGCCGTACCACGATGGCTTCGGCATGATCCGAAACCAGCACGATCCGCTCCAGAGACGCGCCTTCTTCAAGGTCGATGTCGAGATCGAAGCTGACGACGTGATCGCCATTACCCGCGTGGCTCTCGAGCAGGACGGCCGACAAACCATGAGGAACCCGGACCGTCAGCCGATTATGGACGCTGAAGCCGCCACCGGCGTTGGTCACATCCAGAGCGATGACGGGATCATGCCGGTCAAAAACAAGCGGCCCGGGCTCTTTGAGACCAAGGCCCGCCACCATGCCGTTGCTGACCCGTACCGTCCGATTGGCGTTGAACGGAGACCGATAGAAGTCGATCTGGCCGGCCTGGCCCTCGACCATGATCTCCGGGGCTAGTCCGGTACCTTCATAGACGTAGGCCGGCGGAATCTTGCGGATCAGGCCGCGCAGGTCGGTCCAGCGCCAGTCCTCGTCGCGGCGCGACGGCAGTTCGGCGAGGTCGCCGGTGCGGAGGGCGGTCGAAAGGCTCACGCGGCCTTCCCGTACTTGTCGTAGCCTTCGCGCTCGAGCTCATGGGCCAGTTCGGGGCCGCCGGAGGCTACGATGCGGCCGGCCGACAGGACGTGCACGCGGTCGGGTTTGATGTAGTCGAGCAGTCGCTGGTAGTGGGTGATGACCAGCATGGCCCGGTCAGGGCTGCGCATGGCGTTGACGCCGGCGGCGACGATCTTCAGGGCGTCGATGTCGAGGCCGCTGTCGGTCTCGTCGAGGATCAGGAAGCGCGGCGACAGCATCGCCATCTGGAAGATCTCCATCCGCTTCTTCTCGCCGCCCGAGAAGCCGACGTTGAGGCTGCGCTTGAGCATGTCGAAGTCGATCTTCAGCGAGGCGGCGGTCTCCCGCGCCAGCTTCAGGAAAGCCGGCGCCCCGACCTCCGGCTCGCCCCGCGCCTTGCGCTGGGCGTTGAGGGCGGCGCGGATGAAGGTCAGGGCCGGAACACCCGGAATTTCCAGCGGATACTGGAACGACAGAAAGACGCCGCGCGCCGCGCGCTCGTTGGGATCGAGGCTGAGCAGGTCCTCGCCGTCGAGCGTCGCCGTGCCGTCGGTGACCTCGTAGCCCGCACGGCCGGTCAGCACGTAGGACAGCGTCGACTTGCCCGCGCCGTTGGGGCCCATGATGGCGTGCACCTCGCCGGCCGGCACATCCAGGGTCAGGCCCTTGATGATCGGCTTGTCGGCGACGGTCGCGTGAAGATTCTTGATCGAGAGCATTGTTTCTTTTCGGTTTTAACCCACCGAGCCTTCAAGGCTGATGGCAACGAGTTTCTGGGCTTCGACGGCGAACTCCATGGGGAGTTCCTGCAGGACTTCCTTGACGAAGCCGTTGACCAGCAGCTGGACGGCCTCTTCCTGCCCCAGGCCCCGCTGCATGGCGTAGAACAGCTGGTCCTCAGACAGGCGGGTGGTGGTGGCCTCGTGCTCGAACACCGCCTGGCCGTTGCGGGCCTCGATGTAGGGCACGGTGTGGGCCGCGCATTCCTTGCCGATCAGCAGGCTGTCGCACTGGGTGAAGTTGCGGGCGCCCTTGGCTTTCGGGTGGGCCGAGACCAGGCCGCGATAGGTGTTGGACGACTTGCCGGCGCTGATGCCCTTGGAAATGATCCGCGAGCGGGTGTTGGCCCCCAGGTGGATCATCTTGGTGCCGGTGTCGGCCTGCTGGCGGCCGTTGGTGATGGCAATCGAGTAGAACTCGCCGACGCTGCCCTCACCGCGCAGGACGCAGGAGGGGTATTTCCAGGTGATGGCCGATCCGGTCTCGACCTGGGTCCACGACACCTTCGAGCGGTCGCCACGGCAGTCGGCCCGCTTGGTGACGAAGTTGTAGATGCCGCCCTTGCCGGTGACGGGATCGCCCGGGTACCAGTTCTGGACGGTGGAATATTTGATCGTCGCGTCGTCCATCGCCACCAGCTCGACGACGGCGGCGTGCAGCTGGTTGATGTCGCGCATCGGGGCGGTGCAGCCCTCCAGGTAGGAAACCTGGGCGCCCTTGTCGACGATGATCAGGGTGCGCTCGAACTGGCCGGACTCGGCGGCGTTGATGCGGAAATAGGTGCTGAGCTCCATCGGGCACTTCACGCCCGGCGGCACATAGACGAACGACCCGTCGCTGAACACGGCGCTGTTCAGGCAGGCGAAATAGTTGTCGCTGACCGGCACCACCGAGCCCAGGTATTTGCGGACCAGTTCGGGGTGCTCGCGGATCGCCTCGCTCATCGAGCAGAAGATGACCCCAACGGCGGCCAGTTCTTTCTTGAAGGTGGTGACCACGCTGACGCTGTCGAACACCGCATCGACCGCATACTTCGGCGCGCCGACGACACCGGCCAGAACTTCCTGTTCCCTCAGCGGAATGCCGAGCTTGGCGTAGGTAGCCAGTATCTCGGGGTCGACCTCGTCGAGGCTCAGCGGACCGGAGGCCGGGTCCTTGGGGGCCGCGTAATAATACGAGTCCTGGTAGTCGATCTTGGGGAAGTTGACCTTGGCCCAGTCGGGCTCTTCCAGGGCCAGCCAGCGCTCATAGGCTTCCAGGCGCCACTGCAGCATCCACTCTGGCTCGCCCTTCTTGGCCGAGATGAAGCGGACGGTGTCGGCGCTCAGGCCCTTGGGGGCGAAGTCCTGCTCGATGTCGGTGACGAAGCCGTGCTTGTAGGCTTCGAGTTCACCAACCTGATCGACGGTTTCCTTAACAGCGGCCATGACTTACGCAACTTCCTTGATCTTGGGCCGGCGGCGCGCCTGCGCCTCCAGCCAGACATCGCCGGCGCGGATCCAGTCGGCTTCGACGCTCGACCAGCCGCCGCTGATGCGAATTGAGTATGGAGCCAGGTCGGGGCGGCCCATGGCCAGGACCGTCCGGCTCGGTTTGACCTTGCCGGAGGAACAGGCGGCCCCGGCGCTGATCATCACCCCGCCGAGGTCCATGATCATGACCTGGGTCTCGGCCGGCCATTCGGCGGATGCGACGCAGAGCGTTTGGGGCAGGCGCGCCACGTCCTTGCCAAGGGCGGTGGCGCCGCCGGCTTCCAGCTTGGTTTGCAGGGCGTCGCGCCACTTGGCTTGAGCGGACAGCGCTTCAATGCCGGCCAGCGCCTCGCGGGCGGCCGCGCCGAAGGCGGCGATACCAGGCAGGTTCTCGGTGCCGGCGCGGCGGCCGCGTTCCTGGCCGCCCCCGTGCTGGCGACGGGCCAGGGTGGCGCGGGTTCCGGCCACCAGGGCTCCGACGCCCTGCGGTCCGCCGATCTTGTGGGCCGACAGGGCCAGGGTATCGGCCTGCAAGGCGCTGAAATCGATGGCGATCTTGCCGGCCGCCTGAACCGCGTCGACGTGCAGCCAGCCGCCGGCGGCGCGCACCTTCTCGCCGGCCTGCGCAACCGGCTGGATGACGCCTGTCTCGTTGTTGGCCAGCATCAGGCAGACCAGCGCCCTGCCCGGCCGGGCCAGGGCTTCGTCCAGCCAGGGCAGATCGGCGACGCCGTCGTCATCGACCGGCCAGACTTCGACCGGCAGACCGGCGACATGGGCCGCTTCCCAGACCGCGTCATGTTCGGTCGCGCCCAAGAGGATGCGCTCGAACTTCGCCGCCACAGCGCTTTCGATAGCCAGCGCGCTGGCTTCGGTGCCACCACTTGTAAAGGTCAGAGACCCCGGCACGACCCCGACAAAGGCGGCCACGGCCTCGCGGGCCTTCTCCAGGTCGGCGCGGGCGGCGCGGCCGGCGGCATGCACCGACGAGGGGTTGCCCACGCGGTCGAGCACGGCGTTCAAGGCCGCCTTCGCGCTTGGCCGCACAGGGGCGGTGGCGTTGAAATCGAGGTAGACGGCGCTCATGCGGCGACCTTGGATTCGGGCGTCAGGCGCCCTTCCAGCACGTCGGCCAGGGAGACCGACGCCAGGTAGCTGTGCAGTTGGCGACCCATTTCCTCCCAGAGGTCGTGGGTCGAGCAGCGGACGCCGGCCTTCATACAGCCCTTGCCGCTGTCATGGCCGCAGCGGGTGGCGCGCAGCGGCTCGTCGACGGCCAGCACAATCTCGGCGATGTGGGTCTCGGAAGGCGGGCGGGCCAGGCGATAGCCGCCGCCCGGGCCGCGCAGGCTCTTGACCAGGCCGCGCCGGCGCAGGCGCGCGAACAGCTGTTCCAGGTAGCTCAGCGAGATCTCCTGACGCGCCGCGATCTCGGCCAGGGACACCGCGCGCGAACCTTCCGCCTCCTGACGACCGGCCAGGTCGGTCATGGCCATGACGGCATAGCGGCCTTTTGTGGACAGACGCATGGCGGATTCCTTGGCATCCGGCAGGGGCCCTGTGCTAAAGCCCGCGCCGCGCATCGGCCGGGCCGATGCGGGAGCGCCTGATCTAGGAAGACCAAGCGCAGCGGTCAAGTATTCGGCGCCGCACAAGAGGAGATGAGTTCATATGCCCGAAGTGGTTCTGACCGGCGCGGCAGGCCGGATCGAAGGCCGGTATTCCCCCGGCAAGCGTGAAAACGCCCCGATCGCCCTGATTCTGCATCCCCATCCGCGCGCTGGCGGGCACATGAACCACCCGGTGGCGGTTCAGATGTACCACCTGTTCATGAAGCGCGGCTTCTCGACCCTGCGCTTCAACTTCCGCGGCGTCGGACGTTCGCAGGGCGAATTCGACGGCGGCATCGGCGAACTGGCCGACGCGGCCACGGCGCTCGACTGGCTGCAGTCGACCAACCCGACCGCCAGCCAGTGCTGGGTCGCCGGCTACAGCTTCGGCGCCTGGGTCTCCATGCAGCTGCTGATGCGACGCCCCGAGACCGATGGCTTCATCAGCGTCTCGCCGCCGGCCAACATGTACGACTTCAGCTTCCTGGCCCCCTGCCCCGCCTCCGGCCTGTTCCTGCACGGCAGCAACGACACGGTGACGCCGCCGGTCGAGGTCGAGCGCGTGGTGACCAAGCTGCGCAGTCAGAAGGGCATCGTCATCGATTACGACCTGATCGAAGGCGCCACCCACTTCTGGGCCGAAAACCTGCCGGACGTGGAACGCCACGTCGGCCAGTACCTCGACAAACGCCTGGAAGCCGAGCCCGCCTGATGAATATCGACGCCCTCTCCATCGGGAAGAATCCGCCCGAGGATGTGAATGTGATCATCGAAGTGCCGCTGGGGGGCGAGCCGATCAAATACGAGATGAACAAGGAAGCGGGCGTGCTGTTCGTCGACCGCTTCCTCTACACCTCGATGCGCTACCCGGGGAACTACGGGTTCATCCCGCACACCCTGTCGGGCGACGGCGACCCCGTGGACGTCATCTGCATGAACACCCGCGCCATCGCGCCCGGCGCGGTGATGAGCTGCCGCGTGGTCGGGGTGCTGCTCATGGAAGACCAGGCCGGCATCGACGAGAAGCTGATCGCCGTGCCGTCCTCGCACCTGACGGCCCGCTACGACAACGTCCAGAACTACACCGACCTGCCGCAGATCACCCTGGACCAGGTCGAGCACTTCTTCATCCACTACAAGGACCTCGAGCCCGGCAAGTGGACGAAGGTGAAGGGCTGGGGCGACGCCGCCCAGGCCCGCCAGATGGTCCTGGAAGGCATCGAACGCCACAAGGCTGCAAAGTACGGCTGAGGGCTTCGCTCTCCGCCCCCGAGGGGGCGGAGGACGGTTCGGAGCGTGAGCGACGGACCAGGAGGCGGGGCAGCGCCGGCGGATGTCGGTTCGCGCTGCACCTTGACCCGCCAGCGGCAGCGGCCGCACCTCAGCGCCGCCGGTGGAAGTCCCGCCTCGGTTTGGCTCGCTTGCAGCGCTCGCCAAAGCCACTCCGCCCCGAGGGCGGAGAGCGATACATCGCTAAGCCCGCTAGTACAGAAGATGCGGCCGGCGCACCTCTTCCCAGGCGGTTTCGTCAGGCGTGGTCAGGGCGTCGAGGTCGCCCGGCTGCGCGGCCGGATCGTCCACCCATTCGCGCAATCCCGGGCCGCCGTTGATGACATCGATGGCCAACTTGTCGAGGACGTACTCGTACGGGAAATCCCGCCACAGGTCGTAGTCCGGATACAGCCGGCGGATGGCCTTGAAGCCGAGGGCCTGCAGCCGCCAGGGCTTGAAGGCGGCGTGGTCGTACTCCGGGCCTTCGGTGTGGATCTGCACGCCGCTGCAGAGGGCCTTCACATGCTTGTGGAAGGTCGGCTCGAAGGCGACGTCGCGCAGGGTGCAGCCTTGCAGCCACTGCGGCCCGACCTTCCGCATTTCGGCGATCACCGCCCGGCCATCGATGTCGGGCGCGCCGAACAGCTCCAGCGGCCGGGTCGTGCCCCGCCCTTCCGACAGCGTCGTGCCCTCCAGCATCACCGTGCCGGCGTAGGCGCGGGCCATCCAGAGGTTGGGGGCGTTGGGACTGGGGTTGATCCAGGTCCGCTCCCCCAGCGGCCAGCCGTGGCCGGGGGCAGCGCCCGGCTCATAGCCCTCCATGGCGATGACCCGGTAGTCGAGGTCGAGCTTGTAGTGGTCGATGAACCAATGGCCGAGTTCGCCGAGGGTCAGGCCATGGCGCATCGGCAGCGGCCCAGCGCCGACGAAGCTCTCCCAGCCGGGCAGCAGGGTCAGGCCCTCGACGGGCCGGCCGGCGGGGTTGGGGCGGTCCAGCACCCAGACCGACTTGCCGTGCTCGGCGGCGGCTTCCATCACGTAGAGCAGCGTGGTGATGAAGGTGTAGATGCGGCAGCCGAGGTCCTGCATGTCGATCAGGATGACGTCGAACGTCCCCATCGACTGGCCGGTCGGCCGGCGCACCTCGCCGTAGAGGCTGAAGACCGGGATGCCGTGGACCGGATCGGTGAAGTCCGGCGACTCCATCATGTTGTCCTGCTTGTCGCCGCGCATGCCGTGCTGCGGCCCGAAGGCGGCGGTCAGCTTGATCTCCGGGCAGGCGGCCAGGGCGTCGAGGCTATGGGTCAGGTCGGCGGTCACCGAGGCCGGATGCGCCAACAGCGCCACGCGGCGGCCCGACAGCTCACGGCGCAGCTCCGGATCGGCAAGGAGGCGGTCGAGGCCGAACTTCATGGGGACTCCGGAGGCAGGACAGCGGCGAAGGCGTCGGGATGGTGGAAGTCGGGCTTGCCCGGGGCATGGGCCAGCGCCCAGTAGGACTTCGATCCGTCCTTCAATTCAATGACCGCCGACAGGCCGAAGCGCCAAGTGACCACAGGAGACAGGTTGCCCACTGCGGTTCTTACCCGCACTTCGAAAGCCGTTTCATCGCGGCTGTGGCCGAGGTCGAGGTTGCTGCATTCGGCCAAGGTCATTCCAGTGCGATAGCCGGTAAAGTCGTACATCGCCCAGTCAAGGCTGGGGGAAACGTTGATTTCGACATAGGCCGCCTGACCAGCCTCCCTGACGAAGGCCTCGAAGCAGGTATGCTGCCAGAGCCCGTCCAGGCGTTCCGCTCGGTCGAATTCGGGCCACAATATCGCATCGACCTCACCCTCCAGCCGATAGGCCAGCTTGAGCCCGCCATCGGCGCGCGCCACCTCGACGGCGATCTCGCGCACCGCCTCGCACGGCGTATCGGGGTGTGGCTTCAGGGTCAGCCTCATCCGCCCTTCGATAGCGACCCGTTGACGCCGGTCAATGCCCGAGGTTATCCAGCGACCCATGATCGCCCAGGCCGCCCTCGCCGCCCTCTATTACGCCCGCTCATCCTGACGAGCGGCGTTGCGATCGCATGCCGCCCCTCCCCGGCGGCATGTCCAATCCCCAAGACCTGACAGCGTCGCCGGCCCTTCAAACAGGAGCCTACCGATGTCTATCGCCTTGCACGACCGCCCGCCCATGCTACAGGCGGCCATCATGACCGAGACGCCTGAGTTCAAGTCCGCCTTCCTGCAGACCATGCGGGACCGCGGCTTCATCCATCAGATCACCCACCCGGCCGAGCTCGACGAAGCGGCGAGCGGCGGGATCGTCACCGGCTACATCGGCTTCGACGCCACCGCCGCTTCCCTGCATGTCGGCAGCCTGATCCAGATCATGCTGCTGCGCCGGCTGCAGCAGGCCGGCCACAAGCCGATCGTGCTGATGGGCGGCGGGACGACCAAGGTCGGCGACCCGACCGGCAAGGACGAGTCGCGCAAGCTGCTCAGCGAAGCCGACATCCAGGCCAACATCGACAGCATCCGCGGTGTGTTCGCCAAGTTCCTGACCTTCGGCGACGGCCCGACCGACGCGGTCATCGTCAACAACGACGAGTGGCTGTCCAAGCTCGGCTACATCGACTTCCTGCGCGAGTTCGGGGTCCACTTCACCGTCAACCGCATGCTGGCGTTCGACTCGGTGAAGCTGCGGCTCGAGCGCGAGCAGCCGATGACCTTCCTCGAGTTCAACTACATGCTGATGCAGGCGACCGACTTCCTGGAGCTGAACCGCCGCTTCGGCTGCGGCCTGCAGATGGGCGGCTCGGACCAGTGGGGCAACATCCTCAACGGCGTCGAACTGATCCGCCGCGTCGACCAGAAGCCGGCCTTCGGCCTGACCACCCCCCTGCTCTCGACCTCCTCGGGCGCCAAGATGGGCAAGACGGCGGCCGGCGCGGTGTGGCTGAACGCCGACATGCGGTCGCCGTACGACTACTGGCAGTTCTGGCGCAACACCGAGGACGCCGACGTCGGCAAGTTCCTGCGCCTGTTCACCGACCTGCCGCTGGACGAGATCGAGCGGCTCGAGGCCCTGCCCGGCGCCGGCATCAACGACGCCAAGAAGGTACTGGCCGACGAAGCCACCCGGATGCTGCATGGCGAGGAGGCCGCACGCGCCGCCCGCGACGCCGCCACCCAGGCCTTCGAGAAGGGCGCCCTGTCGGACGACCTGCCGACCATCGAGATCCCGGCCGCCTCGCTGGCGGACGGCATCATGCTGGCCGCCCTGGCCGTCGACGCCGGCCTTTCCACCTCGCGTGGCGAGGCCCGCCGCCTGGCCCAAGGCGGCGGGCTGCGCGTCAACGACGTGCAGGAGATGGACGGCATGAAGCTGATCACCGCGGCCGACCTGGTCGACGGGGTCGTCAAGCTGTCCCAGGGCAAGAAGAAGATCGTCCTGGTCCGGCCGGTCTAGAATTGGAGGCGAGAGTGACCATCGACCTGAAGGCCGGCGACAAGGCCCCCGACTTCGACCTGCCCACCGACAGCGGGCGGGTCAGCCTGTCGGCCCTCAAGGGCAGGACGGTGGTCCTCTACTTCTATCCCAAGGATGACACCCCCGGCTGCACCACCGAGAACAAGGACTTCAGCGCCCTTGCCCCCGACTTCGCCGGGGCCGGCGCCACCGTCATCGGGGTCTCCAAGGACACCGCCGCCAAGCACGGGAAGTTCCGCGCCAAGTACGACCTCAAGGTCGAACTGGGGTCGGACGCCGAGAGCGACGTCATCGAGCGCTACGGCGCCTGGGTGCAGAAGAAGCTCTACGGCCGCGAATACATGGGCATCGACCGCTCGACCTGGCTGATCGACGGCGAAGGCGTCATCCGCCGGGTCTGGCGCAAGGTGAAGGTCGGTGGACACGCCGCCGAGGTCTTGAAGGCCGTCCAGGACCTCTGAAACCTTGCGTGCGACGTTCTGACGCCCTGTTTTGGGTGCGAAAATGACCCCTCAGTAACTGTGGCGATTTCGTCGCGGGCGTTAATCAATATTCGCAAGATCTCGCCGAAAACGCCCAAGACGCTGGCGCGCCTGTGGTGTCTTGGCTAACCCTTGAGCGACAAGGGCTTTCTGCGCGCCGGGCTCACCCGCGACACGCGAAGCCTCTTGCGTCCAATCTTCACTTAGCGGCATATCGCCCTCGGACAGAAATCCGGGTGTCGGGGGCTATGGCGTCAACACGCTTGCGGCGAGTACGCAGGGCTCTGGAAGAGCTCTTTCCTGAAAGACATCTCTACGTCCGTTCGGGCGGCGAGATGCGGGGTTACGTCCTTTCGACCGCCAAGCAGATGGCCGCGGCCGGCGTTGTCGCCCTGGTTTCCCTGTGGCTGGGCGTCGCCACCGCGGCGATGATGGTCAACGCCCTGTCGGCCGGGGCCTCCGACCAGGAGCTGGTCCGCCAGAAGGCCTACTACGAGCGCGTCAACGCCGACCGCCAGGCCCGCCTCAACAGCGCCATGGCCCAACTCAACGCCAACAACGGCAGCTTCGCCGAGATGGCCGTGTCGGTCGAAAAGCGCCACGCGGCGCTGGCCCAGCTGTTCCAGGAATTCAAGGGCGTGCCCGGCGCCGCCCAGGCCCTGGCCCCGGCCAAGCCCCGCCTGATGTCCAACAATCCGGTCGAGCGGGTGACCTACACCCGCATGGACCAGGAGCGGCTGATCGACGCCGCCGACAATTTCGCCAAGACCCGGGCCGAGCGCCTGCGCGCCGCCTTCCGTCTCGCCGGTCTGACGCCGGAGGGCTACAGCGGCCGTGGCGGCTCTCTCGGCGGACCGCTGATCGACAGCAAGGATCCGCGCGCCCTCGCCGCCGTCCTCGACGTCGACGAGGACTTCGCCCGCCGCATCCAGCGGGCCAGCACCAACATGAGCGACATGCGCGGCCTGACCGAGGCCGCCCAGAACCTGCCGTTCTTCCGCCCCACCGCCGCCGCGGCCGTGTCGTCCAGCTATGGCGTGCGCCTCGACCCCTTCACCCGGCGGCCGGCCTTCCACTCGGGCCTCGACTTCCCGGGCGGCTTCTTCACGCCGATCTTCTCCACGGCGCCGGGCGTCGTCTCGTTTACCGGCGTTCGTTCAGGCTATGGCAACACCATCGAGATAGACCATGGGGGCGGCTTCAAGACGCGCTACGCCCACCTGCAAGGCATCTCGGTCTCGGTGGGCCAGCGGGTCGGCGTCGGGCAGCGGATCGGAGCCATGGGCTCCACCGGTCGCTCGACGGGGCCGCACCTGCACTATGAAATCTGGGTCGCGGGGCGTCCCCAGAACCCCAACCGTTATCTGAAAGCCGGTGAATATGTTCAGCAAGCCCGCTAACAAGCCTGCGCCGACGCCCGTCAAGTCGGCCACGCCCGAGCCCGTCGCCACCGCGATGGCCGCCTCGGCCCTGGATGCGCCCAAACCCAAGCCGAAAGTGGCTTCGCTGATCTCCAGCGGCATCACCATCGAGGGCGGCGTCACCGGCGACGGCGAACTGCAGATCGACGGCGTCGTCCGTGGCGACGTCCGCGTCGGCCGCCTGACCGTCGGCGAGACCGGCCACATCGAGGGCAGCGTCTATGCCGAGGCCGCCGAGGTCCGGGGCCGCATCGTCGGCTCGGTGACCGCCAAGCAGGTCCGCCTCTACGGCACCAGCTACATCGACGGCGACATCACCCATGAGCAGCTGGCCATGGAAACCGGCGCCTTCTTCCAGGGCCGCAGCCTGAAGTTCCAGCGCCCGGCCGCGCCGGCCCCGGCCCCCGCGCCGCAGCCGGTGTCCAACCCGGCGCCCAGCGGTCTGGACATGCCCAAGCCGATCGTCTGATCGGTCGGACAATCTGATTGAAGGAGCCCGGGGGTCCGCCGCCGGGCTTTTTCTATGCGAGCGGTTCGGCGGGCCAAGCCACAGCCCAGGCGGCCAGCCAGGTCCGCTCCACCCCGTCGTAGCCGCCGCCGGTTCCCGTTTCGATGGTAAGCTCGGCCCAGGGGGCGGCCATACTGAAGGTCGCCTCCAGCCCATCGCGGCTGGGGAAGTTGTAGTAGCGGCCCAGCGCGTCGCGGCCGGGTCCGTCGCCAGCCTTGAAGCTGGCGAAGAGCAGGCCGCCGGGCTTCAGGGCCCGCCAGATACGGCCAAGGATGTCCGGCAGCGCGTCGGCTGGCGCGTGCAGCAGGCAGGCGTTGGCCCAGACGGCGTCGTAGCGCTTCTCCTCCCGCAGTTGGACGAAGGTCATCACCTTCACCGGTCGGCCAAGGCGGGCGCTGGCCTCGGCGGCGAGGGCCGGCGAGCCGTCGGTGGGGGTGACCCGCAGGCCGGCCTCCAGCATGGCTTGGGCTTCGTGGCCGCCGCCGCATCCGAGTTCGAGCACGGCGGCGCCGGGGCTCAGGCGATCGATGAAGCGGTCCAGATGGGCATGGGCCCCAGCCTCACGCCGCGCCGCGTAGGCGACCGCCTCGCGCTCGTAAAAGGCCAGGGTGGCGGCGTCCTCGGTGTCGTGCTCGTCGGGCAGGTCGGTCATGCAGAATCTGGGCTAAGGTGGGCGGGCTGAAACAAGGTGACGCCCATGTACGACCTCGACAAGCTCGCCGTCGCCGAGGTCGTGCAGACCGAGCGGGCGGCGCGCGACCAGGGCCAGTGGGCGCGGATGGCGGCCTGCTTTCATCCAGGCAGCGTGGTCAGCATCAGCTGGATCGAGACATCCGGGGCCGAGTTCGTGGCGGCCTCGGAGAAGGCGTTCGCCTCGGGCATGCGGCACCTGCACCAGATGGCCCCGACCCTGGTCACCCTGAACGGCGACCGGGCCCTGGCCGAGAGCGGTGCGGCCATCCTGCTGGGCGGGCGGATCGGCGGGGTGGAGGTGATGGTCACCAGCCACGCGCGGATGCATGCCCGGGTCGAGCGCCGGGACGGGGTCTGGAAGATCGCCCGGCTGGGGGCGGTGTATTTCGAGGACGCCATGGCGGCGCGGATCCCCGGCGAGACGCCGGTGCTGGATGCGGCGCGGCTGGCGGGGTATCGGCCGAGTTTGCGGTTCCTGTCCTACCTGCTGGAGGAAGGCGGCAAGACGCCGCGCGCGGACCTGGCGGGGATCGACCGGCCGGACCTGATCGAAGCGATGCTGGGGGCCGAGCAGCGGTGGTTGGACCGCGCCTGAGACCCTCCCTCCCTTTAGGTTACCTGCGCCACTCATACCGGACGTCAGGCGTCTTCTCTTCGTTGCCTTCGCCGTCGGTGAACTCCACCGCGACGAAGCCCTTCCGCTCATAGAACGCCCGCGCGCGGACGTTCTGCTGGAAGGTCCAGAGGTCCAGCGTTTCGGCGTCCGCCCGGAAGAGTTCCAGCAGCCGCGAGCCATGCCCATGCCCCTGCGCGTCCGGATGCACGAAGAGGTGGTTCAGGCGTCCCTCCGCGCCGGCCGCATAGGCGCTGAGACCGCCCTGCCCGTCCTCGATCACCCAGACGGTCTGGTTGGGCAGCATCTGGCCGCCGAAGAAAGCCAGGTCCTCCTCGCGGGTGTGGATGTCCGGCAGGGTCGGCAGGTTCAGCCACTGGCTGGCGCGGTAGAGGGCCGCGATGGCCGGGACGTCGGTCTGGACGGCCCGGCGCAGGGTCACAGCCCCGCGCCCTCCGGCAGGCCGAGCATCAGGTTCATGTTCTGCACGGCCGCGCCGGACGCGCCCTTGCCGAGGTTGTCGAGGCGGGCCACCAGACGGGCCTGGCCGCCGCCGCCGAAGACGAACAGCTGCATGCGGTTGGTGTTGTTCAGGGCCTCGGGCTCCAGACCCGTGATCCCGGTCGTGTCCTCGACGGTGACGAAGGGCTCGCCGGCGTAGGCGGCCTTCAGGCAGGCCTCGAGGTCAGCGAGGGTCGGGGCGCCGTTCAACCGGTCGAGGAACAGCGGAACCTCGACGATCATGCCCTGGGCATAGCGGCCGACGCTGGGGGCGAAGAAGGGCCGTACCGTCAGGCCGGTGTTCTTCTGCAGTTCGGGGACGTGCTTGTGGCCCTGGGTCAGGCCGTAGATGCGGAAGGCCTCGGGGTTCTCCCCCTCGAACTCGGCGATCATCGACTTGCCGCCGCCGGTGTAGCCGCTGACGGCGTTGACGGTGACCGGATAGTCGGCGGGCAGGATGCCGGCGTCGACCAGCGGCCGGATCAGGGCGATGGCCCCGGTCGGATAGCAGCCGGGGTTGCTGACCCGGGTGGAGGCGGCGATGGCCGCCCGCTGGCCCGGCAGTTCGGCGACGCCGTAGGTCCAGCCGTCGGCCACCCGGTGGGCGGTCGAGGCGTCGATGATCCTGACGCTGTTGCTGGAGACCAGGCTGACCGCCTCGCGCGCCGCGTCGTCCGGCAGGCAGAGGATGACCAGGTTCGAACCGTTGAGCAGCTCGGCGCGGGCGTCCGCGTCCTTGCGGCGGGCCGGATCGATCGAGACGAGCTGGATGTCGCGGCGGCCTTCCAGCCGTTCGCGGATCTGCAGGCCGGTGGTGCCGGCTTCGCCATCGATGAAGATCTTCGGAGCCATCGTCGAAATCCTATCAGACAAAGAAAAAGGGCGCCTCGGTTGCCCGAAGCGCCCTTTCACAAGGAGTGATCCTCGCGCGGCTAGCGCTTCGAGAACTGGAAGCTACGGCGGGCCTTGGCCTTGCCGTACTTCTTGCGCTCGACGACGCGGCTGTCGCGGGTCAGGAAGCCGTGCGGCTTCAGGAGCGTGCGCAGGCCCGGCTCGTAGTAGGTCAGGGCCTTGGAGACGCCGTGACGCACGGCGCCGGCCTGGCCCGAGAGGCCCGAACCAACGACGGTGACGACGACGTCGAACTGGCCGACCCGGTCGGTGACCTGGAAGGGCTGGGCCAGCATCATGCGCAGCACCGGGCGAGCGAAGTAGATCTCCTGGTCGCGACCGTTGATGGTGATCGAACCCTTGCCGGGCTTGATCCACACGCGGGCGATGGCGTTCTTGCGCTTGCCGGTCGCGTAGGCGCGGCCGAACTTGTCGATCTTGGGCTCCGCCGGCGCCGCTTCAGGCGACGAGGACAGGGCTTGCAGGGCTTCGAGACCTTCGGCCATCAGGCGCTCCGCACGTTCTTGGCGTTCATCTCTTTGAACGCGATGGTTTGGGGGTTCTGCGCTTCGTGCGGGTGTTCGCCGCCGTTGTAGATGCGCAGGTGGGTCATCTGGGCGCGAGCCAGGGGGCTTTCCTTGGGCAGCATGCGCTCGACGGCCTTTTCCAGGACGCGCTCGGGGAAGCGGCCGTTCAGCTGCTTGCCGGCGGTGATCTGCTTGATGCCGCCCGGGTGGCCGGTGTGGCGGTAGTAGATCTTCTGGTCCAGCTTGCGGCCGGTGAACTTCACCTTGTCGGCGTTGAGGACGACGACGTAGTCGCCGCAATCGACGTGCGGGGTGTAGTCAGGACGGTGCTTGCCGCGAAGACGCATGGCGATGAACGAGGCGAGACGGCCAACGACGGCGTTCTCGGCATCGATCACGATCCACTTCTTCTCGACCTCGGCGGGCTTCAGCGAAGCCGTGGTCTTCATCATGGGTTCGAATTCCGGTTCGGGCGGGAGCAAGCGGCCCCCGACGTGAGGGCGGGCTAGTACGGGTCAGGAGGCACGATGTCAACCGTAGTGACGACGTCGAAATGGGGTTATGACATTGAAAAATATAACTATTCCGGATACGGTATTATAATACCGCGACATTTTCACCTCCCCTGCCCGGCTTTTGCCGCCTAATCTCGTCCCATGACCCCCAATCGACGCGCCTTTGTCGCCGGATCGGTCAGCGCCGTCGCGCTGGCCGGCGGCGCCGTGGCCGAGGAGACCCGCCCAGTGACGAGCATGTACGGCCTGATCGGCAAGATGACCGCCCACCCGGGCCAGCGCGACGCCCTGATCGCCATCCTGACGGCGGAGACCGGCGGCATGCCCGGCTGCCTCAGCTACATCGTCGCCCGCGACGCCAAGGAGGCCGACGCCCTCTGGGTCACCGAGGTCTGGAAGACCCAGGCCGATCACCAGGGCTCGCTGAAACTGCCGTCCGTGCAGGCCGCCATCGCCAAAGGGCGACCGTTGATCAAGGACATGGGGCCGTATTTCGAGACCGAGCCGGTCGGCGGGGTCGGGATCTAGGCGCCCAACAGGACCATTCTAGCATTTTGCGCCGCCCCAGGCCAGAACTACCACATTGTTTTAATTGTTCTTTTTACGCTGTGGTGGCGACGGGATATCGACGGGTCGGGCGCCGTACCTTGCCGTGTTTTTGACGGTGGAACGCCGGGTCCGGGTGGGTGGCGCCGACGGGGATTCCTAAAGCCGGCGGACGCGCCAGGCGAACAGGGTGGCGGCGGCGAGCAGCAGGACGGCGCCGGCCTGGTGGAGGACGCCGAGCCAGAGGGGGACGACCAGCATCAGGGTGGCGACGCCGAGCAGGACCTGCAGCAGCACGACGCCGCCGAGGATGAAGGCTGCCTGCCTGGAATTTGAATTCAGGGTACGGCCGCGGCCGGCCAGGGCGACGACGAAGACGGTGGCCAGGGCGATGGCGTAGGCGCCGAGGCGGTGGTGCAGCTGCACCGAGGCCTGGTTGTGGGCCAGCGTCTGCCAGAAACCGGCGCCGGCATAGTCCTGAGGCCAGGCCTGGCCGTTCATCAGCGGCCAGTCGTTGTAGACGAAGCCGGCGTCCGTGCCGGCCACCAGGGCGCCGAGCAGGCACTGGAGGAAGACGGCGGCGAGGAAGACCAGGGCGCCGGTCCGCCAGCGGGTGACGCTGGCCTGGCGCGGCTTGCCGGCGAAGGCGTCGAGAGCCGTCCAGACGACGGCGACGAAGAGGATCAGGGCGAGGCCCAGGTGCAGGCCGAGGCGCTCGGGGGCGACCGAGACGCGTTCGGAGAGGCCGCTGGCCACCATCCACCAGCCGGCCAGGCCCTGCAGGCCGCCGAGGACGAACAGGCCTACGCAGCGCCAGATCAGACGGCGGGGAATCTGGCGGCGGATCAGGAAGACGACGAAGGGGATGGCGAACACCAGACCGACCAGGCGGCCGAGCAGCCGATGGCTCCACTCCCACCAGAAGATGCCCTTGAAGTCGGCCAGGGTCATGTCGGCGTTGACCAGCTTGAACTGCGGAATCTGCTGGTACTTGTGGAAGGCCTGCGCCCAGGCGGCGTCGCCCATCGGCGGCAGGGCGCCCATGATCGGCTTCCACTCGGTGATGGAGAGGCCCGACCCGGTCAGCCGGGTGGCCCCGCCGACCACCACCATGGCCAGGATGAACAGCGCCACGATACCGAGCCAGACGGCCACGGCGGTCGAGCGATCGGAACGCAGGAACGACGTCATGGGCGGGGTCCTACGCCTGGCATACAATGGGGTCCAGATGCCATTGCACACCGATGTTCGCCCTCACGCGCTTCCGTCATCCTGGGCCTTGTGCCCAGGATCCCGCGTTCAACCGCGACAAGCCCACACCCTGGAGGCGCGGCCGCGCCTCCACCCCACCGTGAGAGCTGGCGGACGGCGGGATCCTAGGGACAAGCCCTAGGATGACGGTGGTGGGGGTGGTGAGGCCTGTGGGATGACGGGAACCGCCGGTTGGTACATGATCACGCCCATGCCCCTGCCCGGCCTCTTCGGCCTTGTGCTGATCAGCTTTGTCCTCGGCGCCCTGGCGGCGTTGGCGACGGGGCGTCGGCGGTCGGCGTTTACCGGTACGGCGGCGGCGCTGGCCGGCGGGCTGGCGGCGCCGTGGCTGGCGGCGCAGGTCGGCTGGCCGGCAGCCAGCTTCTGGATGGTGCTCGGCGCGGCGGCCGCCTCGGCTCTGCTTTTGACCGGACTTGGCGCGTTACTGCCGCGCCGTTGACCAATGTCTGACTTCAGAGGAACCTCCCTTCCAACCTGGAGTTAACCCCGGGAACTCATCTGGAGGGAGCTAGAGACATGGTCGGAGTAAACTGGATCGTCGCCATCCTGATCGGCATTTTCGCCGGCTGGGTGGCCGAGAAAATCCTGCGGCGGAACGATGGACTGCTGATGAACCTGGCGGCCGGTCTGGTCGGCGGCCTGGTCGGCAAGTGGCTGATCGTCGATCTGTTCGGGTTCCACTACATGGGCTGGGTGTCCAGCGCGATCGCCGCCATCATCGGCGCGGTGCTCATCCTGTTCATCTGGGGCCTGATTTTCCGGCGTCGCGCCTAGAGCAACAGCGTCCAAGGGTCTAAGGCTCCCGTCGCTGGCCACAGCGGCGGGAGTTTTTCGTTGAATCCGAAACTGAAGAAGATGATCGGGACGGTCCTGATCCTGGTCTTCCTGGCGCTCTACGCCATGGGCGTGGTCAGCCTGCACGGCCTGCTGCCCAAGAACTTCCTGCTGGAACTGCTGTTCTTCGCCGTCGCCGGCGTCGCCTGGGGCCTGCCGCTGTTTCCGCTGCTGGCGTGGATGAACAAGGAACCGGGCGGGCCCCGGACCTGATCCACCGAATGCAAGAAGGCCTCCCTGGTCGGAGCGACAGGATTTGAACCTGCGACCCCTTGACCCCCAGTCAAGTGCGCTACCAAGCTGCGCCACGCTCCGAAACAGGGAGGAGCGCCCTTATAGGGATGAGGTCCGGCGCGGGCAACGGGCAATATCGCGCCGTCAAAGATTGCCGTGCAGGTCCGCCAAAGTCGCCATCAAAGTCAGCGGCCTGAGGCCAGAGCGGCGGAAACCCCAAGCCTCGTAGAAGGCGCAGGCGTCCTCGGAGATGGCGTGGACGACCAGCCCTCGAACGCCCACCTCGTCCGCGATCCGCATGACCCGCATGGCGCAGTCGTGCAGCAAACTCAGGCCAATGCGCCGGCCTTGATGGCTCGCGGCAACCGCGAGGCGGGCCAGAATCACGACCGGAATTGGATCGGGCATATTGCGGCGAAGGCGGCCCGTGGCCTCTATCGCGGCGATACCGCCCGTAGCCGTGGCATAGTAGCCAACGACGAGACCGTTCTCGACAACAACGAAGGTTCGGCTCGCTCCCGTCGCCTGATTGCGCAACGCTCGTTTGCGGAGCCAGTCGTCAAGCTCCGCAACGCCCGACGAGAACTGCTCAGTCCGGTGCCCGAGATTAAGCGGCTCCGGCGGGGAGACAGTCACTCTTGTTCCCAGACCGGCTTATGGCGCAGCATCTTGCGTAGACGCTCATTGGGTTGCGGTGGCCCGTCAAAAATCTGCGCTATGGCATTGTAGCCCTCCTCGGAGACGCCGAAGAAGGTCTTGTCCAAGAGCGCTTCTTCCGCAGCACGGCGAGAGGCTTCGATCATGAAGTCCGATCGCGAACGGCCCTGGGAGTCGGCAGCAAGGTCGATCAGGTCGCGAATGTCCTCGCGGACCCGAAGGTTCACGGCCTTGACGACGTAGGTGGGTTTGGGGGCCATGGGTGATCCTTTCAAAAGGACCATACCAGATGCGATACACATTGTGTATCGACAAGATCAGCGCTTCAACAGCCCGTCCAGCCGGGCCTTGATGGCTTCCAGCTCGGTGAGGGTGTCGGTCAGGCGCAGGCGGGCGTCGTCGCTCATGTCGCCGGTGGGCGGGTCGAGGTCGCCGGAGTCGGTTTGCGAGGGGCCCTCCTCGCCGCGGGCGACGGCGAGGATGCGTTTGACGCCCCCGTCCTTGTGCAGCTTCTGCACGCCCTTGATGGTGTAGCCCTCGCTGTGCAGCAGGGTCTGGACGGCGCGCAGCACCTCGATGTCCTGCGGGCGGTAGAACCGGCGGCCGCCGGCCCGCTTCATCGGGCTGATGAAGGTGAACTTGGTTTCCCAGAAACGCAGGACGTGCTGGGGCGCGCCGAGCTCGTCGGCCGCTTCCGAGATGGTGCGGAAGGCGTGGGGGCCCTTCGCCAAACGGGGCCTAGCCTTCCAAGGCGCGGTCGATTCGCGCCTTCATCACCTGGCTGGCGCGGAAACCGATGACCCGGCGGGGCTCGATCTCGGCCGGCTCGCCGGTCTTGGGATTGCGGCCCATGCGAGCGCGCTTGGCCCGGACCTGGAAGACGCCGAAACCGCTGAGCTTGACCTGTTCGTCACGCTCCAGCGCCTCGGCCATCAGGTCGAGCGTGCGTTCGACCAGTTCGGAGCAGTCCTGCCGAGTCAGGCCCACTTCCTCGTGGACCGCTTCGCACAGTTCCGCGCGCGTAAGTGTCGCGCCCTTCATGGGACCCCTCCCAGCAAACGTTAATGGCGTTCATGACGCGAAAACGTCGTGCCGTCAAAGGGTTCCGCGCGGGTGTGGAGAGGTTGGGTCATTGAAGACACCGGTTCCTTCTCGCCTACACCAGATCCCCCGCCCGCTGGCCAACGGGCGCGCCGGCGTGGACGCGGTCGAGGTGCAGGTATTCGCCGTTGAACTGGGCCACCTTCTTGAGGCGGGGCGGGTCGAGAACGGTGACGACGCCGCCCGTGAAGTCGACCAGGCCGTCGGCGCGCAGCTTGCGAAGGGTTCGGTTGGCGTGGACCGGGGTCAGGCCGGTGGCGTCGGCCAGGTCGGTCTGGGTGATCGGGAAGCGGAAGCTGTCGCCGTCGGTGAGCTCGACCATCCGGTAGCGGACCAGCATCTCGTACAGGAGGTGGGCGATGCGGACGTAGGCGGTCCGGCGGCCGTGGTCGATGATCCGTTCCCGCAGCACCCCCAGGTCGGTCATCGTCCCCCACCAGAGCGCTTCACCCAGGCTGCTGGTTTCCCGCAGCAGTTCCCGCATCTTCGCGCCCGGAATCAGGGCCGCAGTCGCCTCGGTCACCGCGGCGACACCATGGTCCATGGTCTTGAGGACGAAGATCTCGGCGTCGCACAGGTCGCCGGGAATCAGGAAGGCCATGATCTGGCGGCTGCCATCGGGGAGCATCTTGTAGCGACAGGCCAGGCCGGTGAGCACCAGGTGGCAGTTCGCCGAATGGGAGCCGTCGGCGATGATGTCGTCCTTGGGGGCGAAGTGGCCTGACTTTCCGGAGATGAGCTCGTCGAGCCGCCCCCGCTCCATGTCGGAGAAGGCGGTAAACTGCTCCATCTTCATGGTCCAGGGGTTGAGCATGTCGTTTGTCGCGCCTCGACCGCGCGCCCGGCGGCTGCCCGGCGACACGATGGTCCCTGCTTGAACGCGCGAGCGCGACGAACGGAACAGCCGGCGGGCTTGCGCCGCGTCACGACCTGACGTCGCGCCGCTAACCTCGATCAACACCCCAGGGTGTGGGATTTGGAAAAATCCCAACAACGTCAACGATCTGGAGCCGAATTCTGCTGCCTCGCCGCTGATCTGCTTAAGCGGCGACAATCCGCCGCACTGTCAGACTTGCGGGATGATGAGTCCCGCCCATTGCGCACGGAAGGCCGAGGATTGCGAAGCCTGGGCCGCCGCCGCCACCGATGTCTTGCTGGCGGAGGAGTGGCGGGCGCTCGGCGTCCAGTGGCGCAAACTGGCCGCCGACAAGGATTGCCAGGCGACGACCGCCCGCCTGATGTCGGCGAGCAGCAGGGGCTAACGCCCCCTTGAGCGTCAGAGCCGAACCAGGCAGGCGCCCCAGGTCAGGCCGCCGCCCATGGCTTCCATCAGCAGCAGGTCGCCGCGCTTGATGCGGCCGTCGTCGATGGCCGTCGACAGGGCCAGCGGGATGGAGGCGGCCGAGGTGTTGGCGTGGTCGCCGACGGTCTGGATGACCTTGTGTTCGTCGAGGCCCAGGCGTTTGGCGACGCCGTGCAGGATGCGTTCGTTGGCCTGGTGGGGGATGAACCAGTCGACGTCGGCGATGGTCAGGCCCGCCTTTTCCAGCGCCGTTTCGATCGATTCGGAAATGTTGATGACCGCGTGCTTGAACACCTGGTTGCCGGCCATGCGCAGCTTGCCGACCGTGCCGGTCGTCGAGGGGCCGCCGTCGACGTAGAGCAGGTCCTGCTTGGTGCCGTCGCAGCGCAGCGACCAGCTGATCAGGCCGCGGTCGGTGTTGGTCCCGTCGCCTTCCACGGGCTCCAGCACCACGGCGCCGGCCCCGTCGCCGAACAGCACGCAGGTGCCGCGGTCGGTCCAGTCCATCAGCCGGGTCATGGTCTCGGCCCCGATGACCAGGGCGCATTTGGCGTTGCCGCGACCCACGAAGCCGTCGGCGACGGTCAGGGCGTAGACGAAGCCGGAGCAGACGGCCTGGATGTCGAAGGCGATGCCGACCGGGCAGCCCAGCTTGCGCTGGACGATGGCGGCGGTGGCGGGAAAGGTCAGGTCGGCGGTGGTGGTGGCCACCACGATCAGGTCGATGTCGGCCGGTGTCTTGCCGGCGTCGGCCAGGGCCTTGAGCGCCGATTCGACGGCGAGGTCGGAGACGGCCTGGTCGTCACTGGCCCGGTGGCGCTGGCGGATGCCGGTGCGTTCGCGGATCCAGTCGTCGCTGGTGTCGACGATCTTCGAGAGGGCCTCGTTGGTGACGATGTCGGGCGGCAGATAGGCGCCGACGCCGGTGATCGCGCTACGCAGCACTTGGGTCACTTTACTTCAGGCTCCGTAAGCGGCTTGGCCAGCAACGCGGCCGACAGCTGTTTGACGCTGCGGTCGATCTCGGCGGCGAAATCGCTGCGCGCCAGGTCGGCGGCGACGATGACGGCGGAGGCATAGTGTTCAGCGTTGGCCGAGCCGTGGCTCTTGATGACGATGCCGTTGAGGCCCAGCAGCGGCGCGCCATTCGCCGAGCCCGGGTCGAGCTTGGCCCGCAGGCTCTTGAGGCCGCCGGTGGCCAGCAGGGCGCCCAGCATGTTGATGGGCGAAGACTTCAAGGCGCCGCGCAGCTCGCTGGCGATGAAGCGGACGACGCCCTCGGCCGTCTTCAAGAGGATGTTGCCGGTGAAGCCGTCGGTGACGACGACGTTGACCGTGCCCTTGGCGATGTCGTCGCCCTCGACGAAGCCACGATAGTCGAACTCGAAGGCCGTGGCCTTGAGCAGGGCATGGGCCTCGCGGACCTCTTCGTGGCCCTTCTGGTCTTCGGAGCCGACGTTGAGCAGGCCGACCGTCGGGCGGCCGCCGCCCTGGATGGCGTGGTGGAAGGCGGCGCCCATGATGGCGAACTCGACCAGCTGTTCGGCGTCGGCGCTGACGTTGGCCCCGACGTCGAGGACGGTGGTGATGCCGCCGGCAGTCGGCCAGCTGGCGGTCAGGGCCGGACGGTTGATGCCCGGGCCCAGCCGCAGGATCAGCATCGAGACGGCCATCAGGGCGCCGGTGTTGCCGGCCGAGACGGCGGCGGCGGCTTCGCCGTCCTTCACGGCCTGGACGGCGTTCCACAGGCTGGAACCCTTGCCGCGGCGCATGGCCTGGGCGGGCTTGGCGTCCATGGCGATGAACTTGTCGGTGTGGCGGACCTCGCAGAGGGCGGCGACGGCCGGGAGTTTGGCCAGCTCCGGGGCGATCTTCGCCTCGTCGCCGTGGACCAGGAAGCGGACGCCCGGGCCCATCTGGCGCGAGGCGATGGCGATGGCGGGGATCACCACGGTCGGGCCGTGATCGCCGCCCATGGCGTCGACGGAAAGGATCAGCGGTTCAGACAAAACGGGCCTATGGCTCCCGGAGACGCCTTGGTGGGACCGGCCGGACAGGGTCGGTGGGCGAAGCGGCCGGACGATAGCGCCGGGCGGGCGGGATGCAAGTGGGGGCTCATTCCGCGCGAGGCTTCAGCTTGCCCAGGGCCGCGAAGGGCGAGAGGACGTTGTCTTCCACAGGCGGTTCATAGACCGCGCCCGGCTTGCGGGGAAAGGGATCGACCTCGAGGGCCAGGTGCTCGACGACATAGGCGGCCAGGTCGACCTTGTCGGCAGTGAGGACGTCGGGCGGATCGTCGCCCTCCGGGTCGATGTCGACCTCCAGCGATTCGGACTTCGGGGCCGCGTCGCTGCCGGCCGGCACGGCGCGGACGGTAAAGTCACTGGTCAGGGTCTGTTCGAAGGGCTCGCCCGACAGGCTGCAGATCTGGGTCACGTCGGCCGACAGTGAGCCGCGAATCTCGGTTCCGTCCAGCCAGGGCCGGGCGCTGACCCGGGCGGTCAGGGAATCGAGGCGTTCGAGGCCCAGGTCGCGGGCAACGGCCACGCGGGTGGCCGCGTCGGCGGTCAGCTCGACGGGTTTGAGACCCCGGCCGATGTCGGCCAGGGTGACGGGGTGGGACCAGAGCGGCGTATCCATCAGACCTCCAGCCAACGGACCTCGCCCGCCAGCAGCTCCTCAGTGGGCTGGGCGGCCAGGTCGTCGCGGGCCCGGACAATATAGTCGGCCATGCCGGCCGCTTTGGCGTCGTCGCCCTCGTAGAGGGTTCGGGCCAGCAGGGCCTGCAGGGGCCGCACGTCCGGCAGGGTGGCGAAGGCCTGGTCAGCCGAGCGGGCGCGGCCGTAGAACGCCTCGCCGAGCTTCTTGATCCGCTTGGGCACGGCGGTGTCGCCGACGCCCAGTTCGCGGAAGGCGTCGTCGAGACCCTTGGTGAAGCGGTCGATCAGGGCCTGCTTCGTTTCGCCGCTGTACTCGTCCCCGCCGCGCAGGCGGTCGAGCAGCAGGATGACGTGCAGGCTGTAGAGTTCGAACCGGCCTTCGCGCGTGTCGGGGACGCCGAGGGTGGTGTAGAGGCCCGGCCGGCGGGCCTGGGCGACAGCGGCCGCATAGAGGGCTTCGCCGGCGATTACCGCCGGTCTGACCTTCCTGAACCGTTTGAAGAACATATCCGCCTCGATTTCGCCCCGCCTTCTGGCTAAAGCGGGGCATTGAACTAAGCCCGCGCGGGCGATAGGTCAAAGGTCACACTCGGAGTTACCCGCTTTGATCCGCAAGTCCGCCATCGCGCTGTTCGCCAGCGCCGTCGTTCTGGCCACCGGCGCCTGTACGCCGATGACCACCTACAACGGCTTCCAGGTCGTCGAGTCCAACCCCGCCGACGTCAAGGTCGGGGAAGACACCAAGTCGACGGTGATGACCAAGCTGGGTTCGCCCTCGGCGACCTCGCTGACCGAAAGCAACGGCGCCCAGCCGGGGCAGGAGATCAAGCTGGTCTCGGCCCGCGACTCCAACCTGTGGTTCTACATGACCCAGGTTTCCGACCGGGTGGCCTTCTACAAGCCGCGCGTCGCCAAGCGCGACGTCGTCGCCGTGTCGTTCGACGGCAGCAGTGAACAGGTGCTGGCGGTCAACACCTACAAGCTGGAAGACGGCAAGGTGGTGTCGTTCAACGGCCGCAAGACCCCGACCCGCGGCCGCGAGATCAGCATCCTCGAACAGCTGCTGGGCAACGTCGGCAACGGCGGCATGCTGCCCCGCGACGACGCCGAAGGCCTGCCGGGCAGCCGCCCGGGCGATACGCGGCAGTAGTTGGCAGTTCCCGGTTCCTCCTTCGGGCGCGAAGCGCACGGGGGAGGGGGACCGCCGCCGAAGGCGGTGGTGGAGGGGGCAGCACCGGCCTATCCGATTTGAAGAGCGTTCTGGCGCGGCTTTGACAGCTGCGTTTGTGGGGTTGCTTGCGCCGCCGGCGCTGCCCCCTCCACCACCGGCCCTAAAGTCGGGCCGGCGGTCCCCCTCCCCCGTCGCTTCGCGCCGGAGGAGGAACTTTCCCGGTTGCCCGTCAGCGCGGACGGTCTTACCCCTCCGCCATGGCCCTCTCCCCTGCCCTGCTCGCCGAACTCGACGCCTTCCTTGTCGAGCTCAACCGCGCCTCCGCCGGCGCCATCCTGCCGCTGTTCCGGGCCGACCACGGGCTTGAGGACAAGGGCCTGGCCGGGCCGCCCGGCACGGTGTTCGACCCCGTCACCGAGGCCGACAAGGCCGCCGAGCGCGCCATCCGCGCCTTGATCAACGACCGCTACCCGGGCCACGGCATCGTCGGCGAGGAGTACGGCGAGGAGAACGTCCACGCCGAGTTCGTCTGGGTGCACGACCCCGTCGACGGCACCCGCGCCTTTATCGCCGGTCTGCCGCTGTGGACCACCCTGATCGGCCTGCGCCACGAGGGCCGCCCGGTCCTCGGCTCCATCGGCCAGCCCTACATCGGCGAACTCTACATCGGCGGCGCGGCCACCGGCTCGCGCCTGATGTCGCGCGGCAAGTCCACGCCGATCCGCGTGCGCCCCTGTCCCAAGCTGACCGAGGCCATCATCTGCACCACCGACCCGGCCATCCTGACCGGCCCCGAGCTCGGCTCCTGGACCCAGGTCCGGGCCACCGCCAAACTGGCCCGCCTCGGCCTCGACGCCTACGGCTACGCCATGGTCGCCATGGGCAAGATCGACCTGGCCCTCGACACCGGCCTGAAGGTCTGGGACGTCGAGGCGGTGATCCCGGTCATCGAAGGGGCCGGCGGCATCGTCACCCAATGGGACGGTTCGCCCGCCCGGACCGACGGCGGCCAGTTCGCCTTCGCCGGAGACCGCGCCTGCCTCGAGGCGGCGTTGGTTACGCTGAAGCGGTCAGCCCACTAAACCTTCGGAATCAACGGGTCCACGAAGCCGTCGAACGCCGCCCAGACCTGGGCGCGGATGTCGTCTGTTTCCTGGAAGAGCTCGTGGTAGGCGCCGGGGATCTTGCGCCATTCGGCGTGGGGCATGCGCCCGACGATGATCTGCTGGTCGTCGTTGTCGACCAGGGCCTCGAGGCCCGCCCCCAGGACCAGCACCGGAAGGTCCAGCGCCGCCACCTGCGGCGCCCGCTTCAGCCAGGCCGAGGCGCTGAAGGCGAAGTCGAGCCAGCTCCAGGTGCCGGCCCCCAGCCGCATCTCGGGACAGGCCGCCAGCTGCGCCAGGGTCCGCGCATAGCGGCCGCCGTCATGGGTCAGGATGTTGCCGTCGAAGGTCCCGCCGTGCGGGTCGCCGGGCTGGCCCAGGATGTAGCTTGCTCCTTGCAAGCGGGCCATCAGCCAGGCCAGGGCCCGGGTCGGGGCCTTGGGCCGGCCCGGCGTCTGCAGCCCCATCATCGGGGCCGACAGGAAGGCGCCGACGAACCGTTTGGCCTGACCCTGGGCCAGGGCCAGGGTGGTCAGGCAGCCGCCCATCGAATGGCCCAGCGCCAGCCAGGGCTGCGGCATCCGCGCCGCGAAATGATCGACCAGCGCTCCGTAGTCGGACACGAAGGTGGCGAACCCCACCGCATGGCCCTTCAGCCGATCGGGCAGCATCCGCTGCGACAGCCCCTGCCCGCGCCAGTCATGGACCACGACGACGAAGCCGCGGGCCATCAGCTCGCCCACCACCTCATAGTATTTCTCGATGACCTCGGAGCGCCCGGGGCTGAGCACCACCGAGCCCCTGGCCTTGCCCGGCGGGGTGAAGATCGCCCCCCGCAGCCGCGCCCCGTCCGCCCCCTTGAACCACTCGGCGACGCCGCCCGGCGGAACCGGGGCCTCGGGGATGTCGAGCAGGGGGGCGTCGATGTTCATTTCTTCGGGCGCTCGTCGAGTTCGATGCGGCTCGGCGCGCGCGCCAGCTTGAGGGTGACAATGCCCGGCATCAGCTCGGGATCATAGCTCGGCGCCCCGGCCGTGACCGGCAGCGGCCGCGATCCGCCCTTGGCGTCGATGGCCGTCCCCGAGCCGGCTCCGTGCAGCACCACCCGCTTGATCTTGGGGGCCGCGAAGCCGATCAGCCCCGCCTTGGCCTTGATGGCCAGCTGGCACTGGCTGACGGCGGCGGCCAGGTCGGTGGCGCTCATCGTCGCGGCCGGGGGTGTCTTGGCCAGCATCATCAGCTGGCCCTTGAACTTCGAGCCGTCCGGCGCGGCCATCTCGATCTTGGCCTTGGCCTTGATGTCGGCCAGGGTCGGCAGCCGGTTCACCCGCCCGTCCGGGCCCAGCGGCAGCGGCGTGCGCGTCCCGTCGGCGCCGACCAGGGTCATGGTCAGCGGCCCGCCGGCCTCCAGCTTGTAGAAGTAGGCGATGGTGAACCTGGTCCGGTCGGCGGCCGGAATCCCCAGGTAGAGGTCGAGATAGGGAAACAGCTTGCCGATCTCGATGCCGGGCTTGGTCTTGGCGAAGGCTTCGCCGGCCAGACTGATGGGCAGGAGGGCGGCCAGGCCCGTCAGGGCGGCGCGGCGGGTCGTGGTCATCGAAGGCCTCATGCGGATCGCCCCCCGGCTCCCCTGCTGCAGAAAAGCAGCCAAAGCGCAAAAAGCAAAGCGGCGCGGAAGGGTCACCCCCTCCGCGCCGCCCGCGAAACTCAAACTGCGGTCCGGCGCCTAGGCCATGCGCGCGAACAGGGTGCCCATCTTCGGCTGCAGCGACATGGCGAGACCCATGTCCGACAGCTTCAGGCGGCCGCTCATGAAGGCCATGGTGGCGTCCAGCTTGCCGGCGCCCATTTCAACCAGATCGGCCAGCGAAATGGTCATGGTCAGGTCGGCCGGCGCGTCTTCGTTGGTGACCGTGCCGCCGTCGATGTGGATGAAGCCGTCGCCCTTGAGGTCGAACTTCAGGGTCTTGCCGAGACCGGAATCGTCGCCCACAGCGGCCCTCACGCGATCAGTAACTTCTTGCAGATTGCTCATGCCGCCTCTCCCTATTTTTTTGGCGATCAAGCGATAGCTTTGTCAGGCTCGCCGGGCAAGCGAACAGCGTTTAGATCGGCGAAAAAAGTGACGGGGGCGACACTTTCGCGACGTCAGCCGAACACCACGCCGGCGTGCTTGGGCCCGGCGAACTCCATCCGCCACGGCGCCTTGGCGAAGCGCAGCCTGGCCGCGCTGGCCTGGGCCGTCGGGTTGAAGGCGGGCGAGCCCTTGAACATCGGCAGGGGGGCCGTCTTGCCGTCGGCCATCACCGCCGTGCCCGAACCGCCGCCCGGGAAGGCCACCTGGACCATCCGGGGGGCGACCATGCCGAACTTGCCGGCCGCCTTCTTCACGATGGCGTTGGCGTCGTTGAGGTAGTTGGCCACCTGTTTGGCGTCCATCTCGATGGCCGGCTTGGAGCCCCAGACCAGGCCGATGCGGACGGAGAAGCCACCGGCGTTGGGGCCCTCGAAGACCATCTTCGACTTATCGACCAACTGCTTGAGGTTCGGCTCCTTCTCGAACCGGCCGTCGGCGGCGATCGGCACGTCGGTGCGGGTGCCGTCCTTGTCGATCCACCAGGCGCGCACGCCCTTGGGCGGGTTGCCGTTCTGGGTCAGGTAGAAATCGACCTTCAGTCGGGCCCGCTCGGCGGGCGTCATGCGCAGGAAGTTGTCGAGGAAGACGAACACCTTGGAGACGTCGGTCTCACGCGTGGCCGCAACCGCCTGCTGCGCGAACAACGGCACGGTCAGGAGGGGGGCGAAGAAGAGGACGCGGCGGCTGACGGTCATTTAGGCTTCACGAGCTTGAGGGTCATGCGGTCGCTCTCGCCGATCGCATCGTACTTGGCGTGGTCGAAACCGGCCTTCGGCGGCTGCCCCCGGGGCGCCGACAGGCGCGTCGGCGGCAGGGTCCAGACCCCAAAGGGGTGCTTTCTGTCGTCTTTCGGGTTGGCGTTGATCTCACTGTCGGCGCTGAGCAAGAATCCTGCCTCTTTGGCCAGCTGGATCGCATAGTCCTGTTGCACATAGCCGTCGGCGGCCAGCGGGTCCTGTACAGCGCCCGGGACGCCGCGATGTTCCTCGATGCCCAGAACGCCGCCGGGCTTCAGCGCGGCGAAGGCGTCGCGGAAGGCCTTGTCGGCGATGCCGGCGGCCATCCAGTTGTGCAGATTGCGCAGGAACAGCACCAGATCGGCGGTTCCGGCCGGGGCCACCGGGCCGCTGGTCGGGCCGAAGGCGGTCAGTTCGACAGCGCCGTAGACCTTCCGGTTGTCGGTCAGCTTGCGCTTGTAGGCCTCGATTACCTCGGCCGCCTGCGGGTCGGTGGGTTCGAGGTTGGCGACGTAGAGCTTGCCGCCGGTGGCGTCCAGGAACGGCGCCAGGATGTCGGTGTACCAGCCCGCCCCGGGCCAGAACTCGACCACGGTCTGTCCCGGTTTGAGACCCCAGAAGGTCAGGCTTTCGGTCGGGTGGCGCCAGGCGTCGCGGGCCTTGTCGGCGGCCGGGCGCCAATCGCCGGCCACGGCCTCGCCGATGGTGGCGATCTTGCCGATCCCGGCCGCCTCGGCGTCGGTCTTCACAGCCTCGGTTTTCTTCTTGCCGCAGCCGGCCAGCGCCAGGCCGGCTGCGCCGGTCAGCAGAGTCCGGCGCGACAAAAGAAAGAGGTCTGAACGCATGCGTACCGTCACTTCAAGGATCGCCCCCGCGCTCGCGAACTGCCCATAGCGGCTATGGGCGCCCGCGTCAAAAACCCGATGCTACTTCGGCTTCACGAACCGAAGGGTCATGCGGTCGCTTTCCCCAACAGAATCAAAGGGGGCGTGGTCGAAGTCCGGGTCGGCCGGCTGGCCGCTCGGGGCCGATTGCCGCACCGGCGGCAGGGTCCAGACGCCGAACGGGTGATCCTTGTCGTCCTTGGGGTTGGCGTTGATCTCGGACTTGGCCGCCAGCCTGAAGCCGGCCTTCTCGACCGCCGCGACCACGAACGCCGTCGACATGTAGCCGGTCGGGGCGTCGTCGGCCTGGGGCAGCGGGTCGGAACGGTGTTCCTCGACGCCCAGCAGGCCGCCCGGTTTCAGCACCGCGAAGAAGTCGGCCATCACCTTGTCGAGCATGCCGCCGCGCAGCCAGTTGTGGACGTTGCGGGCCGTGATCACCAGGTCGGCCGAGCCGGGCGGGCCGAGCGGCGCCGACTTCGGACCGAAATTGGCATAGGCGACGTCGCCGAACACCGCCTTGTCGGCATACTTTGCCTCGAACGCTGCCCGGGCCTTGCTGCCACCCTCGGACAGGGTCGGATTGGACAGGTCGGCGACGCCGGCGATGTAGGCGCCGCCGGTGGCCTTGGCGTAGGGGGCGAGGATCTCGGTCCAGTAGCCGCTCCCCGGGCTGATCTCGATCACCGTCTGTCTGGGTTTCAGGCCCCAGAAGGTCAGGCTGTCGTAGGGATGGCGATGCGGGTCGCGGGCGATGTGGGCGGCGCCGCGCTGCGGCCCGGCGATGGCGGCCTTGAGGGCCTCGTCGACCTTGTCCTTGGCGAAGGCGGTCCCGCCGCTCAAGGCCGTGGCCCCCATCAGAACCAGTGCCGCGCGCCGATCCAGCATGCCGTCCTCCCCGAAAACAGGCGCGCACCCTAGCCCTCCATTTGGGTCAGCGAAACCCCGTTCCCCCACCCCTTGAAAAGCCCCAGGGCCCTCACCAATTCACATCTCGAAGGCGCCGACATCGGGTCTTCACGGGTTCGTAGACGAGGCCAATCGGGTCGTCGAAGAGCCCGGCAAACCGCAACCTTGCTTATGCAAAGAAGGATGTGACTCCCTATGCGTACGATCGATTTTTCGCCCCTGTACCGCTCCGTCGTCGGCTTCGACCGGCTCGCCACCCTGCTGGACTCGGCGGCCGCCCAGGAAAGCCAGGCCGGCTATCCCCCCTACAACATCGAGCGCACCGGTGAAGACGCCTACCGCGTCGAGATCGCCGTGGCCGGCTTCCGCCCTGAAGAGCTCAGCATCGAGGTCAAGGAAAACCTGCTGACCGTCACTGGCCGCAAGGCTGCCAATGACGAGGCCCGCAAGTTCCTCCACCGCGGCCTGGCCGAGCGCAACTTCGAGCGCCGCTTCCAGCTCGCCGACTATGTGGTCGTCACCGACGCCAACCTGGCCGATGGCCTGCTGGCCATCAGCCTGGAGCGCCAGCTTCCGGAAGCCCTGAAGCCGCGCACCGTGGCCATCAACACCACCCCGGCCTCGACCCTGATCGAGACCGACAAGGCCGCCTAAGCCCCAAGGCAGGCCTCACGAAGGGAAAGGGCGGCGTCCCCAGCGCCGCCCTTTTTCTTTGCCTGTGCTGCGCCCCTTGCCCTGCCGCGCGCCTTGGGCAAGGCTCGCGGCTCTTCTTGAAGGCGCAGACATGGCCGCCGGCCGCTTCCACTTCGACCGCTTCCAGCTCGACCCCGACGACCGGCTGCTGACCTGCGACGGCGCGCCGGTGGAGCTCAACGCCCGCTATCTCGACGCCCTGACCCTGCTGGTCCGCGAGGCCGGCAAGCTGGTCTCCAAGGACCGCTTCCTCGAGGAGGTCTGGCGCGGCGTGCCGGTGACCGACGAGGCACTGACCCAGTGCATCCGCACCCTGCGCCGCCAGCTCGGCGACGACGCCGCCCGGCCGCGCTTCATCGAGACCGTGCCCAAGCACGGCTACCGTTTCATCGCGCCGCTTGAGGCGGCGGACGAGGCGATCTCCCCCTCGCTCGCCCCGGTCATCACGCCCGTCCCGGCCTGGCGTCAGGCCCTGCTGGTCGTGGCCGCCGGCGCCGGCGGCGGCGCGGCGGCGGGCGGGTTCGGCGGACTGTTCTACGGCTTTGCCGGCGCGTCCCAGTCTCAAGGGCCCGGCATGGGCTCGTCCTCGGTGCTGGCGGTGATGGTCAGCGTCTGCCTGCTGACCGGCCTGGCCGGCGGTCTCGGGGTCGGGGCCGGCATCGCCGCCTTCAATCTGCCGAAAGCCCGACCCTGGTACTGGAGCCTGATCGGCGGCGCCGTGGGCGGCATGGTCATCGGGGCCGTGGTCAAGCTGCTCGGCCTCGACGCCTTCAACCTGCTGTTCGGCCGGGCGCCCGACCAGATCGCCGGCGGGCTCGAGGGCATGATCCTCGGCGGCGCGACCGGTCTGGCCGCCGGCCTGATCCGCTATGTCTCGCCGGGCCGGGCGCTGGCCGCGGCCGCCCTGCTCGGCGGTCTGGCCGGCCTGGCGATCACCGCGATGAATGGACGGCTGATGGCCGGCAGCCTCGACGCCCTCGCCCGCCAGTTTCCCGACTCGCGCCTGAGCCTCCAGCCGCTCGGCAAGCTGTTTGGCGAAGCGGCGTTCGGCCCGATCAGCCGGATCGGCACGCCTGGACTCGAGGGAGCGCTGTTCGCCGCCTGCATCGTCGGGGCGATCCTCTACGTTCGGCGCAGGCTGCCCTAGGCCGTTTCCATCCCGATCGTTTGGCCAAGATCGGTGTCGCGGAAGCTGGTCGAGACCAGGGTGGCCCCCGTCAGGTTGGCGCCGCGCAGGTCGGCGCCGTCGAGGACGGCGCTGGTCAGGTCGGCGGCCTGGGCGTGGGCGTAGCGCAGGCGGGCCTGGTTCAGCGTCGCCGGGTTCTCGCGGCCCGGGCCCAGCGGCAGCACCCCGATGGCCGCCCCGCGCAGGTCGGCCTTGGTCATGTTGGCCCCGGTCAGCTTAGCGCCACGCAGGTCGGCCCGCTGCAGGTTGACCCCGCGCAGGTCGGCGCCCTCGAGGTTGGCGCCCTGCAGCTGCGTTCCGGCCAGGTTCATGCCGACCAGGCAGGCGCCGCGGGCGCTCATCGCCGTCAGCCGCATGCCCTTCAATGTTTCGCCCAGCGGACGCAGGTCGGCGCCGTCGAGCTTGGCGGGCGCGCCCTCCTTGCCGCCGGTCTCGCACCAGGCGTGGTTGGCCTTGATCTTTTCAAGGGCGACGACGGCGGCGGTCAGCGCCTCGCGTGTCGGGCTTGCCAACGAGCCGCCAAGCTTTGCCCCGCTCATCTTCGCCGTCGAGGTGTCGACCCCCGACAGCACCGCGCCCGACAGGTCGGCGCCCTCGAGGTTGCAATTGCTGACGCTGGCCCCGGCCAGGTCGGCCCCGGCCAGGTTGGCGTCCTTGAGGTTGGCCCCGGTCAGGGTGGCCCCCTTCAGCGAGCAGTCTGTGAAGTCCGACGCGAAGGCCGAGACGCCGTGCAGCTTCGAGCCGTCCAGGGTGGCGCCGGTGAAGATGGCCTCGTCGGCCGAGCCGATGCGCGGCTCCTGGCGCAGGCTGTTGAGGCCCTTCTGCGGATGCGGAATGGCGATCTGGCCCTCGCGGAAGTCGGCCTGGGTGAGGTCGGCCTGGGTCAGGTTGGCGCCGCGCAGGCAGGCGCCGCGCAGGTCGGCCCGGACCAGCGAGGCCTGGGTCAGGTTGGCCTTGCGCAGGTCGGAGCCGAACAGGTTGCAGCGGTCCATCCGGGTGCGGATCATCCGCGCGCCGTCGAGGATGGAGGCCGACAGGTCGGCGTCGGCGAGGTTGCGGCCGGAGAACTCCAGCCCCGCCAGATTGAGGAACCGCAGAGCGGCGCGCTTGCCCCCCGGCCTGCCCTCCAGGAACCGCTCGTGCGCCGCGATCATCATGTCCAGCTCCGCCTGGGTCAGGCGGCGCCGGCCGGTCATCGGCGTGTTGGTCAAAGTCACCAAGGCCTTTCCCCCGAAAGGTCAGAATCAGAAGTCCTGGAGACTAATCGAACATTGGGCGCCGAAGCGTTAAGCATATTACGCTCAACTTGGGGTTAGCGGACTCCAGTCCAGTCCCCGCACGCCGGTTCGCACCGTGTCGCTCAGGTCCGCGCCCTTCAGATGGGCGTTGGTGAAGTTGGCGCGCGACAGGTCGGCCCCGGCCATTCGCGCCTGGCGCAGGTCGGCCCTGGCGAAATCCGTCCCCTTCAGCAGGGCCCCGCTCAGGTCGGCGGGCAGCAGGCGGTGGGCGGCGATCATCAACGGGCCGAGCTGGGCCTCGCGCAGGTCGGAGCCCGACAGCTTGGCCCCGGCCAGACGCGCGCCGCGCAGGTCGGCGCGGCGGAGATTGCAGTTGCGCAGGTCGGCGCCTTCCAGGTGCGCGCCCTGCAGCTGCACCCCTTCCAGGTCGAGGCCGTAGAAGACCGCCGCCCGGCCCGACAGGGCGGTGAGGTTGAGGCCCTTGAGCGAGCCCAGGGCCCGCAGGTCGGCGGCGTCGAACTTCGACGGCGCCCCGGCGGCGCCGGCGCTCTCGCACCAGCGGGCGTGGTCGCGGATCATCTGTTCATAGGGCAGGTCGGCGACGGCGGTGCCGGTCGCCTGGTCGGTCAGGGCGCCCTTGAGGTCGGCCCCGTCGACCTTCCACATGGTGGTCTTGGCCCCGACCAGGATGGCGTCGTGCAGGTCGGCGCCGGAAAGGTCGGCGCCGGAGAGGTCGGCCCCCGACAGGTCGGCCCCGCCCAGCGAGCATTGCTTGAGGTTGGCGCGGACCAGCTTGGCGTCCTTGAGGATGGCGTCGCTGAAGTCGGCCTTGACCGCCACCACGCCGGACAGCCGTGAGCGTTCGAGGTTGGCCCCCGACAGGTTGGCCCCGCGGGCGTCGCCCGAGCGCACCTGGTGTTCGAGGATGCGCAGGCCCTTCTCGGCGTCGGCGGCGGCGATGGCCCCCTCGCGCAGGTCGGCCTCGAACATGTCGGCGCCGGACAGGTTGGCGCCGCGCAGGCAGGAGCCGCGCAGGTCGGCGCGGCGCAGCGAGGCGTCGGTGAAGTCGGCGCCCTGCATGTCGGCCCCGAAGAAGCTGGCATTGTCGAGCTTGGCGCCGACCAGTTTCGCGTCGCCCAGCTGGGCGCCGGTGAAGTCGGCGTCGCACAGATTGCGGCCCGAAAGGGTCAGTCCGGACAGGTCGGCGAAGCTGAACACGGCGCGCGCACCGCCGCCCCGGCCCGACCACAGACGGTCATGGCGGGCGCAGATCAGATCGACATCGGATTGCGTCAGGCGTCTCGGCCCGGACGCCTGCGCGACAATCATGCGCGTCAAACTCCCCTTGGGAGACCACAGATGCCCGATTTTGCTTAACTTTCGCCTTACACCTTTTGGGTCAGGAACCAGGCCCCGTAATCGAGCTCCGCCATGGCCTCGGCGGCCAGCAGACCCGTCTCGACCGTGACCCCCGCCGCCCGCAGACGCTCCGATCCGCGCCCCGCCGCGAACGGCGAGGGATCGTCACAGGCCACCACCACCCGCACGACGCCGGCCTCGACGAGCAGCTGCGAACAGGAGGTCCCGCCCGACGACCGCGCGCCGCAGGGCTCCAGGGTGACATAGGCCGTGGCGCCGGCGCCGCCGCCGGCGGCTTTCAGGGCCTGATCCTCGGCATGCGGCCGCCCGCCGGGGGCGGTGGCCCCGCTGGCGAGGACGACGCCGTCCCGCACCAGCACGCAGCCGACCACGGGGTTGGGCGCGGTCTTGCCGAGGTTGACCTTCGCCGCGGCGATGGCCGCCCGCATGAAGGTCTCGTCGCTCATCAGATCGCCGGCAAAGGCTGGGCGCGGTCCGTGTCGAGATACCGCGCCGAGGTCGGCTTCAAGTCCCCGTCCAGCTCGACGACCAGCGGGTTGCCGGTCGGGATCTCGACCCCGACGATGTCGCTGTCGGGCACATCGAACAGCAGCTTGACGATGGCCCGCAGACTGTTGCCGTGCGCCGCCACCAGCACGGTCTCGCCGGCCTTCAGGTGCGGCGCGATCTCGGCGGTCCAGTAGGGCTCCACCCGGTCCAGCGTGGTCTTCAGGCTTTCGGTGGCGGGGGGCTGGACGCCCTTGTAGCGCGGGTCGGCGGCGAAATCGTATTCGCCGCCCTCCGCCAGCGGCGGCGGCGGCGTGTCGTAGGAGCGGCGCCATACCTTGACCTGCGCGTCGCCGTGACGCGCGGCCGTCTCGGCCTTGTCCAGCCCGGTCAGCCCGCCGTAGTGGCGCTCGTTCAGGCGCCAGTCCTTGGTCATCGGGATCCACAGCTGGCCGGCGGCCTGGAGCGCGATGTCGCCGGTGCGGATGGCCCGCGTCAGGACCGAGGCGTAGGCCCGGTCGAACTCCAGCCCGGCGGCGGCGATGAGCTGGCCGCCCCTGCGCGC